>NZ_JAHLKN010000026.1:0-424875 GCF_021498065.1 Mycetohabitans sp. B3 | reverse complement strand
GGCCCATCTTACGGTGCTGGACCCGAACACGCTGCTGGCGCAGCGGGAGACGAATCCGTCGGTGCCGTCACTGACGTCCCGACATCTAGCGTACGTGATCTATACATCCGGTTCCACCGGCATACCAAAAGGCGTTTTGGTTCAGCACAGTAGTGTAGTCAACCATGGAATAGTAATGGCGCAGCGACTTGGACTGAGTTCGCGAGATCGCCTTTTGCAATTTTCTTCGTTCTCTTTTGACGCCTCAGTCGAAGAAATTTTTTGCACTTTATGCTATGGCGCAACGTTAGTTTTGAGAACGGATGCTTGGCTGGCAGACGCCAAGCAATTTTGGGATCTTTGCGAAGCAAACCGCATAAGCTTGGTAGATTTACCCACTCAGTTCTGGGCACAATTAATTCAGGAAAAAGCTGCTGTTGCAAGCAGCGTACGTGCGATTCTCATTGGCGGAGACACATTAAGCGCATCGACACAACGTGCATGGTTAGCTGGAGGCCATCGGGCGCGCTTATTGAATACTTATGGTCCGACTGAAACGACGGTTATCGTTACGATATATGAAGTAGTAGATGATAGTGATCACGGGTGTTGCATCGGTCGTCCGATCGCAAACACCCGGATTTACCTGCTCGATAGCTACGGTCAGCCGGTACCGCTGGGCGCGGTGGGTGAGCTGTATATCGGTGGTGTGGGGGTGGCGCGCGGCTACCTGAATCGCCCGGAGCTGACCGCTGAACGCTTCGTGCACGACCCATTCGTGGGCGAGGCCGATGCGCGGATGTACAAGACGGGGGATTTGGCGCGCTACTTGCCCGATGGGAACTTAGAGTTTCTGGGCCGCAACGATCATCAAGTCAAGATTCGCGGCTTTCGGATTGAATTGGGCGAGATCGAGGCGTGCCTGAACCAGCATGCGCAGGTGCGCGAGGCGGTGGTGCTAGCCATGGGCGAAGGCCAAGATAAACGGCTCGTCGCGTATGTGGTGGCCGATCCCGATGACGCGTTAGCGGGTATCTTGCGCACACATGTGGCGGCAGCGTTGCCTGATTACATGGTGCCCAGTGCGTTCGTGCAGCTTGACGCATTCCCCTTGACGCCGAACGGCAAGCTGGACCGGCGTGCGCTGCCGGCGCCCAGCGCCAAGGCGTTCGCGCATCAAGCGTATGAGGCACCGCAGGGTGAGTTCGAGACCACGTTGGCCGAGATCTGGTCCGAGCTGCTGGGTGTGGAGAGGATCAGCCGACACGATAACTTCTTTGCGCTCGGTGGCCATTCGCTGCTCGCGGCGCAGATGATCAGTCGGAGCCGCACCGCTTTGGGTATCTCCATTCCGATGCCCATCCTGTTTGAAGCACCGATCCTTGCCGCGCTAGCGCAACGTGTATCGTCACAAGACAACGTGCAGGACGAGTCCTTTGCTGTGCTACTGCCGATTCAACCTCATGGCGCTCGACCTGCGCTTTTCTGTGTCCATCCTGTGACTGGGCTAAGTTGGCACTATCGAGGCCTGGTGAGCCATTTAGAGGCAGATCAACCGGTCTATGGTCTACAAGCTCGTGGACTCGACGGTGGCTCGTTGCCCGCCGTCACGATCGAAGCGATGGCGGTAGACTATATTCAGCAGATCCGCCGTATTCAACCACGCGGGCCTTACTATCTGCTAGGTTGGTCATTTGGCGGAAAAGTGGTCCATAGCATGGCAACGCAGCTTGAACAACAGGGTGAGCGGGTTGCGTTGCTAGCGGTGCTCGATGCGACGCCGCATTATGTGCAACGGGATAACAAGTCAAAGATCACCGAAGACGATTTTTATCATCTGTTTGTACGCCACGCTGCAGGCAGTCTGTCGGAAACCGGCCATTATTTGTGGGAGAAAACCCGTGCAGTGCTTCAAAATAATGTGCAGCTTGTTCAACGTTTTTTGCCACGTGTTTACAGTGGCGATATGTTGTTTTTCAGGGCGACAATGGCACGAGATGCATGGACTCAACCCATCTCACCGAAGGCATGGCAGCCATATGTAAGGGGTAATATTGAGGTTCACGACATCACCTGCCAACATTACGACATGGAGTTGCCCGCGCCTACTGCACAGATCGGTCGCATTTTGCGCCAGAAGCTGAATGCGCTACAAGCGGCATGATCAACACTGCCGCCTTGGACTTGCCGGCCGAGTCAGTGTGTGAATTGGGCTGAGATCGGCTACTGCCAGTATGGGCCTTATCGGGTGGCGCAAGGGGACGGTTCCCTTGCGCTCCCGTGGGTGGGCCGTGCGTTCGCTCATGCTTGTGTGCGCTGCAGCCAGCTTCTGGCGCGCTCCTTTGCGCCGTTCTTCCCGCAACAATTTGTTTTCCCCGTCTTTTTTCATGCTGGCTTCGCAAGTAACCGCACGATAGCGACGGCCGCAACCTCAACAGTTCAGCCGCCAGACACGGCTTCCAGCTACTTCGCACTCGTGTGTTGAATCGGTGCTAATTCGCTGCGCAAACTTCACATAAAGTAGGCAAGAACCAGTATTATTTCGACGCTAACATATTACCAATATACCGCAACCTTTCGCGCAAAATCGGCCAAAACAGCCGGCATGAGGCTGTCCAAGGAGCCAAATTTGGACTGGTAACGCTAAGGTGAATTGATAATGGCAAGTTGGCAGATCAATATGCCTATTGGCGGTGAGCTTGTTGGCGGCTGCTCGATGACACGTCAGATCAACCCACCTTGACTAGTGGCCTAAGGCGTACCTCCATACCCTGATCAGGCATCGATTTAGCCCGCCACCACTGTACGCAAGCTTCAGCTAGACAGGATACCGAATCGATCAAATGGATGCCACGGATCCCCTCAGGCACCACCATTGGCAACTCGGTGCAGCCCAAAATCACAGCGTCGGCGTGCAACGCCTCGCATGCCGCAAGTGAACGGGCCAGTTGAGCCGACGCACCAGGAAGATCGCCTGCTTTGCTGAGCGAGATGGCGGTACTCGTTAGCTCGATGATTTCATCTTCAGGTTCGATGAGACGCACGCCGGCATCAGTCAATGCGTGATCGTACAATCGATAACGGGTAGTGGAGCGTGTACCTAGCACGATTGCGCTCCCTGCTCCTGAGAGCGCAGTCTGCCGCGCGGTCGCGGAGATCATATCAATGAACGGAATCCGCAAAGCCGCTGCGAATTCATCGCGCCAGTAGTGAGCGGTGTTGCACGCAATGGTGACGGCGCCGCATCCAGCTTGCGCTAATTGCGCAAGCCGCGCATGGATCATTGTCGGAACAATCGTGTCACCGTTCTCGATTGCAGTGGAGCGGTCCGGAATCTCTGGGCAGGAAAGCAGTAGAAAGGGGACATGGTCCTGATCGACCCGCGCGCCCGCACGTTGAGCCAGTAGCCGCAAGAAGTATGCGGTGGCCTCGCTGCCCATACCTCCTAAAATGCCAAGGCGATTTTTTCCAAACGAAGCATCCGTCCTCATCTACCCATCCTTAAATGTCGACGCTGTGACGCTTGATGACAGTCTTGAATCTGACGTCCCCAAATCCTTTGCAAAGAGCACTCGTGCTCGGCGTACCGGAGCCTAAGCTTGGAAAGCTGTAGCGTTTCGCTCCGGTACTACCTCGCACGCGTACGGGTAAACGTTTAGCTTACCGTTCTTAGCTTCTGCGCAATGATGGGACCAATTTGAGCTAACGGTTCCGGTTGCATCATGGTGCCATGCTCACACTCGATCGAGTGCATCTCAATATGTCCTTTTATATAAGCGTGCCATGTTTCCGGTTCTGGCCGATACCCCGGCTCTTCCAATGCTGCTTTGAAATGCAGCAAATCGCCTTCAAATGTTGAGCGAGGAGCATATTTTTCAATGATTTGAGGGGTTTTCTCAAAAAACTTGAGAATAGTCTCAAACTGCGGCTCGTCTAGTACCGCATATAAGCTTCCCCCTTTGTGGAAAATTTCCTGACACTCAGCAAAGCTCAACGGTTTTTCACCTAAATGCGCTGAATCGTATCCTGCTTCTTCAAGTAAGTGAGCGATCATGTCTTGTCTAGTGGCACGGCGAATTTGATATTGTCTTGTCCTGACATAGCTATCCAGCAACGCCAGGAAAGCAACTTCCTTATCCTGCTTTTGTAAAATGCAAGCCATCTCAAAAGCAATGAGACCGCCCAAGGACCAGCCTACCAGTTGATAGGGACCCGTTGGTTGAATGCTGCGGATCTGTTCGACATAGTCTAAGGCCATTTCTTCGATGCTTTCCGGAAGAGGCCCCAGAGTAGACAGGCAGCGTGACTGCAGACCATAAATAGGATACTGTCGATCGACATATCGCATCAGCCCGGCATAGCACCAACCCAACTCTCCCGCCGGATGAATACAAAATAGCGGGGGACGATCACCTTGGGATCTAAGCGGTAGCACAACTTGAAACAATGAATTGGGGTCGGTCGGACCATCGGGTTGATGACTCAAGCCTGCCACTGTAGGCGTCTCAAACAGGTGACGAATAGAGAATTCCAGGCCGAGTGTTGTGCGGATACGGTTGACCAACCGAGCAGCGAGTAGTGAATGACCTCCTAGCTCGAAAAAGTTGTCATCGATACCGACACGTGCGACGCCTAGCACTTCAGCAAAGAGTTCGCACAGAACCTGTTCCTCAGGTGTACGCGGTAAGCGGGACGTCGCTGCAGCCGTGAATTCGGGCGCTGGCAGTGCTTGACGGTCCACTTTGTTATTCGGCGTCAGCGGCATGGTGTCGAGCCTGACGAACGCCGATGGCACCATATAGTCTGGCAAGCTGCCTTTGAGCTGATCGCGCAGCGCAGTGGTGTCGATAGTGTCATCGCTGACGAAATAGGCTACCAATCGTTTTTCGCCTGGCTCGTCCTCCCGCGCTACGACTACAGCTTGATGGATGGACGGATAGGCCAGTAGTTGCGTTTCAATCTCGCCGAGTTCGACGCGAATGCCTCGGATCTTGACTTGATGGTCGGTGCGGCCCAGATACTGAAGTTGGCCATCGGCTCGCCATTTGGCCAAGTCGCCGGTTCGATATAGCCGCTCGCCGTGTCCGAACGGGTTTGCGATAAAGCGTTCAGCGCTCAACGCAGGCCGCTTGAAATAGCCGCGCGCCAACCCGACACTGGCGATGTACAACTCGCCGACCACGCCCGGTGGAACCAGTTGCAGATGTCGATCCAGTACGTAGACGCGTGCGTTCGAGATTGCGCGGCCGATCGGCACGATGCCGCTTGGCTGAGGCACGGCCGCGAACCAGGTTGAGCTGAGCGTGCACTCGGTCGGGCCGTACTGGTTGATCACGGCAACTTGCGCGCCGAACACTTGGCGAAGCCGATCGCACAAGGCCGCTTCCAGCGGCTCGCCGCAGGTCAAGATTGCCTGCAGTGCCAGTTGGGGCAAGGGGCGGTCTTGAGCCGCCTCGCACAGGCTACGCAGGAAGCTGGGCGTGATGCTGAGGATTTTGGTGACGCCCTGCTCGTGGATCACGGACAGATACTTGTGCGGCTCCTTGGCCTGCGCGGTAGGCACCAATACGGCTCGCCCCCCCGAGGTCAGCGGACCGAACAGGTCACGCACCGACGGGTCGAAGGCCAAGCCTGACACATTCAGCACGACGTCCGCTGCGGTGAGCTGATAATGACGAGTCAGGAAGGCCAGATAATTGGCGACGCCACGATGTCGGATCATGACCCCTTTGGGCCGCCCGGTCGAACCCGACGTATAGATGACGTAAGCGAGATGCGCCGGCGTCACTCCGCTGTGCGGCGTATGGTGCGGCTGGGCTGCGATGTCGTGCCAGTCGGCATCCAAGCGTACACGCCGGGCGTCGGTGGTGGGCAATTGCGCTTCGAGGTGAGCTTGCGTGACCAGTACAGGGGCGCTGGCTTCTTCCAGCATATAAGCGAGGCGCTCGGGCGGATAGCTAGGGTCCAGCGGCGCGTAAGCGCCACCGGCCTTCAAAATGCCTAATATGCCGACCAGCATCTCGATTGAGCGCTCGACGCATAGCCCTACGATGACTTCAGGGCCGACGCCCAAAGCGCGAAGGTGATGGGCAAGCTGGTTAGCGCGCGTGTTCAGCTCAGCATAGGTCATCTGTTGCGCTTCGCACACGGCAGCTACCGCGTGCGGCGCACGCTGCGCTTGCGTCTCGAAAAGCTGATGCAGGGTTTGTGTGTCCGGATAATCGGCTGCGGTGTCGTTCCACGTCGTGAGCAATTGATGTTGCTCTGCGGCGCTGAGTAGCGGCAGCTCAGAGAGGCGCTGTGCTGGATTGGCGGCCACTGCCTCAAGCACATTGACCCAATGCTGGCCGAGTCGCTCGATCGTGTCAGCATCGAACAAGTCCGTCGCATATTGTAGCCAGCCGTCGATGCCGTCCGATGTCTCACCAAAGTACAGCGTGAGATCAAACTTCGTGCCAAACGTATCGAATTGGACCGGTTCGGCGATGAGCCCTGGCAAAGCCAGGTTCGATGTCGACAGGTTGAGTCCATTGACCATGACTTGCACAATCGGTGCACGCGACAGGTCCCGAACGCGCTGTAACACTTCTACCAGCTTCTCAAATGGCACCGCCTGATACGCATAGGCCTCTAACGCGGTCTCCCGCACCTGCGCCAACAATTCGTTGAAGCGGGGATTACCCGACAAGTCGGTACGCAGCGCCAAGGTATTGAGGAAGAAGCCTAACAGTCCTTCCGTTTGTGCCTGCGTGCGCCCCGCAATCGGAGAGCCAACCACGATATCATCTTGCCCGCTCCAGCGGCTGAGTACAATTTGGAACGCCGTGAGCAACGTCATGTATAACGTTGCGCCTTCACGTTGCGCTAGCGCTTTGAGTTGCGCGGCAAGCGCCGCCGGCACGTGCACCGCGAGGCCATGCCCACGGCCGCTTGGCACGGCGGGCCGCGGTCGGTCGGTTGGCAACTCCAACGCAGCAGGCGCTCCCGCCAATTGCTTGCGCCAGTAATTTAGCTCCCGTTCTAGCGCTTCGTCCTTGAGCCATGCGCGCTGCCAAAGCGCATAATCGGCATATTGGACTGGTAGCTCGGGCAGGGGCGAGGGCTGACCCTGAACAAACGCGCTGTACAGTTCGTTCAGTTCGCGCGTGAGTACGCCGATTGACCAGCCATCAGAGATGATGTGGTGCAACACAATACTCAGCACATGAACATTGGAAGCAAGCCGTAGTAATTCAAAGCGCACCAGCGGGCCCGTAGCCAAATTGAACGGTTGTTCAGCGCTGGCTTGCAGATAATTGACAAGCTCGCATTCACCAAGCTCACGCGGTTTGAGCGTGACCGTCCATGGCGGATCGATCACTTGTACGCCGGTGCCATCGCGCGCCTCGAATCGGGTACGCAAAGCCTCATGGCGCCGAACGATTTCGCTGAGCGCGGCGTTTAATGCTGATACGTCTAGCTGCCCCGTCAATCGGGTAGCCATCGGTATCTGATAAGCGTCGCCTTGCCCTAACTGGTCTAAGAACCACAGACGTTCTTGCGCGAAAGACAACGGTAGTGCGTCGGGCCTGGGCTGAACTGTCAGCGCGGGGATGGACAGTTCATTGTTTTGTTGCATTGCTGTGATGCGGGGAGCCAGTTCCGCCACGCTTGCGGCCTCGAACAACGTGCGAATAGGGACCTCAACGCCTAACGTGGCTCGGATGCGGCTGATCAGGCGGGTCGCCAGCAGTGAATGCCCGCCCAAGTCGAAGAATCGGTCGTCAATGCCGACACGCGGCAGGCCGAGCACTTCTGCAAATAGCTCGGCCAGCGTCTGTTCTTGTGGCGAGCGCGCAGCTCGGTAGTGTTCAGAGACAAAATCCGGCGCCGGTAGCGCTTTGCGGTCGAGTTTGCCGTTGGGCGTGAGGGGCAAGTTCTCTAGCAGCACCATGGCGGCCGGCACCATGTAGGCCGGCAGCGCAGAGGCCGCGTAGCGACGAATGTCCGCAAGCTGATCAAGCTTAGCGGGGTTATTCGCATGGGCGCCAGGCGCCTGATTAGCCAGCGCGGGCGAGGGTAAGTACAGGTCAGTGAACGTGGCGTTAGCCGCTTCGCTAGCCTGAACGAGCAAGATATCCATGCACGCTTGCGCGTCGCCTGACCAAGTCGTGGCAACCCAATAGCCGCACGCCTGGCCCAGTGCATGGAAGTCGTCGGGCGTTAACCCTTCTGCCTGCGTGCTACCTGCTTTGAGTCGATGCTGGACGGTCGCAATATCGCAGCCGCGCTCGAGCGCTTGCATGGCCTCGATTTCCCGTTCCAGGCGTGCGTTGGGCACGCCTACGATACGCAGGTGTGTGGGACGTTGCGTGTTCAGATGAGCTTTCAACGTGTCGAGATCAGCGAGCTGCTGACCCCAGTACCACTGTGGCACTTGAGCTAGCGAAAGCGTTTGAATAGGCGCTGTTGACTGTTTATGCAGCACCACATCGTAGCGGTAGCGGCTTAGCTCATTTTCATATGGACCCCGCTTGAGTTGAATATCGACCGCGGCGATGGTGTCAATCGTACGCGGTAGCGTACTGAAGAACGCCGGCGCGAGTAGCAGTTCTTTTTCCGCGAGTAATGCTTGCTCGATACGTCGGCGTACGGTGGATACGTCATCAACGGCAGGATTGGCTTGATGCAGCTGCACGGCGCTGACAAAGCAATTCAGTAGGCTGAAGTTGCGCACGTCGCCGACAAAAAGCACACCACCGGGTGCAAGCAGTGCCATCGCTTGGCGCAGTACATCTTGTAAATAGCTGACATTGGGAAAGTACTGTGCCACCGAGTTGATCACGATGGTGTCGAAATAGCCTGACGGCAGTCCTTCGGTAACATGGGCCGCCTGCGTGCGTAATTCCACGCGCGAGGCCAATTCTGGATAGTGCGTCAGTTGCGCCTGGAGTGCCTCGATGGTGGGCATCGAGAAGTCTGTGCCCCAATAGGCTTCACAATGCGGTGCCAGATGGGCGAGCAGCAGGCCGCTGCCTACACCGATTTCCAATAGTCGTCGGGGTTGGAGTGCCTGAATCCGTGCGACTGTAGCTGCACGCCATGCCTGCATGTCTGGCAGTGGGATCGGGCGCCCATCATAACTGCTGTCCCAGCCGACGAAATTCTCGCCAAAGGCACTGGATTGGTGGCTGCCGTAGTGGGTATCGTAGATCGTTTGCCATTCGCCGACCTGGCGCTCTTCAGTGGCCGCATTACGCTCAGCAGTCGTTTTATCGAGCGTGACATAGCCAACCAGCTGTGTGTGGCCTGGGCGGTCTTCGCGGGCAATCACCGCTGCCTGGGCGACGGCCGGGTGGCGACACAGCACGGCCTCGATTTCGCCTGGCTCGATCCGGAAGCCGCGCAACTTGACTTGATGATCGGCACGGCCGAGGAAATCGAGTGTCCCGTCCGCTCGCCAGCGAGCTAGATCGCCGGTGCGGTACAAGCGCGCGCCTGCTGGGCCAAACGGCGCGGCAACGAAGCGTTCCGCCGTCAAAGCAGGGCGCTTGAGATAACCGCGTGCGAGCCCGATGCCACCAATATAAAGCTCGCCCGACACGCCGACTGGCACCGGCTGTAGATGCTCGTCTAAGACGTACAACTGGGTGTTGTCAATCGGCCGGCCAATTGATGAGGCTACTTCGGTAGCCGCCTCGTCAGGTAAAAACCGCCGCATCGCCACACATACTGTTGCCTCGGTGGGCCCGTACGCATTTGTCATGCGCTGCGACTGCGACCACTGTTCGACGAGGTGCGGAGGGCAGGATTCGCCGGCAACGATCAAATGCGAGCAGCTGGACAGGCTGTCGGCGGGCAGGGCTGCCAACGCGCTGGGCGGCAATGTGGCGTGGGTAATCGCTTGTTCTGATGCAAGCTTTGCCAGCGCGTCTCCCGGCAACAACTGCTCTGAGCGCCCGAGGACCAACGTTGCGCCTGACAGCAGCGACATGCACAGTTCCCAGAAAGCGGCATCAAAGCTCAATGAGGCAAACTGCAGGACACGGCTGTTCGGGTTCAGCGAAAAGCGCTTGATTTGGGCAGCCGTTAAATTATGGCTGCCGGCATGCGTGACCACAACGCCCTTCGGTTTTCCGGTCGAGCCGGAAGTGTAGATGACATAGGCGGGATGCCGAGGAGCGAGTGGCCGGCAACGATGGATGTCGCTCGGATTAAATTCGGATAGCTGCGTTAGCGCGGCGTAGACAGCCGGATCATCCAAATGAAGAACCGCGGTGTACTCGTGGGGTAAGCGCTTTGCGCTCGATGCATTGGTGAGGATGCGCTTGGGCTGCGCATCCTCTAGCATGAAAGCCAGTCGTTCGCACGGATAGTCCGGGTCGAGCGGCAGATAGGCCGCGCCCGCTTTCAAAATACCCAGCAATGCGCTGATCATCTGCGGCGAGCGCGGTAGCGCTAGGGCGACGATATCCTCCGGGCCAATGCCCTCGGCAATCAAATAATGCGCAAGGCGATTGGCTTGGGCATTCAATTCAGCATAGCTGACGTGTTGATCTTCGAAGATTAGTGCGATGGCATCAGGCGCTTTGGCCACCTGCGCCTCGAATAGTGCAGGCAGCGTTGCTTCGCAGATCGGCTGCGCCGTATCGTTCCAACCGTTGAGCAATTGCTGCCGTTCAGCCGTCTCCAGAAGATCGATGTGACCGATCGGTTGCGCAGGCGCGTCGGCGATGGCTTCCAACAAGCGGATGAAGCGGCGGGCCAATCTGTCTACCGTGTCACGATCGAACAGGTCAGTCGCATATTCGATCAATCCTTCCAGCCCCTGCGCACTGCCATCTGTACTCGATACTTCATCAAAGCTGAAGAATAAGTCAAATTTGGCGGTAAAAGTATCAATAGGTTCGGGTATTAAACGCAGGCCAGGCAGGTCAAATGGCTGCACAGCCGTGTTTTGTAATACCAATGAAACTTGGAAGAGGGGGTGATGTGCAGTTGAGCGGGTTGGATTAAGCCGTTCAACGAGCTGTTCAAACGGTGCATCCTGATGGGCATAAGCAGCCAGACAAGTCTCACGCACTCGTTTCAGCAGTGCATTGAAGCTCGGGTTACCTGATGTGTTGGTGCGCAGAACCAAGGTATTGACAAAAAAGCCGATCAGCTCGTCCAGCGCTTCGTCGGTACGTCCAGCAATGGCGGTGCCGATTGGAATGTCGTTGCCGGCGCCTAGACGGGTCAGCAACGTCGCCAATGCCGCTTGCAACACCATGAACAGGCTGGCTTCGTGGGCACGAGCAAGTGCTTGTAGCTTGCCGTGCAGCGTGGCATCGATTCGCATGGCCACATAGTCGCCGTGATAACTGGCCACGGGCGGTCGCGCCCGGTCAAACGGTAGCTCCAACCGTTCGGGCAGACCGGCCAAGGTTCGCTCCCAGTACGCGAACTGACGGCCAATCATGCTGTGCGGATCATGCTCATTACCAAATAACGCCTGTTGCCACAGCGTATAGTCGGCATATTGCACAGGCAACGGCGCCCAGGCTGGCGCCTGACCTTCGAGCCGGGCTGCATAGGCGCGGCCCAAGTCGTGGGCCAGTGGCGCCATTGACCAGCCATCGCCAGCGATATGGTGTAACAGCAGCAATAGCACGTGCTCTTGTGCGTCGAGCCGGAACAGCCACGCGCGCAGCGGGATTTCGCGGGATAGGTCGAAATGGTGAACTGCCGCTTGAGCCAACCTTTGTGACAGCGTTTCTGCTGTCACCTGGATTGTCTCCAGGGTGAGCGAGGCAGCTTCGACAGCGATGATCTGTTGCGTGGCGACTCCGTTGATGTCCTTGAAGACAGTGCGCAAGCTCTCATGGCGGGCTAGCAGGTCGTTCAACGCGGCCTGCAAAGCGTGGGTGTCCACCGTGCCAAACAGGCGTAACGGCAACGGCATGTTATAGGTGGCGCTGGGCCCTTCGAACTGGTGAGTAAACCATAAGCGGCGCTGCGCGAAGGACAACGGTAGGGTGGCGGGGCGTGGCTGTGGACGCAGAGGCGGCCGGGCGAACGCGTTAGGCGTGAGGCGCTGCGCCAAGTCGGCGACCGTGGGGGCTTCAAACAACGTGCGAATCGCGACGTCAATGTCCAACGCAGCGCGAATGCGGCTAATCAAACGCATCGCCAATAGCGAATGCCCGCCCAGGTCAAAGAAGTTATCGTCGATACCGACGGTCTCTAAGTCCAATACCTCAGCGAACAGGTTAGCCAACAGCGTTTCTGCCGCAGTGCGTGGCGCCTGAGCGCTGCTCGAGCTGAAGTCGGGAGCCGGTAAAGCCTGGCGATCGATTTTGCCGTTCGCCGTCAGCGGCAGCGCATCGAGTTCGACGAAGGCGGCCGGCATCATATAGCTGGGCAGTATTTGGCCAAGATGGGATTTCAGTTCGGCGGGCGTGACCGTGTGGCCGGCTGCCGTGACCCAATAGGCGACGAGCTGTTTATTCCCCGGACGGTCTTCGCGCAAGCTGATCGTGGCTTGGGCGATACCCGGATACCTGGCCAGTACGGATTCGATCTCGCTAAGCTCAATACGAAAACCTCTGAGCTTGATTTGATGATCAGCACGACCAAGATATTCCAATTGACCATCCGCGCGCCAACGCACGAGGTCGCCCGTTCGGTAAAGTCGAGTTCCCTGTTCAAAGGGGTTAGCAACGAAGCGTTCTGCCGTCAGATCAGGCCGGCCTAAATAAGCACGCGCCAATGCCGGTCCACCAATATAGAGTTCGCCGGTGACGCTAATGGGTACCGGCTGTAATGCATGATCGAGTACATAGACGCGCGTATTGGCGATCGGTCCACCCAGCGGCGGCGTCTCGGACTCGGCTAGCTGCGTCGCGCGCCACGCCAGTGCATTAATGACCCCTTCAGTCGGGCCATATAAGTTGTAAAGCGTGGCGTTCGGGAAGGTTGTCTGGCATGCGTGCAACACGGCGCTCGATAGCGCTTCAGCGCCGCATAGAATCAGCCGCAGATGTCGACAGTCGGCCACGCCTTCAGTGGCGCAAAGCTGCTCGAGCATGGCTGGAGCGATGTCAATCACGCTGATACGTTGCCATGCCATTAAAGTGGCAAGACGGCTTGCGTCCATCTGTATGGTCGGATCGGCCATGACCAGGGTGGCGCCAGACATCAACGGAATAAATATTTCTTCTATGGACGCGTCAAAGCTCAGCGAGATTTGCTGCAAGCAGTGATCGTCCGATCGCAATGACAGTAGCTGTTGTCCGGCATGCAGACGGCTCGACACAGCGTGATGATCGACCATGACCCCTTTGGGCCGACCAGTGGAGCCGGACGTGTAAACTACGTATGCTAGATGATGGGGGCGGATACCGCTTTGCGGCGCGTGTTGTGGTTGGGCGGCAATGCCCGCCCAGTCAGTATCTATACGTACCCGCTGCGCTTGCATGTCGGGCAGTTGCGCTTCAAGATGCGATTGTGTGATGAGTACCGGGACGTTCGCATTGTCCAGCATATAGGCGATCCGCTCGGCAGGATAATTCGGATCGAGGGGCAAATAGGCCCCGCCCGCCTTCAATATACCCAATACGCCGACCAGCATGTCGATAGAGCGCTCAATGTACACGCCGACGACCACTTCGGGGCCGACGTCCAGTGTACGTAGATAGTGCGCCAACTGGTTCGCACGGGTGTTGAGTTCGTGATAGCTACACTGCTGTTGCTCGAAAACAATCGCCACGGCGTGTGGCGTTTTATCAGCCTGTGTCTCAAATAACTGGTGCAGCATTTGAGCTTGCGCATCGCTGATAGCGCCATCGTGTGCCGGAGACGAGGTTGTCGCGTTCCACGTCTCGAGCAATAGTGCGCGCTCGTCAGCTGACAGCACGTTCAGCTGGTGGACGGGCAGATTGGGTGTGTGCTCGAGTGCCGTCGCCAAGCTTTCCAACGCCTGCTGCATATAGCCACCTATCCGATCGGGATCGAGCGGCTGCACGGCCTGGGCAGTCAGCCCCAGCGCGTGGCCGCGGTCTTCCACCGACAGTCCGAGTGGGTAATTGTCACGCTCTTGGGCGCCCAAAAATTCGATGCCGGGCGTAGTCTGGATCTCACTGGGCGACACCCCTTCGTGCACATAGTTCAGCAGCGCGCTGAACAGCGGTGTACCGGCGGGTACGCCACTACAACGTTGCGCGAGCCCCAGCGACGCATGTTCATGTTCAAGCAGGGTGGCCAGACGGGCATGCGTGTGACGCACACCGTCTTGAACGCTGTTATCCAGGTTCACGCGAAGCGGTAGCGTATTGATGAACAATCCCATGGCGCTGTCAGCGCCGTCGCCTGCTTGCATGCGACCGAACAACACGGTGCCAAATACCACTTGCTGCTGACCCGTGACTCGCGCCAGTACCTGCGCCCAAGCCAGATGGCATAAGCTGGCCAGGCTCACGCCTAGCTGCTTGGCTTGTGTGCGCAGCCGATCATTCAAGTCCTGCGGCAGCATCCGATGCGATTCGGTAACATGCGTGCCGTCACGATGCACATCGGCCAACCCGAACGGCAACGTGGGCTCGTCCACATCGGCAAGCATCTCGGTAAAGAAACGCGCATGCTCACTTTCGCTGATGCCTAAACGCGCTTGTGCGACGAGATTGCGAAAAGGTCGTGCAGGTGGCAACGCGTCGCCTCGTCCTTCGAGGAAAGCCTGCACTTCGGTTTGCATGATCTCCTGTGTGGCATGATCACCGATGAGATGATGTAGCAACTCAAGCAGCAGCCAGCGGCCATCACGATCCTGAGCGATGGCGAAGTGGAGTAGGGGCGCTTGAGTTAAATCGATCCGATATTGGCTAGGATCGAAGCGCCGTAGCAGTTGCTCGATGACGGGCCCATCGTCCGGATTCAACTTAACTTCGGTAACGACCAGCGATGCATGACGCCAAACCACCTGCGCAGGGACGGACAGTCCTTCCCAGGCGAAAGCGGTGCGCAGAATATCGTGGCGATTGATCACTTGCTGGACGGCCTCCAGATAGCGATCCAGCACTTGCCGATTGGCAAAAGCCATTTGGGCGGTCAGCAGATACGGATCACGGTCAGCCGCAAGCAAATGGTGAAACAGAATGCCATCCTGCAATGGAGACAATGCATAGATATCTTGGATATTTGCGGTGCCTCCCGGCACTTGTGTGACGATCCGGTCGATGTCAGCCTGAGTGAGCTCGATGAGCGGCAGCTGATCCGGCGTCAGCGTTATGGTGTCGGGCGTAATGCGATTGGGTGGTACGACCACTTCCCGATGCTGGCCCAGGGACTGCGCCAATACGCTGAGTGTAGGGGTTTCAAATAGCGCGCGTACAGAGAGCATCAGGCCCACGCGGCGCAAACGGTCGATCATTTGCACGGCGAGCAGCGAATTTCCACCCAGTGCAAAGAAGCTGTCATGCCGGCCGATGTGCGTTAAACCCAATAATTCAGCCCAAATCGCTGCCAGCGCCGTTTCAGCTTCGCCCTGCGGGGCTTCATACGCTTGACGTGCAAAGGCATTGGCGTGTGGCGCAGGCAACGCGCGGCGATCGAGCTTGCCGCTTGGCGTCAGCGGGAACGCATCTAGCCGTACAAATGCAGCGGGCACCATGTACTCGGGTAAGCTGGTCAGCAGATGGGCGCGCAATGTGTTGGCAAGTTGTTCATCACACTCAGCTACGACATAAGCAATGAGCCGCTTGGCGCCACCGTCGCCCGAAGTCAGCACGGCGGCATCACGTACCTGCGGATGCTCACGCAGGCGCGCCTCGATTTCACCCGGCTCAATTCGAAAGCCGCGGATCTTGATCTGGTGGTCATTGCGCCCGAGGAACACCAGATTGCCGTCAGGCAAATAGCGAGCTAGGTCGCCGGTTTTGTACATGCGGGCGTTTTCAACGCCGCAAAACGGGTCTGTGACGAAGCGCTCGGCGGTCAACGCTGTGCGATTCAAATAGCCGCGCGCCACGCCCACTCCGCCAATGTACAACTCGCCTACTGCACCCATCGGCACCGGTTGACCGTGCGCATCCAGTAGATAAATTCGCGTGTTGTCTAATGGCCGGCCAATCGGAACCACTTCGCCATTGAAATCTTGTGAGCCACGCCAAACAGTGGAGCAGATAGTCGTTTCGGTTGGGCCGTATGCATTGAAGACCACCGCGCCTTGACGGACCAAATTTCGAAGTAGCGTCGCACTGGGGGCTTCGCCGCCTAAAATCAGCGTCAGAGGGGTGTTTAAATGGGGTAAATCGTCGCCTGCTTGCAGCAGTGCGGGGGGAATGTCCGCGTATGTGATCGCGTGCTTTTCCAAATAACACCACAGTTCAGTGCGATCATGGCGCGCGGTATCGGGCGGCAAATATAAGCTTGCCCCACTATTCAATGCGATGAATGTCTCGGAAGCATTGACGTCGAAACCGAGCGAAGCAAACTGCAAGATCCGGCTGAAGGGGCCAATATCGAAACAGCTGATCTGAGCCTGAACAAGGTTCACAACACTTCGATGCTCAACCATCACGCCCTTGGGTGTGCCGGTCGAGCCGGACGTATAGATGACGTAAGCTAGATGACTAGAAAGAAGTTCGGGCACATGCGGATTGGTCGTTGCCCGCTCTGGCAATACATTAGGATCGAGTACGGTCCGTGATGCGAGCGCCGCTTGACCCAATGCGGCCTGACCTGCTGTATCGGCCAGCACAAGTTCTGGCGCCGAATCGGTCAAGCTATGCGTCAGGCGCTCAGAGGGATACGCCGGATCCAGCGGCACATAGGCGCCGCCTGCTTTTAAAATCGCAAGCAGCCCCACGATCATCGCCGGCGAGCGTGCCATACACAAGGCTACGCGCGTGTCCGGCTGAACGCCCAATTCAATCAGCCGGTGTGCAAGACGGTTGGCTTGCGCATTCAGCTTAGTGTAGGAGAGCGCCTGGTCTTCATAAACTAGCGCAATAGCATCGGGGGTCCGTCTGACTTGCTCCTCAAAGACTTGGTGAAGACATTGGTGTGCCGGATACGGTACTGCTGTTGCGTTCCAGGTGTTAATCAACGTTTCGCGCTCGGCTGGTGGCAACAGATTCAACTTGCAAACGGGCGTCTCGACGTTGTTCGAGGCGGCATCGCATAATGCTTGTAAATGTTCACTGATGCATTGAACTCGGCGTGCATCCATGCGATGGGTATCATAGATCCAGCGAAAAGCGCCATCGCCTTTGACCTGAAGTGTCAGTAAGGCGCCACTGGCCTGCGTGTCAGCGGCAAGCTGTGATGATGCTTCATCGGATAGCACGGACACCGCTACCTGCCAAGGGTATGCGGCGCGCAGCGCGGATAGACTACGCAGAGTAGGATGTCGGACAACCAAATCGCGCAAGAATGTGTGGTGCTGCTCAAGCCGCAGGTATTCTGCTTCGATGGCATGACAAATCGAGGCAAAGGGCTGATCTAGGTCCACCGCGATTTCCATCGGCACAACAGGTGATAGATCGGCAAGCGTTTCTGGCTTGCCGTTACTTTCGCCGCTGACACGCCAACCGATCTGATACTGCGCTTGCTCGGTCAAACGGGCTAGATAGACCGCCAGCACGCTCAGCAACACCGTCAGTGACTGCTTTGGTTCGCTTTTTTCCAGCAATGGCGGACGCCATGCGCTGATTGCCCATTGGGGCTCAAGCGCACTCTCACCTTGTTCAAAGGGCAGTGGCAAAGGCTGCAGGCGAGCTAGTCGCTCCTGCCAGAACGATTCACTGGATGCGAGCGCCTTGCGAATGTCCGGCGTCCCCCCAGTGTTACCTTGATCGTCGAGCAGAGATGGATGATGCGCGTCGTTCTCGATAAAAGGGTCGAGTTTAGCCGTTTGATCGTTCATATCGATGCTCTACGTGCAAAGGGAAGAATAAGGGTAAACAGAGAACCTGCCGCTTTCTTCGGCATTCAATAGCCGATTGAAAAGCAAGTCATGCTGCCGAATCGGCAGCCATACTGCTGGCAATGGAGAGGCTAGCTAGGTGTGTATCAACGCCATTTGCCAGTGTGTCGGTGGCTGAATCTGACACTACGCGTCCGCCTTTAAGCACAATGAGTCGGTCCGCCAAATGAAAAAAACGGTCATCATGGCTAATGACGATCAACGTCTTGCCTTGCTGCTTGAGTTGTGGCAGCAATGTTAAATAAAAATGTTGTCGAAAACGAGGATCTTGATCTGCAGCCCATTCGTCAAACAGGCAGACTTCCCGATCTTCAGCATAGCATTGCAGCAATGCCAACCGTTTTCGTTGCCCCGTAGAGAGACTGGTCTTTGAAAGCTTTCCTTGATCTACCGAGAGTTGTTCGTCTAATTCCAAATCACGCAACAGCGTACGTATTTGTGCATCAGGCAGCGCATTACCTTTTGCGTCAAGTACATCGGAGAACAGGAAGAAATCACCAAAAACACTGGAAAAACGTTCCCTATATGCGCTCGATCCATATGGAACGGGTTGCTCGTCCAAGCAAAGTCGTCCCGAGCTGGGCGGCAGCAGGCCACACAGCAAGTGTATCAATGTGGATTTGCCACTGCCGTTATCGCCAACAATAAATACCATTTCACCGCGGCGAATACTCAAATTGAATGGTCCAATGCCTTCACCTACCTTGCTTTCAGGGTAACGATAGCAAAGATCTTGTGCATGGATGGACTGCCATTTCGTATCAGTGTGCGACGTCGTATCCTCATCAGCTGTGGCATGCTGTGAGCGCAGATCCAGCCCGACGCGCTCAAGATGACGCAAGCTGCTCAAACCGGTGCTGACAGGCTGGCCAGAATGAATTAAAAAATTCAAAGGCCCTACGATAAACAGCGCTCCGATGACAAAGCGCACAATCACATCGGAGGGAAGCGCAAATGCTGCATAGCCCAGGTAGACCACCACAAACACGGTACCGTAAGCCGCACCGGACGACCATGCCTCATTGAGGTTCCAGCGCAGATGAACCCGTCTCATCAACCTTTGTGCTTGCCCAATCGCAGGCAGCAATAGCATGTCGTAAAAATGTTTGGCACGTGCTCGACTTAACAACATTTCCTTTTTGCCATCTGCAATCGCGTGGAAATGTTCAAACAGTGCCTCTTCACTGCGCCGCATTGCGTCAAGTGGCTTGCGAGTGGATTTCAGCAAGAATGCTGAGATCGCAAGCGGAATACCCAGTCCTACCAATAAGACAAGAAAAAGCTGAAACGACAGTGTGATTAAATAGATTGAACACACTAGCACCAAAATAACGTTATAAGCGAGATGGGGCGCAAGCATGATCAGCGGGCTAATACGGGTGATATCCTCAATCAAGACGCCAAATACAGTCGATTTATGGTTAATCAATTTGTAATAATCAACGTCAATAAATTGTTTGGATAAGTCTTTACGCAACTGACCCACCAATTCACTGCTGAGCTTTGCCAGAACGATTTGTGAAGCACCATTGGCTAGACACAGCGCACCGAACCATCCCAGCGCCGTCACAAGGCAAACCCAATTGGGTTGCGATAACCCTTGCGTTGCCAATCGATTGATATAGGCGAGCAGGCCGATCGTCAGCATTGCGCCGGCAGACGAAAGGATCGCTGTGGCAAGTAAGGGCCGGAAATACCGCTTCAGGTATTGAACCATCAACATCAATATCTTCCTTTTTCGCAGGCGGCGTTGCTCCGCTACGAATCTTGCATGGCAGACCTCCGAGTGCGTCTGCCTTCGATAGCCTACCCGTGGTCACGGTTAGTGTATTTGTCACATATAACAGTGATCTTGCGCCCCAAGTGGGGTCGTCCAATTTTCATAAGTTTTACAGGCAATTTTTTCCGTGATACTGCCACGGCGCCCCTTTTTATATTTCAATATCAGCATATGAAGGTGCGTGACGCCGTCGTTGCGAGCAGTTCTTTTCATCTGAGCAATGACGTCATCGCTGTAACCAAAAATAGTGTTGAACCTGCCGACAAAATCATCATAAAGAATGGGCTGCCGATCCAGAATAATCTCCGCTGCCAGGCCTGGTAAATGATTCTCTAGGACTTCATATAGCTTGAATGGCTTCTTCTCATCTCCCGGAGCCATCGTGACCATTTGAAGCGTACCGTCGCTTGACAAGTGCTGGTCGATATTGGACAGTATCTTTTCGACAAAGTCCATTCCATAAACGCCTGCTGCGGAGTTAAGGTAATACTCGATTCCGGGTGGAGTAGGCTCGAACGGAGGATTGGAACAAATAAAATCGAATTGCTTATCCTTGACAGATTCAAAAATATTCGAAATGCTGCCGTCACGAATATCGAAATTCTTATCGATATGGTTGATGATGGCGTTATGTCCGGCCAATATTTTTGCTCTTGGATTGACATCTAATCCAACACAAGATGTGGCTCCGTTGAGTAGGCAAAAAATGCTCAATACGCCTGAACCAACGCCAATGTCTAGAACGCTCGCCTGTTCTATATCCTCTGGGGACGTATAGTCCATGAAGAATAACTGTTCCGGCTGTATTGGAAGAACTTGATCAGCATCTTGATAGTGAAAGGCATCCGTCACGATCTTGATTGGATAGGGCGACGACAATAAATCATTTTTTTCGTCGTTTTTACCATTCAGGCCGTGATGCATTGAATTCCACTGGGCTAGAGGCAAGCAGTTGGCTATCTGATGAGAGCTTGTCGCCTGATCATGGTTTTTCGTGATGAAAAAAATACATTTTTCTTCGTTTGTGTGGTGCATAGCTATATTTCTCGTATTATCTGGTTATCGGTATTGCAATCGAGCACTGACTTATCTGACGACAAACCGATCGCCAATAAACAAAGCATCAATGGCCGTTCCTTGGAACGTCTTGATTGCATCCGAT
This sequence comes from Mycetohabitans sp. B3, assembly GCF_021498065.1. NCBI lineage: Bacteria > Pseudomonadati > Pseudomonadota > Betaproteobacteria > Burkholderiales > Burkholderiaceae > Mycetohabitans > Mycetohabitans sp. B3. The sequence goes on along the minus strand of NZ_JAHLKN010000026.1, from coordinate 404,013 downwards.
GGCGTGCAGACAATAGGTTCGCTATCGTTGAATGAGGTATTGAGTACAACCGGTACACCGGTCTTATCAAAAAAATGCTTAATCAGTGCGTGGAATTTAGGGTTGCTCTCTCGACTGACCATCTGCACACGAGCGGAATGATCCTTATGAAGGACCGCTGGAATCGATGCTTGGCGATCTTGCTTTGCCGGGCAGGCGAACAGCATCAATTGGTGGCTCATCGATGCTTGGCCGAGTTCGAACCAGTTGGCGGCTTCTTCAGCCAGTACGCTCGGTGCGAGAGGACGAAATTCCTCACGGTGCTTAACCTTCACATTGAGCACCTCGCGCATCGACGCGCTGCGAGGATCGGCCAATAGTGAACGGTTACCCAGCGCGCGTGGACCAAATTCCATGCGGTCTTGAAACCAGGCTACGATCTTGCCGTTGGCGATCAGCGTTGCCGCATCGCGCGCGGGATCAGCGCTGTGTTGGGGTGATAGACCTGCGTCACGGAATGCGGCATCGATAGCGGCATCGGAAAACGCCGGGCCCAAATACGGGTTAGTATCCGCCTGCGCTGGACGTTGGCCGGAAAGCGAATAATAAAGATGCAGCGCGGCGCCAACCGCCGTGCCTGCATCATGCGGAGCGGTGGGGACATACATTTGAGAAAATAAGCCGCTTTCCTTGATGACGGAATTGCTGACGCAATTCAGCGCGACACCGCCTGCATAGCACAATTTATCGGAGGCGGCGCGCTCACGCAGCTCGCGCACCAATCCCATAAGCGCGTGATCCGTGGCTTCTTGAAGGGCGGCGGCAACGTGGCGATGATGGTCGAGGATCGGTTCCTTATCGACTCGTGCCGGGCCAAACAATGCCTCGATCTGCTCGAAGTCGGGCAGACGGAAATGGGCTACTTCCGGATCGATCGTATATCGTCTTTCTTCTGAATTAAGCAGTTTCTTGAATCTATCTCGGAAGACAGCTGGATCACCATAAGCGGCCAGCCCCATCAGCTTGCAAGCATCATATTCAGAAAAGCCCAAATATTTGCTCAGTTTTTCCCACAGGAACCCGAGCGAGTGCGGATAGGCAACCTGATCCAGTGTCGTTATCTTATTGCCCTCCCCACGAGCCAGCAAAGTACAGCCCGACTCGCCGATCCCGTCGACGACAAGGATGGCAGCCTGATCGAAGCCAGACGGATAGAAAGTAGAAGCGGCATGAGCGATATGATGTGGAACAAAGGCTAACTTGCTGCCAAATTGACGATCTAAAAGCGCATCAATTGCACCAGGAACTTGTTTGAGCTTGGCAAGAAAAATTTCCTCTCCTTCCGCACTTCCCCAATCACCTGGTAGGCTGAGCGAATCGAGCTTGAACTCGCGCTTTCTGAGGGCGGGATCAAACGAGTAGGCGACCCCATCCAAATCAGTGGCTTTCAATCCTGCATGGGAAAGGCAAAACTGTATGCTGTTTTTTGGTAGCTCAGCTGGGCCACTGACACAAGCTTCTTTCGCATGCTTGATCCGTGTGAATCGCTCTTCTTCGGCCGCCGCTACGATTTTACCGTCGATGACAATCGAAGCAGAGGATTCATGATAGGCGGAGTTGATGCCAAGGATTTTCATATCAATATTGTTCAGTCAAGGAGTGACAAAAAATAACTTCGCTTATCACGTAAGCAGATCAACCGCGCCGGTGCTTTGGCTCAGTCATCTTTCTCAATTAGGCTTTTGGGGCGCATGTCGGTCCAATGCGTGTTGACATAATCAAGACAAGCTTGGCGTGTATCGGGTCCGTGCACCACTTGCCAGCCCGCAGGCACCTCAGAAAAATTCGGCCACAATGAGTGCTGATTCTCAGAGTTAACCAGCACCACGAAGCTTCCATTTTGGTCATCAAAGGGATTAGTCATACATGAACTCCTTTACTTCCGCCGGTTGATAAGGTGACAGTGCCTAAAAAGAAGGAAAATGAATTCTGACTGCATTGCATACACGCTCAAAACACTCAGATGTTAAAACATTCGGCTTTACAGCATACGGTAAACGCACGTAACTACACCTGAGGAGGGCGACGGATACCTGCCTCAATATGACTTTATAAATAGTTACCGTAGCGAAACTGACGAATACGGATCAAGCTTGCATGTAAAACGTCAACGTAACGGTGACTTGGATGCTACGTGCAGTGTAAACGCCTCGCAATATCTAAATTAAATCCAGCGCCGAAGGGGGAGGAGGAGCGCAGGCAGGATGGATAAGTGTAGCAGGAGGTACTTCGTCATTTCCATTCACTCCAGACTTTACTTTCGTGAAACCAAACCTTTTGTTGAGATGCACTTGTCCTGCTAGCGAATCATCTCATGGCTTCATAAACAGCCGATATGTACAAGGTTTAACGATACCCAGTACCACCGTCATAAAGTGATTCAACTATAGAGGAGCTATTCGAAAAAGCCAAGCGCGCAGACCTAATTAAAACCGACAAATTTCGAACTGATATGCGCAAAGTTGCAATTTATTTGATGTAATGCTGAAATAAATGTTATTTATATTCATTATTGTAAATAATCGCTGCTCATCAAACAGTGATGACATGCGAGAGCGCTGCATTCGAGGGCTAATGTGCGATCAATTGATTCTTCTGGTTGTTGCGCACACAACTTGCATGCGATGCTTAAACGTGCATGAAATGCTAGAATGCGCGTTGCCCGATTATCTTTGATAGACGTGAAAACGGCAAGCACCATGACTCAAAATGTAAGCGCTGCGCACTTTTAACGACGGTAACCACTTATATTTGTTTTTCGACGACACCGTCGACCTGGCGCTCCGCCCACTATTTACGAGCGTTGACCCTGGCCCACAACCGTTTCCTTTCAAACGGGATAGTTCCGGCATGATGTTGATACGACGACCAGGAGGTCATGCCGCGCATGTCGGTCACCCATGCAAGCGTTGCCCTGAAGTCAACGACATGCGGGTATCGCGTGCATTGGTGGTACATCGCCGTGCCGCTACACTCAACGTATCCTGAATCGTGGAGTCGCATGATGCAATTTCTTGCTCTGTCGCGCTTGCGTACGGATCGTTATTCGGATGAGGACTTTGCACCGTTGCTCGAGGACGAGGCCCAGCGTGCCCGCACGCTGTACATCGAGGGCTCAGTGCGCCAGATCTGGTACCGCGGCGACAAGCGTGGGGCCTGCTCGATTCTCGAAGCCGATTCTGAGTCAGCGGCCCGCGCGATGATCGAGTCGTTGCCGTTGGTTAAGGCCGGGATGCTAGAACTCGAGCATCTAGTACCGCTACTGCCGTATCGCGGATTTGGTCCGCGCTGAGCATGAGGGACAGTCGAATGGACGACCCGAAGCTCAAGTCGAACAGTGCGCGCACCGCGATGGGCGCGCACGAGCGCGTATCAGCAGCGGCCTCGCCGGTGCAAGGCACTACGATCCATACCGACGCGCAAGGATTGGTGGTGGGTGAAACGAGCGTTTCGTCGGCCGGCTTTGAGGTTCCGGTCTATTTTGCAAAGCCCGGTTCGGGCGGCGGCTCGCACCCGGTGCTGCTGGTTGTGTCGGAAGTATTCGGTGTGCATGCGCACATCGCGGACGTATGCCGGCGCTTTGCTAAGCTGGGCTATCTGGCGCTCGCACCGGACCTGTTTGCGCGCCGTGGCGATGCTTCAGCGTACCAGACACTGCCTGAATTGATGCGCGAGGTGGTGTCCCGGACTGCCGATACACAGGTGATCGCCGACCTCGACGCAGTCGCAGCGCATGCCGGTGTGCTGGGTGGGGACGTCGGCCGGCTCGGCGTCACGGGTTTTTGCTGGGGTGGCCGCATCACATGGCTCTACGCGGCGCATAACGCGAGCGTCAAGACGGGCGTGGCATGGTACGGTCGGCTCGATGGCGATGTGACGGGCTGCACGCCCGCCCATCCGGTTAGCGTAGCGTCCCGGCTGTACGCGCCCGTGCTGGGCCTGTATGGCGGACAGGACCCGATCGTGCCGGCGGCACATCTGAGCGCGATGCGCGCCGGACTTGAGCAGGGGAGTCCCGCCGCCAGGTCATCGCGTATTGATGTCTATCCGCACGCCGGACATGCGTTTTTTGCCGACTATCGGGCGAGCTACCAACCCGCCGACGCTGCACATGCATGGAATGAGTGCTTGACGTGGTTGCGTTTGCACGGCGTTGCGTGATGTGTTTGGTAAGCTCGGGTTCTGCATGATCGCACGCGGACGGCTGACCTTGTCCGTTCATCGTGTCAGCGCTGTCGTTACGTCGTTCCACGCCAGTTCGCCCGGGCACACGGGCCCAATTATGCGGCCCGTTCGGGTATCGCAGACTGCGCGAGACGTTGGCCGGGGCACGGCGACGTGCTGCCGGCCAGTCGTGCCGATGCGGGCCTATCAAACAGATGTGACGGGCCGGTCCAGCGTAGCGGCCATCGGTGAAAACCCGTGTTCGCGCAACTATCTCAATGACGCGGCAACGGATCGCGAGGATCTGAAGGGCAGCGTTGCCGTCGATTTCCTCGCATGCCGGGTGCGCCTGTTGCGCCATCCACTGCGGCTGGCACGATGAAAACCACTAGCCCTAGCGCTTCTCACGGTACCGCTGGATGACTAAGATGTGCGTCAAACCCCACCGGCATCACGCCGGCCGTCATCGATGAGAGAATGACCTTGTCCACCCCGACGAACACGTTCGGCCAGCCGGTTGGGCGGCCTCTTGCCGATTGGTCTGCGCGCGCTTACCCGCGGCGCGTCACACTGCATGGACGCTATTGCCGGCTTGAACCGTTGCAGCCTGACCGGCATGCGTCAATGCTGCACGCCGCGTACGCAAAGGCGACCGACGGCCGGGACTGGACGTATCTGGCGGTCGGACCGTTCGATGACGAGGTCAGTTATCGGCGCTACGCCGAAAGTGCCGCGGCGAGCACGGATCCGTTGCATTTTGCGGTGATCAATCTAACAAGCGGCCGGGCGGTTGGCACGCTCGCCTTGATGCGCATCGATCCGGCCAACGGCTTCCTGTCGATGCTGACACTCTGAGTAACCAAGCCGGAGAAGGTCGGCGACCTATTGGCTGGGCGGATTCAGACGGCGGATATTACGCCGGACGACGTCATGGTTGACGTGTACTAGAAAGCGTTGATATGGCAGCTAAACAGGCCCAACGCGAGGGTATTGATTTCATTACACGCAGCAATGAACTCGTGGCCGCTCGATATGAGACGCTGTCTAATAATGGACTCATCGTCCAATGGAAAAGGGCCCACACTCACGTGCGAGCCCTTGCCTTGATTTCCTTGGTAGGCCGTACTGGATTCGAACCAGTGACCAACGGATTAAAAGTCCGCTGCTCTACCAGCTGAGCTAACGACCCAAAGAGCCAGAAATTATATCGACAAAAAACCGATTGGTCAAGCGAACGATTCACGGCGAGCCGCCGACCGGTACTCTCCTTATCGGATCTGCGCCAACCGGCTTTGTGCCGCCTGCGCGGCATTCGATCCGCTGTATCGCGCAAGCACTTGTCCCAGTGTTCGCTTCGCGGCTGTCTTCTGCCCTTGCTCCAATTGGTTGTTCGCGATAGCGAGCAATGCCTCCGGCGCGCGCGGGTGCGTGGGGTACTTTGTCACGACACCCTGCAACACTGTCGTCGACGCCTTGTAGTCTCGCTGTGCGTACAACGCATTGCCGAGCCAGTATTGTGCCGTCGGCTGATAGGGGCTGTTTAGATACTTCGACACGAACGCCTTAAATCCCGACGTTGCGCCCTTGAAGTCACCGTTCTTGAACAGTTGCAGCGCTGCGTTGAACGCGTCCGTTTCGCCTGGCTGTACCTCGCCCTGGACGCCATCGATCGTCTGTTGCTGAGGTTCGAACTTCTTCAGTCGGGCATCCAGGTCGGTGTAGTAGTCACGCTGTTGCTTTTGCAGCGCGGCGACTTGATTGGCCAAGTCCTCGTTCTGTCCGCGCAACGTTGCTACCTGCTGGTTCAGCTGGTCAAGGCGGTTCGATTGATCGAGTATCGTGCGCTGCGCCGCGCTCATCTGGTTTGCCAACGAGTCGGCTTTCGCGCGCAGGTCCAGCACCGCCTGCCGTGCCTCGTTATCGTCGAACAGACCGGCGTGCGCAGGCGGCGCGGCAAGCGCGGCGCCTGTCGCAGCCACAGCTGCAGCAACGCGCAGCCTACTGAAACGGACTTTCATGCGTCAGTCACCACTGGTTATTGATAGACGAGATCGGCGCGGCGATTCTGCGCCCACGAGGCTTCGTCGTGGCCCGTCGCAGCCGGTTTTTCCTTACCCAGGCTCACTGCTTCCATCTGACTGTCGTTTACCCCGAGCAGTGCCAGCGCGCGGCGTACCGACTCGGCACGCTTTTGGCCCAATGCCAGGTTATATTCGCTGGTACCGCGCTCGTCGGTGTTGCCTTGGATCAGCACGTGGCGTTGCGGATGGCCCTTCAGGTATTGCGCGTGGGCTTGCAGCAGTGGCTGATATTCATTGTTGACGGCGTAGCTGTCGAAATCGAAGTAGATGCTGCGTTTGGCAAGCGGGCTGTTCGGGTTGTTAAGCTCGTCAACATTGACTTGCTGCACGTCGGTCGACTGCGGTTGCGTGCCCACGGCGCCTGCCTTGGCGTTGGCGCCTTCATCAAGCTTGACACCGGAGTGGCATGCCGCCAATGCGCCCACCATCAGCGCTGCAAAAACGATACGCAATTTGGACATCATTTGAAGCTCTCCTTATGGTTATTGCATGAAAGGGCCCCAGGACGGCTCACGCACGCCGCCGCCCGGGATCGACAACACCTGCCGTATGCTGCCGTCGGTCGAAACCGCGGCCAGCACTTGGCGGCCATTGACATGCGTCGCGTAGAGCAGGTATTGGCCGTTCGCCGCGAAACTCGGTGATTCGTCGTGCGTCGTGTCGGTGAGCGCCGTCGCGGATCCTGTCGACAGGTCCTGCAGATACAGCTTGAATGCACCGCCAACGCGCGAAATATACGCAAGTTCTTTGCCGTTCGGCGAGACGCGCGCACTGGTGTTGTAGCTGCCGTTGAACGTCACACGCTGCGCGGCGCTCACCGATTCGCCTTGTACGGGCATCTTGTAGATTTGAGGCGGGCCGCTGCGGTCGCTGGTGAAGTAGATTGACTGCCCATCCGGTGAGAAGGCCGGCTCGGTATCGATCGAGTTGCCGCGGGTAAGGCGGCGCAAGCCGGAGCCATCGGCGTTGACAATAAAGATCTGCGTATTGCCGGTCAGCGACAGCGCTACCGCGAGCTTCGTGCCGTCCGGCGACCACGCCGGTGCACTGTTGTTGCCCTTTTGGTCAGATACCATCATGCGCCGGCCGGTTGGCAAGTCGTGAATGTACACGATCGGTTTCTTTCTTTCGAAGGATACGTAGGCGAGCTTCGTGCCGTCCGGAGACCACGTTGGAGAGATGATCGGCTCCGGACTCGTCAGCGCGATATGCTCGTTCTGGCCGTCCGAGTCGGAGATCTTGAGTTGATAACGTCCGCCGTGCCGCGTCACATATGACAGCCGCGTGGCGAACATCCCGTGCGAGCCAAGTAGCTTTTGATAGATGTAGTCGGCGGCCTTGTGCGCGCTCATACGCAGCCCGCTTTCCGGGCTTACAAGTGAGAGCCCGCCCAGGCTTTGTTGCTTGACCGTGTCGTACAGACGGAATCGTACTTCGTACTGGCCGTTCGCGAGCCGCGTGACGCTGCCGCCGACGAACGCGCTTGCCCCCTTGGCCTTCCAACCGCCGAGATCGACTGAGTCGGATTCGGACACCGGCGCGCTACCCGCGTCGATGTTGCTGAACTTGCCGCTGCGGGCCAGGTCGGCCCGCACGATCGCCGCGACCTGCTGCGGTGAATTGGCCCCGTTTGCAAAATTTGCCACCGCAATCGGGAACTGGGTCGAACCGACACCTGTGACGAGCACCGTCAGGTCGGCGCGCGCCGATGTGCCGGCGGTGACGAGCAATGACGCAACTAGCGTTTTCAGCCCCAGTTTTTTAATCAAACTCATGGCTTTTCCTACTTTCCCTGACTACATTATTGGCGATTTTGCAACCCAGAACAGACCGTGAAACGGGGCGATCGTTCCCTTAGCGCAATCGCACCGCGGTGCTTTACGAGCGTGCATGGAGATGTGCCTCGGTCAACGACTAATCATCTGCCGGCAGGCCGCATCCGAATATTGAAGCTTGCCGGTGCCTTGCCATGGGTATCCAGCGGCATCGGATCGGAGCGTTGGACCGCACGCAGCGCCGCGTCGTCCCACTGCACGTTACCACTGCTGCGTGCGATGCGCGCGTCGAGCAGCGCACCGTCGGGTGCGCAGCGTACGGCAATCAGCGTGTCTAGCCCTTCAGTGGGCCCGGACCAGATGACATTGGGCCGCACACGGCGCTGCACCTTGTCCGCATAGCCAGCTGACGTTGCGGTTCCGCCGCTTCCCGTGCCTGTGCCGCTCTTGGCCAGTCCGTTACCCCCGGGCGCATCACCGGCCAGGCCCTGCAACTGCGCCAGCCGTGCCCGGCGCGCTTGGTTGAGCTTCTGGCGCGCGGCCTGCTCGGCCGCCTGCTTGGCCTTGGCCGCTTGTTGCTCCTGCTGTTTTTTCGCCTGGGCAAGCTTTTCCTGCTGCTCCTTTTCCTGCTGCGCCTTCAACGCTTCTTGCTTTTTCAGCGCCTCTTGCCGTTGCTGCGCCGCGAGCTGCTGCTCGCGCAATTTTTCTGCTTCTTGCTGCTTCAGTTTCTCGGCCGCTGCTTTTTGCGCGGCGAGTTGCTGGCGGCGCGCCTCGGCTTGCCTGTGCACGCGCTCCTGTTCGGCCACTTGCGCCTGGCGCTCCGCCTCTTGTTGCTTGCGCCGCTTCTCCTGTTGCAACGCGATGTCCGCCTCCTCGCGCTGTGCTGGCGGTGGCGCGAGCTGCGCTGGCGTCGGCGCAGGGGCAGGGGGGGGCGAGGCCGGCGTGCTCGGCACCTGCGTCCAGATTTCTGCTTCAGCGCCGGCAGGGGGGCTGTTTTGCCATTTCATCCCGTGGTACAGAAAGAGTGCGAGCAGCACGTGCATCAACGCGGCGAGCGCGAGTGCGCGCAGCGTGCCACGTTCCCGCGGCGGGTCAAACGGATATCCTGTTTTCGGCTTCATTTCGGCTTGACGAGCAGCCCGACGCGTTTCACGCCGTTTGCTTTCAGCTGCGACATGACGTTCATCACGATCTCGTACTTGACCGCTTTGTCCGCGCCGATCACGACCGGCTGGTCGGGGTGGGCCTGCGCCCGGTCGGCGACAAAGTGGTCCAGGTCTGCCAGCGTCATCGGCAATTCCTGCGTGGTGCCCGACGCGTCGTTCTTGTATTTAACACTCATGGCGCCGTCAGGCTTGATATTGACGATAACGGGTGGCGTCTGTTCCTGCGGAGCAGCATTGCCGACCGTGGGCAAGTTGATGATCGACGGCGCGACAAGCGGAGCGGTCACCATGAAAATGACGAGTAGCACGAGCATCACGTCGATGTACGGAACGACGTTGATGTCGGACATCGCGCGGCGCGAACGGCCACCGCGCAGACTGGAGCGGATCGGAGTGCCGGCCATCGGGTTCCCCGTCAGTGAGCCTGCCGTTGCAGGATGTTCGAAAATTCTTCGATGAAGGTCTCGAAGCGGATCGACAGGCGGTCGATGTCGTGTGCGTAGCGATTATAGGCGACCACCGCCGGGATGGCCGCAAACAGGCCGATGGCGGTGGCGACCAACGCCTCCGCGATGCCAGGGGCGACGCTAGCCAGCGTCGCCTGCTGCACGTTCGCAAGCCCGCGAAACGCGTTCATAATGCCCCAGACAGTGCCGAACAGGCCGATGTACGGGCTCACCGAGCCGACCGACGCAAGAAACGCTAGGTTGGCCTCGAGCGCGTCCATTTCGCGCTGGAACGCGGCGCGCATCGCGCGACGCGCACCATCCAGAATCGCACCGGGTTCGGCGACGCGTTTTTCCTTGGCTTTCAGGAACTCACGCATGCCTGACTCGAAGATCCGCTCGAGGGCGCCAATCGTATGACGATTGGTCGCCGCGCTCTGGTATAGCGTCTGTAGGTCGCCACCCGACCAGAAATCGCGCTCGAACCATTCAGTCTGCGCGCGGGCGCGACGGATCGAGAACCATTTGCGGAAGATGAAAGTCCAGGACATCAGCGACAGCAACAGCAGCAGTGCCATGACGGCTTGCGCCAGCAGGCTTGCGTTCAATACGAGCGAAATGATCGAAAGGTCTTGTGCGTTATTCATGGTGATTCACTGGGTGGAGCGGATCGGCTCACGTTCTGTGCAGTGTCAACGTATGTCAGCGTGCGAGCGTTGACAGCTGCGCATCGCGCGGGCCGCTCAGCAGCGCTTGGCGTACGGTGTCAGGCAATGGCACGGGCCGGATTGTCGTGCGTTGGACGCAGGCCACGCGGATCGTGCCGGTGGATAGCACTTTGCCGTCGCAACTTGCCTGTTGGTAAAAATCAACCGAGGCGGGGCCGAGCCGCTCGATACGACTCTCGATAATTAGCACGTCGTCCAGGCGCGCCGGGGCCCGGTAGTCGACGGCAGTGCTGCGCACGACGAACATGACCTGCTGGGTGTCGGCCAGCTGCCGCTGGTCGATGCCGCCTGCACGCAGCCACTCGGTGCGGGCCCGTTCGAAGAACTTGAGGTAATTGGCGTAGAAGACAATGCCGCCGGCGTCGGTGTCTTCAAAATATACGCGTACCGGCCATATAAAGCCGGGCCGGGCTGCCGGTTCAGGCGAGATCCTATTCATCCGCGGGATTCTACCGGAACGCGTGTGACAGTCCCGAACGATGAACGGTGTCGCGCTGCGTATAAGCAGCCGCGACGTCGCAATGACGGAAAAAAATGAACGGGCGTTTTTAATGCCACGCTCAGTTGCCTATTCAGCCCCCTTCCAATACACTAACGCGCCTAACCCTGCGTAACTGGCGATAGCGACTTTTAAGTCGGAGGTGGAGCAACCACCGTGAAGCGCGGGGTGCATTCTTGCCGTTCGCCTGGGCAGCCGTGATCCGGTCGCAGTCGTTGCGTCACCCGGGCTGTCCTGTCCTTGCGTCATCGGAAGTCTCCTTCCGCTAAGCCGTTCCAGGACCGTATTCCTGCCGTGGGCGCGACAGTGCACCGATTCGGTCAACCGTTTGAACATTGAAGGGAACTGACGCATGTTTGACAAAGCCGAGCAAACCATTGCGAACGTCGATCCGCAAGTCTGGCAGGCGATTCAGAACGAGAACCGCCGGCAAGAAGACCATATCGAGTTGATCGCGTCGGAAAACTATACGAGCCCGGCGGTGATGGCGGCCCAAGGCTCCCAACTGACCAACAAGTACGCCGAAGGGTATCCCGGCAAGCGGTACTACGGCGGCTGCGAATATGTCGATGTGGTCGAGCAGTTGGCGATCGAGCGGGTCAAGCAGCTGTTTGGCGCGGAGGCGGCGAATGTACAACCCAATTCGGGTTCGCAGGCCAATCAGGGGGTGTTCTTCGCGGTCCTCAAGCCGGGCGATACGATCATGGGCATGAGCCTCGCGCATGGCGGCCACCTGACGCACGGCTCGCCGGTCAACCTGTCCGGCAAGTGGTTCAATGTCGTCAGCTACGGGCTGAACGAGAACGAGGACATCGACTACGATGCAGCCGAGCAGCTCGCGCAGCAGCACAAGCCGAAGCTGCTGGTCGCGGGCGCGTCGGCGTTCTCGCTGCGCATCGACTTCGAGCGCCTGGCACGGATCGCGAAGTCGGTCGGTGCCTATTTCATGGTGGACATGGCGCACTATGCGGGGTTGATTGCCGCCGGCGTCTATCCGAACCCTGTGCCGCATGCCGACTTCGTGACGACAACCACGCACAAGAGCTTGCGTGGTCCGCGTGGCGGCGTGATTCTGATGAAGGCCGAGCACGAAAAGGCGGTCAATTCAGCGATTTTTCCGGGCATTCAGGGCGGTCCGTTGATGCACGTGATCGCGGCGAAGGCCGTCGCGTTCAAGGAAGCGCTGGCGCCGGAGTTCAAGTCCTACCAGCAGCAGGTCGTGGACAACGCGCGCGCGCTCGCCGAAACGCTGGTCAGGCGCGGCTTGCGGATCGTATCCGGCCGCACCGAGAGCCATGTGATGTTGGTCGATCTGCGTGCGAAACAGATCACGGGCAAGGCTGCGGAGGCCGCGTTGGGCGCCGCGCACATCACCGTGAACAAGAATGCGATCCCGAATGATCCGGAAAAGCCGTTCGTGACTAGCGGCATCCGGCTCGGCTCGCCGGCGATGACCACGCGTGGTTTCGGTCCCGAGCAGGCCGAGCAGGTCGGCAACCTGATTGCCGATGTGCTGGACAATCCAGAAGATGCGGCAACCATTGAGCGGGTGCGTGGCCAAGTCGCCGAACTCACGCGCCGGTTCCCGGTGTACAAGTAAGCTGCGGGACGAATCGCCATGCGCTGCCCGTTTTGCCGGCACGACGACACCCAGGTGGTGGATTCGCGCGTGTCGGAGGACGGCGCAGCGATCCGCCGCCGCCGCCGCTGCCCGGCTTGCGACAAGCGCTTCACGACATACGAGCGGGTCGAACTCGCGCTGCCAACGGTCGTCAAGAAGGATGGCACGCGAGTCGAATTCGACCGCCGCAAGATTCTGTCCAGTATGCAACTTGCGTTGCGCAAGCGGCCCGTGGCCGCCGAGGCGATCGACGAGGCGGTGGCGCGTGTCGAGTACCAGTTACTGGCATCCGGCGAGCGCGAGGTGCGCAGCGAACGGCTCGGCGAACTGGTGATGGACGAGTTGCGCAAGCTCGACAAGATCGCCTATGTACGTTTCGCATCGGTGTACAAGCGTTTTGAGGACGTGTCCGAGTTCAAGAATCTAATCGATGAGTTCGGTCGATCCGCAGCCGGCACGTCCGGCTCCGCGTCGCGCAAGCGGCAGTCATAGGCGCCTCTGACGGCGTCATCGCGTTTCCCATCCTATATCGCTGTTCCACCATTAAGCCGCATGGCGTGTAGTTCGACGTGCTGCGGCTAAAGATCCGCGACGCGAAGCGGGCGCAAGCGCCTGGCCCGGCGCCGCTGGCCATTCGGTCAATTGTTGCGCGCCGCGCGCCGTCCTACAGTGTTCGTCAATGGCAACGCATCGAGCGTTGTGTGTCACGGGCATCCAGGAGGCGTGACGGTGGAACGATATCGAGCCGCGCGGCGGCGCGGATTCATGCTGGCCGAGATCTGTACAGTCATGGCAATTTCATTGGCGTTGGCAGCATGGGTGATTCCGTCGCTCCACGAATGGCATTCGCGAGAGCAGATTCGGGCGACGGCGCGTGCACTGGCGCGCACGTTGTCGTTGGCCCGTAGCGAGGCCGTGGCGCGTCAGGCACCGGTGACGGTCTGCCGCTCGGATGGCGCGGGTCAGTGCATCTTACCTGGCCGACCGTGCGCCACGGGCGCGCTGGACTGGTCCTGCGGCTGGCTGGTGCAGACCCGGCAGCCTGGCGTCGGCGCGTGGCCGATCCTGCTACACACACAACCGGCTGTGAGCGATGTGACGATCACCGGCAGTACGACGGAAATGAGATTTTTGCCGCCCGCCGGCTTATCCGCTGGCAGCTTTCGCGGCTTTGCGGTGCGCGCAGCGCGCGCGTCACCGCGTATTGCGGCGTTGCATGTTCGTCTTGCGGCCGGTGGCCGTGCGTTGATCCATGCTGATGCGTATCGCAGATGAGTTTCGCGCGTGGCTTGTCGAGCCGGCTGCGCACGATCGGTGTGGTCCCGCCCACGGTCCGGGCGCCATGGCGCGCGTTACGTGTGTCGCGGCCGGGCGTAGCGGGGGCCACGATGATCGAAGCCGCGATAGCCACTGCATTGGCCGCGGTGGCCATCGTTGGCGCGGGCGCGGCGTGGCAGGCGATGGTGCGTTCGGATCAAGCTTTGTCGAATCGTATGCGAGCGGCGTTAATCGCGGACGCCGCGCTCGAGTTGATGCGCGCCGGACACCCGCAATCCGTGGCGCTCGCGCACGCGAGTCGGGATGCGTCACGCCAACTGCTCGACGGTACCGTGACGGTGGAACGCGATCCGGACGGGGCCGACCTGCTGATACTCGAATGGTCGGAACCGGCCGCCGGCGCGTCGCAGCGGGCAGCGGCGTGCCGCGGGACGATCGTGCCGCCCGACGGATATGTGCGCCGCTGCCTATCGCTGGGCTTCCTCGCATGATCAGCGTGCCACGCAGGCGTGCTGGGGGGCATACGCTGGTGGAATGGCTCCTTTCATCGACCATTGGTTTGATGCTCACGCTCTTGCTGGCCGGGTCGTATGGCACGCTTAGCGGGACGGCCGGTCGGGTTGACGAAACCCGCCGGGCCGTAGCCGCCGCTCAACAGGCGCTGGAGATCATTGCGGCGCATGCAAGACTTGCCGGAATGCCGCAGGCTTTCCCACAGACATCGCGCGCCTCAACGGCCCCAACGTCGACGCGGGCGGCTGAAGCCCCCGATTCGCTCGCTGCGGATGAGACGACGCGAGACCCGCCGATCTTCGGTTGTGAGCGCGGCATACCCGAACGCGAGCAAGCTGGGCGATGCCGCGCGGTCATGCACGACTCGGATGGCGTGGTTTTTCGGTATGCGGCCGACCCGGTGGCGACCTGGCCATCGAAAGACAACTGGCCCACCGATTGCCTGGGCCAGAACGTGACAGGCGACACGATTGCGGTGCGTTTCTACGTTCAGGAGCGTACACTCGACCAACCGGAGCTTTATTGCCGGGGCAATGGCCACGACATGACGGCACAGCCGTTGGTCGATGGCATCGAGCAGCTGCGTTTGTCCTATTGGCTCGCCGGCGCCCACGCCGCGGTTCGCGCGTCGTCGTTATCCGAGCCGGACTGGCGTCGTATCGTAGCCATCGATGTCTGCATCGTGTCGCGCGGACCGGTGGCGACGCGTCCGACGACCTACCTTGATTGCGACGGCAAACGGGTGATGCCGGCCGATCGACGGATCCGTACCGCCTGGATGCGCCGCGTGGCGATTCGCAACACCGTTGCGGGCGGCGCGTGATGATGCGCGCGTTGCTCAGGCAGCGTGGCAGCGCGCTGCCGCTCGTGTTGATATTCGCTGTCGCGTTGACCGCGCTGCTCGAATCATCATTGGACGCGGTGCGCTCAACGGCGCGCATGGAGCGTGGACTCATCGCGCATATCGAAGCATTTCATGCGGCGGATTCGGCGCTGCGATGGTGCGAACGTTACGTGACGCATGCGTTCGACATCGGTGCACCGGTTCATGGTGTCACACCGAGCCCACAGGCCATGCCCGCATGGCATCAGCGTGCGCTATTCAACGGGGAAGCCGGTAGCGCGATACAGCCGGTGCGTCGCTGGCGTGCCGGCGGGCGGGCGCCGCAGTGCCTGATCGAGGGGGTGAATGTCTCAGAGTCTGGCGCGACCGCTTATCTGCTGACCGCGCGCGGCTTCGCGGTCGAGGAGGAGAGCGAGATATGGTTGCAGGCGATCATGTGGGTTGGCGACACGCAGCGGACGGTGCGTACCGGATGGCGGTTCGTGGCCCGCAGGCCGTTTTGAGCGCGGTACGGTGCCGGGGCATGACGCTGGTCGAACTGGCAATGGCATTGGCGCTCGTTGCTATCCTCGCAACCTATGCGTTGCCAACGTATCGTGAGCAAATGCGCCGCAGTATGCGGGTAGCCGCCGTCAGCGCCGTTTATCGCGCTGCTCACTATGTCGAGATCCAACTCGTACAGCGGACGCAGGCGCTCGGTGGAACTGGCATCGTCACGGATCCCATTGTACTTCCGGCAGAGTTCGGGCGCGTACCGCCGGGTGCGCGCGCCGCCTATGCGCTACGGGTTACCGGTGCGACGCGGGCCAATGGCGGGTACTCCGTGGTGGCTGAGCCGCTGCACGACGGCCCGATGGCCGACGATCACCTGTGCGGTGCGTTCAAGCTCGACGCCACGGGACAGCGAAGCAATTCCGGCGCAGCTGGGGCTGCGGGCGGATCCGCTAGTCCGTCGGACCCGGCGCGTATCCTCCCGCGATGGCACGAGCAGACGTATTGCTGGACTCGATGATGCGCGCGCCGCGCCGGCGCGTGCCGTCGAACCATCACGTGCACCCGGCGGCAGCCGTAGTGCACGCGTGTTCGCATCCTTTCTTAATGCGCACCATAATTGCATTTAAATCACGTGCGATCGATTGCTAGCGGAGCGCGCAGCGCGACAGATTCAATGTCTTGCGCGCTCGCTGCTGGGGACGGTTCTGCTGTATTCTCGTCATTTTCTGTCTCAACTTCTTCCTCATCAAGTGCCACGCCTTTTTCCATCGAGGCAGAGTCTTGCCGTAAAAACAGATCTTTGCTAGAGCTTTCTTTGGCCGTTGGTGCCCAATTTTTATCCATCCATTTTTCCACACACTGCGTCAGGTTCATCTGTGGATTCTGGCGCCCCTTTGACGCTAATTGCATCGCATGAAAAGGATTAATTGGGGTAGATTTAGCCGCTGCAGTCAACGAAGTAGAGGGTGCTGGTGCCGTATCATTGGGCGCCTTATTGGTCGCCTTCTCGCGCAGCACTTCCCCAATCACCTTTTTTGCCGCGCTGCCACTTGTCTTACCCGATGCTTTGCGCGCCTTTTCGGAAAGATCCGCACCCGCTGCGGCCGGTCCACCTACTTTAAGAACAATAGAGGCAGCTTTGGCGGCGGGATGGGGAACCATGCCGAGGGCCGTTGCCACAGCGGTTGTCGCCGTTAAACCGGCTGCGGCTGCAGCCGCATCATGCGTAGCACGACCTTTAATCGCTTCTGCGACTTGCTCGATACCTTCTGGTGTTGTGGTGACGCTTGCGAGTGCCGCACTGGCGGCGCCCCGCGCTGTCTTGTACGCGCCTTGAGCCGTATCTGCTATCACAGCGCCAGTAATTTGAGTCGCCTCTTGCGGTGTAATCGAGGCATTTCCGCGCGTAATATTGACGGCGCCTTGCACCGTCCTAGCATCATCGGCTAGATCCTGGAATGCTGTTTGCGCATTCTGCACTGACTGAGAGGGTTGCGTGATCAACGTCCGACATTTGTCCACCAAACCCACACGCTTATCATATTGATGAGTAATACCTTCGACGATAGGATTTGCTCCTTCTGCTGGCGCGATGCGTCGGCTTATATCACCAAGGCGTTGGTTACCGGTTTGCAAGATAGAATTAGGGACTTTCGGTGAATTTGTCGTTTGAACTGTCTCTGTTTCGTTAGCATTGTTGTCCCTTTTGGATAGACGGTCGATGAGCACGCCTCCCACGAAACCGCCGCCATATTTAGCTGCTTGAGTTGCTATTGTCCTCAGCATTCTACCTCCTATTTAAAAGCTGCATATAGGTTAAGCATGCCGGCCTAAAGCCCGCCCAAATAAATTGCCAATTCTGTTGCGCGGCCTGGTTAATTCATGGCCATCGCCAGCGGATACCGCTTTAGCCGCGTGGTGCGCCATTGCGGCAAATCTCCATCTAGATCGCTACGCAACTCGTTTGCAGCATTAACAGCGCGCCGTGGCACCGTGGCCTATCGTCGCTCGTCGACCAACTCCATAACGCCGACCCTACGCTGGCGTCTGGCTGCCAATCTTCGGCTAACATCGCATCATGTGATGCAATTGTTACGCTGGCAAGTTTCTATACAAGCGTCACATTACTATAGAACAGGGAGCGGCGTTCATCCAAGGTTTTATTGGTCGCTTCAGGCGCCAACATGGAAGCAGCACAGGCAAAGGTTGTGCTCCACCACGTTTGCGAGCGTGCGCTGCAATAGGTGATCAAGGCACGATGAAGTAAAAAACCTGAAGTTGCCAAGATTCGGGGCGTTTGGATTGACCTCCCCCGTACCGGCGCAGGCCGCATGAGAAGTTAATTCTTCGGATCAGTTTAGTTAAGTTATACAAAGCCTTGCTCCGATAAAGTCATTATTACGTAGAATGGCTCAATGCGCTCTTAGACGACGATTTTTGTGGCATTCGTAGCTCAAAGGTTGAATTTTTAGAGCGGTTTCTATTGCATTTTTTTGTGCATTGTCAAGTATGAATTGAATTAAATAGCATGGCATAACGTAGTAAATAATAACCAGGCCGTGCCGTCATTTGTTTCGCTAAGCGCGCGGCCAGACTGAATCAGGATGGTCGAGTGAGACGACACCAATAGTCTGCACGCCAGCGCGTAGCCGTGCTTAGCGCGTGGCGTGTGGGGCGTCCCTTTTGGGGTTGTGCGAGGCGTGCGGCATCAGCGCGTGACGCTGCATTGATGGAAGCACACCTATACTGGCATGTCGGCCGACGCGATTAAGCAACGGGATGTGCTTGAGATGACGGTGGCGCAAAAGCATGCGCTGGTGCGCTGGACACGCACGCAACGCCTAAGCGACATCACCCACGCGACGCGGGTCAATGGCGGTTACTCCGTGGTGGCCGAGCTGCTGCACGACGGCCCGATGGCCGACGATCACCTGTACGCTACATTCAGGCTCGATGCTACGGGAGAGCGGAGCAATTCCGGCGCCCGGGGTCGCGGGCGGACCCGCCAGTCCGCTGGACCCGATGAGGTGCATACTGCGCCGGCGCAAGGTGTCGCTACGACGTTCCAGTGCATCAACGAGCGGCAGTCGCGCGTGGTGCGAACACCCTAAGTGCTCCTGTGGGCGTCGCGCGGGCGTGTGGCCGGGCTGATGTCCTTCGCTACGGCGGCCGCCGTGCGGCGTTGCGGACGTACCGCCTTCCATAGCTTGTAGCCCTGCCACGCGGCGGCACCCAACACGGTCCATTTCAGCAACGGTTTGGCGTTGCGTACTACCACGCGACGCACAGGGCCGGCGAACGCGGCCGACGCGATCGAACCGAGAACCGGATGCTGGTTCAGCAATGCACCGATGACTGGGAGCCGGTGCAATGAGCGGAACCGACTAATGCCGGGCATTAGCCACCTGATCCAACTGAGCTTTGCGGCGCCTTGGCGCAGTTCCTGACCGGCTCCAGCGATGTCTAGCCGGTCGAGATCGGCGCGCGCCAGCAATAGCTCCTTGCGGATCGCCCGCACCTTGGGGTCACCCGACCCGCGCACAGAAGCCGGCTGGGCGAGACGGCCGTTAGAATGGCGATTGTTCATGGCGATGGCTTACGGAAAATAGCGCGGTCCTTGTCGAATTCGGCCAGCGTTTCCTCGAAGATCAAAGGCGCGCGACGCACACCCGAACGCGCCTTCTGTACGCAGGCGAAGGCCGCGATAACGTACAGCACGGTCAGTATAGCTAACGCCTGCCATCGATACGTTTCCCAGAACGCCGCGGCGATTAGGACGGTCAGCGTGATTAGCCCCATTGTCGCGAACATCATGGCTGCGAGCCCAGCGAACAATACGCCGAGCAGCCGCTCCTTTTCTTCCGCGAGTTCGATACCGATCAACTCTAGGCGCGTTTGAAGCAGGGAAAAAACCGATCCGATTAGGCGTCGCAGCGGGCCATGAATCGGCGGTGGCGGTTGAGTGTCGTTGCTCATCAGCAGATCGCGCAGGGCGCGGCAGGCGGAACGTTCAATCAGCCACCGCGTCGCGCGCACGCGAGACGCGGTAACACCCAGTGCTGGCAGGTACAACGCGAACGCGTCGTCGCACCAGGCACTACTTACGGTTGATCAGCAGCCCGATCAATACACCGACACCGGCGGCGATGCCGATCGACGTCCATGGATGGTCGTGGACATAATCATCCGTGGCACGAGCCGCCTTCTTGCCTTTTTCAACGACCACAACTTGGACATCGGCTGCTTTTTCCTTTGCTTGCTTCAGACGCGCAAGCGCTTTTTCGCGCAATTCGGTCGCACGTTCGCCGGTCGTGCTCGCTGCTTGCTTGAGCAGGTCTTCGGCGTCCGACAGGACGGTTTTGATATCCGACATTAAATTCTCCTTGTTAACTTCCGTCATGACTGCTCCCGCGACAAACTTGTCATCACCCGTATCGTAACGGAACTGTGCAGCCATGGCGAGCGTACTGGTCGCCCTTGTCAGGAAGGGAAGGACCTGCCCACCATACTAAGCCGTCCGGCCTATGTCAATGTCGGACAAAAGATTAATTTCTGCCGCATTGCATAGCGCGCACGACCACCTGAATCCGTCGAATTACGGCGCACATCGGACGCTGGACGGGACAAAAGCAAATGTCAATGTCAAACGTATCGTCGTGCCGTTAAAACACTCGCGTGGCCGCACTTTAGAGGGAAGCAGGATTCGGACCCGCCAGTGTCGGTAACGAATCAAGCGGGGTTTTCGACTGCCGCCTGTGCCGCAGGCGCTTCCTTGCGCACACTAACTTCAACTGCGAAGCGCTCGACATCGAGATTGATTCGTTGCCGTCGGAGCGGGTGAGGCGTGCGCTGCGGCAGATCATCTACTAAGCACGGCGGTCCGGAAGCGATTCGGCGTGACAACGGGCCCGGCTACCTAAGGGCACCGGAGCATGCGGTACGAATGGCTGTCGCCGTACCACTGGAAAGACCTAGACCGAGTACAGCGTTTCGCGACCGACTGGAGGTGGACGGACCATCACGACCACCCGAACATGGCCCTGGGTGGCACCAGTACAGCAGTTGGCTATGGTTGCTTAGTTTTTGCTTCTGCACCTCGGGGAAGACGGGAGATTACCCCATCATTAACATCGGCGATAGTCGAACGCAGAACTTTGGCATCTTCAAAGTCAGTCAATGCGCAGATTGCCACTGGAAAGACGCCGCTTGCTTCGTTCGGGTTGATCTGATTGGCAAGCGCTACATACATTATGACGAATTACAACGTGCGCATCGAATCTTACTGGGTTGAGAACGGCTGAAAATTCAGTAGACAGCGATCGAGCTCGGATGCCGTTGAAAGGGACGATGTAAGTGCGGGTTGTGCAGAAGGGGGAATAAAGTTCAGGCTGCGGCTGATGATCGAAAGAAATATGCGGATCGCGTTAAAGTGCACCCATCTGAGTCGAAGACTGTAACACGAGTGCCCTTTATAGTGGCTCGTCGCTACTTGATCAAGCTGGAAGTGTTGGCTAAGAACCACACCATCGAATTGTCTGTTTGTACAACCTAATTTCGATGGATATGCTGTTATGCGCTGTCTGGTCGTTTTAGTGCTTGCATGTTGCAACATATCAAGGAGGTACACGGAATAGATTAAAGATCAAATTTAATCGATAGAATGGAGTTTTCGATCTAAGCGGGACTTTTAGTTAGCCATCTAAAGAGGAAAAATCATGAGACTGCTTGCTCTGCTGCTAACTGGTGTATTGACTTGGCTTTCCCCTATCTCAGCAATTGCTAAAACCCCCGTATCGACTGACATCACATCGGTGGAAAAATCAGTATGGGTGCGCTGGTTACCCAACGCACTGCCTGCTGCTGGTTATATCACATTGAAAAACAGTTCCGATCAGCCACTTGATGTCACCAAAATTAAGAGTCCAGACTACCAAACAATTACAATCTATCAAACGGTAGTGGACGCGGAATCTAGTAAAATGGTTAAATTGGATAAATTTACAATACCGGCAAAAGGACAATTTGAACTCGTTCCTGGTAAATATCATTTAATGTTTGAAAAACCCACTCATTTAATTACACCTGGGGACAGTGCTAGGGTTATTTTCTTTCTTTCAGATGGTAAAGTTTTTAAAGTAAAGATGCCAGTACGTACGTCGCCGGAACTTAATTAAAAAGGGTGTGTACATATTTGCACAATCAGTCATGAATGATGCAATATGTTTCTATAAGGAGGCGCACACTTAAAGGTATTGTGCGCCTCCCGCAAGTCTGCTGGCCCAGTACCAGGGCGCGCAAGGCGGCGTGTCAATGACACGCTCGAATGCGGTGTCCCACTCACTCACCGGCAAGTCGATGCCTCCTTTGCGAAATGACGGCCCTGCTTTTTAGACGGGTGGGCTAAATCCCGAAACCTTGTTAAGACGACGGGCATATTCCCCTGGCGGATCTTATATTAGTCATAGGGCGCACCATGAAGGCCGACCGGTGGGGACAGAAGACTTCGATGACACGTCACCGTCTTGTTGTCGATATCATCGACGCAGGCCAGCACGATCCGCGCTCGCAATGTCACCGCCTACGCCACATCTTGCGGCGCATCGTCAGCGCCGTGAGTGGCTTGTGCTCCGCTTCGCACAACACGAGTTCCGCCTTTGGTCTTTCACTCATCGCCGCTTCTTCGTGTCCCTGGCATACGCCGGCGCGCTCCCGACACCTCCATGTTGCCGAACTTCGCGCCCCACGTGTAGAGCGATTCGTCACTGAACCTGTGCTTTCTTGCACAGCGCTTTGACCGGCATACCGGCCTCGGCTGTCTTCAGCAACCTGACGAGGTGCCTTTCGTAAGGCGCTTTTTCATGTTTGTCTTCCTCTTTGAAAACGGACTTTACTTGACCTCGACCAGCCCTGTTCGCCGAGGGCAGAGCGCTCCGGCGGGATTGAGGCAGAGGCAACGATTTTGGTACTGACCGCGCTGTCGCGCTGCGTGGGAATGTTGTTTGCGTTTCTCAGAGAACGTGCTTCGGGAGGGATCATGGAACCGCGTCAGGATCAAAATCTTAAGTGCCCCGGTAATCCCGATCGGTGGGTCCATTCCGCCTGCATACTTTGTTCTAACGGCTGCGGTCTAGAAATCGCTGTCAAGGACGAGCGCATCGTAGGCGTTCGCGGGAGGCTAGACCATCCGGTGAATTTCGGACATCTTGGCCCTAAAGGTGAGAATGCCTGGGTGGCGAATGAAAGTCCCCGACGTGGACGTCAACCGATGATCCGGCGCGTCAAAGGGGCGCCTCTGGAACCGGTGGGTTGGGGCGAAGCTTTGGACTTCTTTGTGCAAAAGTTTCAGGACGCATGGAAACAGGGCCACGGTAACCTTGCCTGCTACAACTCCGGACAACTGACTCTCGAGGAATTCTATACCCTGGGCAAGCTTTGGCGAGGCGGCCTGCAGTCGTCGAACATCGATGGCAACACGCGGCTGTGCACAGCGACTTCGGCCACCGGGCTGATGGCTAATTTCGGCTCTGATGGTCCCGTTGCATCCTATGTCGACATCGACGATGCAGAACTTTTATGCCTCTATGGGCACAATGTTGCCGAGGCACAAACGGTGCTGTGGGAGCGGATGCTAGCGGCAAAACAACGCAACCAGGGCCGTATTATTGTAGTGGACCCGCGCAAGAATCCGACCGTACGCCAGGGAGCAGACCTGCATTTGCAAATCCGAATTGGCACTAACGTGGCGCTGATGAACGGGCTAATTCATCTGCTGATTCGGAACGCCGCGGTCGATCTCGATTTCGTGCGCGAGCACACGGTCGGTTTCGAGCTGATGCAGTCGGTCGTGGCCGACTATCCGCCGGAACGCGTGGCCGACATCTGCGGTATCGAGATTGCCGCGCTCGAGACGGCGGCGCAATGGATAGGTAGTACCGATCGCATGGTTTCTACCGTGCTGCAGGGGTTTTATCAGGCTGTGGAGGCGACCGCGTCCTCTTCATTGGTCAATAGCGTGCATCTGCTGCGCGGCGCCATCGGCAAGCGCGGCGCGGGCCCCTTGTTAATGGCGGGACAACCCTCGGCCATGTCGAATCGGGAAGCTGGGGCGGACGGCTCCTACCCTGGCTATCGCAATCCCCACAACCTTACCCATATGCGGGAGTTGGCCGAACTCTGGAATATCGACCCCGCTACGTTCCAACCTGAGGTACCGAAAGACATCATCACGATGCTCGAAACCGCCGAGCGTGGGGAAATCGAATTCCTGTGGGTGATCGGCACCAACCCGGTTGTCAGTTTGCCCGACCAGAACCGTACGCGGCGCATTCTGGAGCAGTTGTTCGTGGTCGTGCAAGACCCCTTTGTCGACGCTGAAACGGTTGCTTTGGCCGACATTTATTTTCCGGTGGCCATGTGGGGCGAAAAGACCGGATGCGTGACAAATGCTGACCGCACCGTCAATCTGCTATGCAAGGCCGTCGAACCGCCGGGACAGGCACGCACCGACCTCGAGATTTTTGTCGAGGTCGCGCGCCGCCTTGGGTTCAAGGACCGGGACGGTGAACCGCTAATCCGCTACCGGGAACCACCAGAGGCGTTTGACGAGTGGCGACGCGTGTCAAAGGGTCGGCCGTGTGACTATTCAGGCATGACCTACGAGCTGCTGCTGAAAAAGGGGGGCGTACGCTGGCCCTGCAACGAGCAACACCCGGAGGGCAGTGAGCGACTATACGAAGATCTGCATTTCTGGACTGGGATCGACGAATGCGAAAGCTACGGCGCCGATTTCCTGACTGGCAACAAACACACACGCGAGGAATACGAGGCCATCGATCCCAAAGGCCGCGCCTTTCTGCGGCCAGCACAGTGGCGCCGGCCGCCCAATCCGCCAAGCGAGGCATACCCCTTCGTCCTATCGACCGGGCGTGTCGTCTACCATTTCCACACGCGAACCAAGACAGGACGCTCGGAAGCGCTGCATCGGCGTGTGCCAAATGCCTATGTTGAAATCCATCCCGACGACGCGCAACGGCTGGGTGTTCGTCTTGGAGACTGGGTGGAGGTATCGTCGATGCGCGGGCGATGGGAAGGGCCGGCGATGGTCGTCGACACGGTGCGGCCCGGGGAGTTGTTTATCCCTTTCCATTTCGGTAAAGGCCATCAGGCGGCCAATCAGCACACTACTTATGCTCGCGATCCTGTCAGTCAACAGCCGCAGTTCAAGTCGTCCCCAGTTCAGTTGAAGCGGCTAAGCTTTGCAGAACCGGAGCCTTGGCTGGTCGAGCGTCAGAATGACTTGCAGGGTAGGGATGTGAAGCCGTATGCTGCTAGAGATAGCGTATAAGCCGTCCGCGACCAATACGCGGCCAGCCACTTTTGTTGTAAATTTTGTTCTATCAGTGCTTGATTCTATTGGTCGGAGCGATAGGATTCGAACCTACGACCCTCTGATCCCAAATCAGATGCGCTACCAGGCTGCGCTACGCTCCGCCGAATTGATGATTATAGTCGAATGGTTGATGCGGCGTCAATTTTTTGAGTGCCCCGTGTCGATATACGGTGTACTGCACCCACACCTGCACCCGTACCCACGCACGTAGCGGATGCGTTAGTACGCCGGACATGCGCGCGTCGCCGCCGCCGTGCATCCTGTCGAACTGCACTCGGAGCCGCCTTCGCGGCTGAATTCGGTGCAACAGTCGATTCTGTACACGGACCATAGCAGCGACAATGGACTTAATTCTCTGGCGTCACGCCGATGCCGAAAACCTTTCTGAACGCGAAACTGGCCGGGCGCCCAGTGACTTGGGCGCGCCGATTGACCGTCCGCGGACGCAAGCAAGCCGAGTAAATCGCCAAGTGGGCTGGTTTCCTGGCTACCCGGCGAGGCTGCCGTGCTCAGCAGCCCAGCCAATCGAACGGTGCAAACGGCACAGTCATTGACCGACCGTTTTCGCATACTACGCGAACTCGCGCCCGGTGTGGACGTTGCCGCACTGCTGATATCCGGTAAGGAAGCGAACTGGCGCATCAAAAAAGCTGGACCTGGTGATTGGCCAACCGCCGCCGTGACGAACAAGCGCAGGCCGTGCTGCATGCCGTCGTGAATCCGGACCTTGTGTGATTCGTGCCGATTGCGTATGTTGTCACCAAATCATCCTGTTTGCCATCCACACGTCACCGCTGGTTCTACATTGCACGCAACCTTTCTGTAATTTTGACAGGACACGCCAATGCGAGAGTTGCCGAATCCTACCTTGCCGCTTGCGTCCATTCCCCTCGATTCACGCAGGAGTCTTCCTCAGTCGCAAGAAACGGTTGCTGGACAACATCATCTCGGCGTGGCCTGGGCACGGACGGAAGAAGAGCTTCGCGAGGCACAACGGCTGCGTTACCGCGTCTTCGCAGAAGAAATGGGAGCGCAACTCAAAGGCTCCAAAGGCCAGGACGTCGACGAATTCGACGCGTACTGCGACCACCTATTGGTGCGCGACCTGGGCACGCTGCAGGTCGTCGGAACCTATCGTGTGCTGCCACCCTATCAGGCGGCACGCATTGGCAAGTTGTATGCAGAAAGTGAATTCGACATTTCGCGCCTCACGCATCTGCGCGCCAAGATGGTCGAAGTCGGGCGCTCGTGCGTGCACTCGGACTATCGTAGCGGTTCAGTCATCATGTCGCTATGGGCGGGACTGGCTGAATACATGCTGCAAAACGGCTATGAGACGATGCTTGGCTGTGCGAGCGTCCCGATGGTGGACGGCGGGCATTACGCGGCCAACTTGTTCATGTCGCTGTGCAAGGCATCGATGACCGCGCCGGAATATCGGGCCTTCCCCCATACCCCGCTACCGACGGACGAACTCGCCACTGGTTCTACGGTATTCCCGCCGCCGCTGATCAAAGGTTATTTACGCCTGGGCGCGAGGATCTGCGGCGCACCCGCATGGGATCCGGATTTCAACGTCGCGGATTTCCTCACGCTGTTTCGTTTCGCCGATATCAACAAGCGCTACGGGCGCCACTTCCTGGGCGAAATTAAACAGAGCTAATTCGCGGGATTAAGGCGGGACCGTGGTGGCAAGCATGATGGCCGACGTTCGGGAGACGGCAACATCCCGAACTGACAGTACCGTCGTGTCTGCTTGTTTATAGCGGACAATTTACCAGGACTATTGGCTAGGTGGCGCTTGATGTCTGCACGGTTTTGACTGAGTGCGTATGATTGACGTCAACAGGTTGTCGATACCGGGGGAAACATGCTGTTTGCATTTTGTCTCGTTGCGCCCGTTGCGGTCGGCGTATTGATCGCCTTTGCGATGCGGGTGGATCCGAAGACCGGGCATCTGCGTTGAGCCCAACGTTGGATGCTTGATGCCGCATGCAGCACGGCCTGCCAGTCAGCGCCGTACGACGCGGCGCCTGCGCTTGCCGCTATTGCGGTGGCAAATAGCGGGCCGGGTCGATCGACTTGCCATCGTATCGCAGCTCGAAGTGTAGTGCGGCCCGGTTGCTGTCGCTGTCACCCATTTCGGCAATGGTCTGTCCTTGCGTGACGTTCTGGCCTTCCTTGACTAGCAGTGCGCGGTTGTGTGCATAAGCGGTCAGGAAATTGGCATTGTGCTTGACGATCAGCAAGTTGCCGTAACCGCGCAGACCATTGCCGGCATAGACGACGGTTCCGGTCGCGGCGGCGACCACGGGCGTGCCGGGCGCATTCGCGATGTCAACGCCTTTGGAATCTACGCCGTTGAAACGGCGTACCACGTCGCCTCGGGCGGGCCAGATCAAGTTGATTGTCGTAGCGGGTGTCAACGAAGGCTTGACCTTAGCCGCAGCAGTGGTGTTCGGCGCGGCCGCCACGCCGCGTGATGGTGCTGGACGAGTCGGCGGCGCGACGCGCAGGACCTGGCCGACTGCGATCACGTTCGGATTAGGTAGATTATTCCACCGCGCGATCGCAGCGACGCTTTGGCCGTGACGTTGGGCGATCCGCGAAAGCGTGTCACCCCGTACGACGCGATAAAAGCCAGAACCGACCGGGGCGGAACCGCACGCGGACAGCAACAATGCAATACCGCAGCATACCGTCACATACTGCACCGAACCGAGGGCGCGCACGCGTTTGAACATCGCGCTGCAACCATCGGCAAAACCACTTTTTATTTTCTGCATCGAAACTCGCGGCGCCCGCAAGGCGTTGGCCGGGCCATGCGGGCGGAGCATAAAACGATTCATTTTACGTCATTCGTCAAGCGCTATGTGGATTCGCACCACCGCGCTTTCATTTGCCCCGGGCGCAAGCCAGCGCAACCCAAGTCCGTTGTGAATGGCATCTGGCAAACCGAGCCAGGGTTCGATGCAATAAAAATCGGAATCGGGTTTTTCGGTCCACGTTGTGACGGCATACCACGGGATCGAGCCGGGGCGCTCGAGCGCTAGCGTGATCGTGCGGCCCAGTGACGGCGTGTGCAGCTTGACCTGCGCTCCACTTGACAGCGGGTCCAGCGCATGGAAACGGTCAACGATACGCGTGTCGTCGAGACGATACGCGTGTGCCGCGTCAGCCGCCTGGGCAATTGCACCATCATCGCGTTGGTACAGCATCTGCGTCGGCGGCAACGTGAGCCGGGATTCGCCCCGCAGCGTGTGAGGCAGCGAGAAATAGAAGTGATGGCCTGCATAGTACGGCAGCGGCGTGTCGCCGATGTTTGTCGTCGTGAGGGTCGCGTCAAGGGTGTGGCCGTCGACGAGATGATAGATCGCATCGAACCGAAAGCTGAATGGATAGCCGGTGTGGGTGGCATCGCTGTCCGTCAGCGTCATATCGATGCGGGCGTTAGCCACGTCGATTGTCGACTCGAACGGCAGATATCGGGCGAATCCGTGCATCGGCAATGCCCGTACAACGCCGGCGCTATCGCGCCATCGACCGATCGTGCCCTCGACGCGATGCCGGCCGAGGAAGGGGAACAGCAGCGGATTGCCGCCGCGCACTCGGGCGGGCTCGTTCCAATTCGCGTTGTCCGGCCATCCAATGACGTCGTGGTGACCCACGCGCCAGCGCAACAGACGACCGCCTGATTGCGGCGCGACCAGCAAGCTGGCGCACTCGCGTTTGAGTTCAATGACATCCTGGTTCTGGAAATGCATCTTGTGATCGAAATAGAAAAGTGGGGCGCCCTCCTGCCGACGGGCGAGTTTTCCATGACATCGGTGTGCCGCCGGATGTCGGCTATGCGGGTTCTCTCGGGTTGCTCGGCGGCAAATCGCTGTCAATAATGACTCAGACAATACCGTATCGGAGAGGAGACGACCATGGACTTGGCAACGGCGATGGGATGTGCGCTTTTTGGCATGTTTACCGGCGGCACGCTCCTCTTTTTCTATAAGCTGGCCAAATAACTGGTCTGCTGCCTTTGTGTTGCCACTGTCGCGGTCCGTGCCGCGGCAAGTTGGGCTCGGCCGGCATTGTTAAAGCCGGCCGGGGCCTTTTCCGAGCGGCTTTTGCGCGCGCGCCAATACGCGAACAGCCACGCTCAGTAGCAAGACCGCGACGATGGCGACCGTCAGCGCGCCATTGCGCTGTGATGCGTTCGCGTGTTCCTGAGCCGCCTGCTGGCTCGCGAACACCGACGCCAGTTGGCCCCAATCCTGTGCCGACACGCTAGCCAATGGCAGTAGCGCTATCGTCATAGCACTGTCTGAAATCACATCGCGCCACTACAGCACAGGCGTGTTGTGCGAGGTCGGTGGCCAGGGTGTGCGACCTGCCGAACGGACAAGCCTATGCCGTCATGCCAAAAAAGAGCCCGCGCGCCGGCCAGCGTGCTAGGCGGCTCCGGCTGTGGCGCCCCCTGTCGACGTCAAATCCATTGCGCGGCACCGTGGCCGTATGCGTGCATGGTGGCGCTCGCCATTCCCGGCGCGCGTTCGACCAGGCTGTCGGACACTTGCCATCGGCAGCCCGAAAACTTGGCTGGATGCCCCCGGGCGGGCTTCACCTCGCCCGTTCATTGCGCGATCCGCGCTGATGCTGTCATTACATGGAGGACTTTCTTTCGTGAGCCTTGTGTTTCTGATCTTTCTGAGTGTTTTGCAGGGTGTGACTGAGTTGTTCCCGGTCAGCAGCCTCGGGCATACGCTGCTTGTGCCGGCACTGTTCGACATGCACATCGACAAGCATGCGCCGCAGCTGTTGCCCTTTTTGGTAGCGCTGCATTTGGGCACTGCCTTTGCGCTGCTGTGGTATTTTCGCAGGCGGTGGATCGCGATCATCCAAGGCTTGCTCGGCTCGCTGGGCGGCCGCCGTACCGAGGACGGACATTTGGCCTGGGCGTTGCTGATCGGCACAATTCCGGCAAGCGTCGTCGGTGTTCTGCTGGAAAAGCGGATCGAACAGGTCTTTCACGACTTGCGTATCGTGGCATTGGCGCTGGTGATCAACGGTATTTTGCTGTGGATCGGCGACCGGTTGCAGCGCGCGCGCGCGGCGCGTGCACCCGAGGATCTAACGTTCAAGCAGGCCGCGCTGGTTGGCATCGCGCAGATCGGTGCGCTGATTCCGGGTTTTTCGCGCAGCGGCTTGACAATGATCGCCGGTGTGGGTGCTGGCATGCCCGCGGAAAAGTCGGCGGAGTTCGCGTTCCTGCTCGGTACGCCGATTATTTTTGGAGCGGGCCTGCTCGAGGTGCCTAAACTGTTTCACGCGCCGGCGCAACTGGCGGACGCAATGCTAGGCGGCGTGCTGACCGGCATCGCCGCGTATCTGAGCGTGCGTTTTCTGATGCGTTATTTTGAAGGCCGCGGGCGGTTGGCTTCATTTGGACTCTATTGCATGATCGCCGGCTTGGCGTGTCTTGCCTGGTTCTTCTTCAATCCCCAGTCGGTGGCGTAAGCGTTACGCTGTCGCGTATTGTGAGCCGGCAAGCGGAGCCGGCTCCGTTGTTCAGTTATAATGGAACGCCTGTTTGTCGATCGCTCAGTTGGATTAGCACATCGGTCTTCTAAGCCGATGGTCGAGTCCCGATGGAGCCGCGAACGGGCGATGCGCAGTACAATCATGAACCCCTTGACCGCCCTTAGCTCAGTTGGATAGAGCAACGGCCTTCTAAGCCGTAGGCCGCAGGTTCGAATCCTGCAGGGCGGGCCAATAAAATCCAATATTTAAACGGCAGCGACAGTTCAGCCTATTGCGCTGTGGGACGCGACGTGGCCCGCGGAATAACGGAAAACGTGAACGACTACTCGATGAAGCGCTGAACGGATCCCGCTACGGTACGTCCGTGGCGCTGCTGTCTGCCACGGCTGCACGCAATCTCGCCATTGCCTTCGAGCGCTATAACGAAAAGCATCCGCATAGCGCGTTGAAATATCGCTCGCTACACGAGTTCCAACGCACGCCAATCCTCGTTGTCGAGCGCTTCTTCGCCGATCGTGGTGCGTACGCCGAGGATGACCGGCAGCGATAAGAATAGCCCAGGTGTCGCAGTGCTCTGGATCCATACGGTCTATGCGCTGCGCTTGTTAGCTGGGGCGTGCTCTGCAACGTAGGTGGTCGCACCCGCTGTACTCGCCGCACAACGCTAGGCCTTTCGTGACGCGCATCGCCCAAGGCAATCGTTGTTGCTGAAGTTGCCATTACAATCGACGCCAGTAGGTTAACACTTGCACGGCGAAGTACCCTGCTTAACAGGCACCGCCCATTTTGCTGTGGCGGAGTATCGTTATTTTAATTTTCTTACTAATGAAGTTTATAAAGATGCCTATTTCGCGCGCAGCGCTGGCATGCACGCTCGTGTTATCCGCATGCGGTGGCGACGATTCCGTTATACGCAATTCTTCCACCAAAACATATGAGCAGGTCGACCATGAGCCTGGGCATGTCCATCTGCTCATGCGCGGTCCCCACCATACGGCACTGAAATTGCCACAGCGGCTGGGCGGTGAGGGGCTGACCGCTGGGGACGAGGGCCACCTGAGACAAGATCCAATAGACGTGGTAAAAGACCACGCTTATTGGAAGGCCATTTATGGCACGACCTTTTATGGGCTGAGAGCGCTTTGGATAAGTGGGGTGCTGTCGGATATGCTGCAAGGTGCTTTCGATGAGCCGCCGCAACGCGCAAGCGCATCTTCACCGCCGCCGTCGGATGGCGTCTCCAAATGGGAGGCTTGCCCATACGGCGGCTCGATGCACCTAACTCGCAGGGAAGCGGCCGGGCCGGAACGCGCGGTAACGATACATGCGGCTTACGTGCAGTGCCGAGTAAGCGATTTCACATTGGGTACCGAAGTCGAGTTGACCGGCGAAGCATCGATTTCCGTGAAGGAGAAGGCTACGCTCCAGAGCGCTGTCGCCACCATGGGAGGAAACGGTGGCGCACTGTGCGTAAGTGACATGCATACGTCGATGGCCATCCACGGTGGTGTCTCAATCAGGCAGACTAACAGCTTAAACAGCGTTCCCCCGATTCGCTTTCTTAATACGCAGCCCGGCTTTAACATTTCGCAGACGTCGTCAGATGGCAATAAAAGCACAATCGGTTTGCAAGACGTCAGCGTGACGCGTCGAGCACTCGGCAGCGACGGGTCGGAACAGCTATGGCTGAAGGGCGCGTTGACGTTGCAACGCGACGTGTCGGTAGCTGCTGGCCTCATGCCGGAAAAACTGGACATTCATGTGGATACTCCTCTAAACCCCCTCTTGATATCGGCACGTGGGATAGATGCCGGTTCATTGATCGCGATAACAAAACAGGACAATAAAGCAACTTTGGCCGACTGGACCGACTCAAGCGATCTCGTCATCCATGCGGACACGCCCATTAATACCTCGCTTCGCGAGCTATTGAACCTGTTTCATAATTAAGCAAAAACGGACCGAAGTGGCGTGGGTAGGCAATGGCGTGCCGCTGGTCTGATGGCACGGTGGGGTTGCTGTAGCCTGTATGCTATTGCTCCCCCACCGCGCCTCAACCGGCAGGCCGCCGGTGAGGCAATAGGGTATGCTACTGTTCGTCGGCCGGCTTACCGGGGACAACCTCAGAAAGGTCGTCCTTGCGCACTTCAGCTTCGCGCACAGTTGTGCCTTGATCGTTGGTTTCGGATACGTCGGTGGTAAACGTATCGGAGTCGTTTTCGCCCGATGTTTGTTGCTGTTCGGGGGAATTGGAGCGGTTTGTCATTCAGTCCTCCTTGCTTGAGCAGGTGTAGTGCTATGACTTCTTAGCAACTCGTGTTCCACGAGGGCACAGTGGCCTATCAAACCGGCGTTTATGTGCCGTCTCGCGCGTTATTTTTCATCCCAAGTTCCGCTCCGGTGTGTCGCTTCCGTCGCCACCGTCGACTGGCGCTGTCGGGTTCTCCGCCAACGTCAGGTCACTGCTCTCATTCCATGGCCTGCGCACCGACGCGCGTCGTCCTCCGACATCTTGAAATAACTACTCGCATACTCGGGAATGCGTGCAACTTTACTCGGCGGGAACTCCGACGTGATCGTGTACAGCGCTTTTTCAAAAGACTTTTGGTGTGACACCGTGGATCATTAGAAAGCTTAGCGCCTCGCGCACGCCAGGGTCGCCAGTCACGCTGACCAATCGATCGTAAGTGGTCTTGGCACGTGCTTCCGCCGCGATATGGGATCGAAGGTTGATGGCCTCGGCGAGCTTTCTTTTTGCGCGCCCTGGACCCAGCGTGCTGGCCGCTCGCTCGCGCTCGATGTCCATCAGCGTCCGCTTCTACTAGCGCGGCAAGCATTGGTCAAGACGCTCAAACACCATGTTGCATGCACCCACTGTCATAAAGCTGTAAAATTGAAATTTTTTCATTGTTTGATGGCCAGTTAGGCTGTGCTGTTCGCCTGCTTCTTCCCGTTACTCTTTCCTATTACTAGACAAAAAAGAAATGCAAAAACAAGGAGCTTTATCCGGGCTACTATGGGTTGTCGGCATTGGTTTCTTTATGCAAACACTTGACGCCACGATCCTAAATACCGCGTTGCCAACGATGGCCAGCAATTTCAATAAAAATCCACTGCAAATGCAGTCGATTGTGCTTGCCTACTCATTGACGGTGGTGATGCTGATTCCAGCCTCTGGCTGGTTAGCAGATCGCTTTGGAACACGGTCCGTATTTTTGGCGGCCATTGCATTATTCACAATAGGTTCCATCGGTTGTGCAACATCGCGCTCGTTGAACGAGCTGGTGATTGCGCGGGTGGTGCAAGGGCTGGGCGGCGGTGTGTTATTGCCGGCGGGGCGGCTAGCCATTATGCGAACGTTTCCCCCCAGCCAGTATGTACAAGCGTTGGGCTTCGTGGCAATACCCGGACTCGTTGGGGCGGTCTTGGGGCCAACGCTTGGGGGCTGGATCGTATCGGTTACCTCCTGGCGCTGGATCTTTGTGATGAATGTGCCGATTGGTATAGCGATTTTGATGACAAGCCGGCTTGTTATGAGTAATATAAAATTGCCGGTGCAACGTTTTGATCTAAAAGGTTATTTTCTGTTTGCAACATGCGTGTTGGCAATTTCGTTGTCGCTCAATGGGTTAACCGATTATAACCTGTCCAGCACCATCCTATTGACGTTAATCGGTGTCAGCTTGGCGACGTTCGCTGCCTATGGATTGCATGCAGTACGCATGGATTATCCGCTTTTTCCACTGAGTTTATTCCATGTACGCACATACCGTGTGGGCCTAGTGGGGAATTTGGTCACGCGCATTGGGGGCGATGCGATGCCTTATTTAATCCCGTTGCTATTACAAATCGGCCTCGGTTATTCGCCGTATGAAGCAGGGATGATGATGTTACCCGTCGCAGCGGCGGCCATGGGAGCAAAACGATTTATTGCCCCTCTCGTGACTCGCTACGGCTATCGTCGTATCTTGGCGAGCAACAGCCTGTTAGTAGGCGCAATAATAGCCAGCTTTTCTTTGGTTTCGACAGCGCAACCAGCTGGGTTACGAGTGATTCAACTGCTTGCTTTTGGCGCATTGTATTCAATACAAACCACTGCAATGAACGCGCTGACGCTAAAGGACCTTGCCGGGCCTGGTGCGAGCAGTGGTAATGCGCTGTTTTCGACTACTCAAATGCTGGCTATGAGCTTAAGTGTGACTGTCGCAAGTGTTTTATTGGTCTTTTTCCAATCGCTGTTTACGACCGATATGGACGCGGACTTACTGCCTATATTTCGTGCCACTTTTATTTGCATCGGGTTGGTTACCGCAGCCTCGGTTTGGGTATTTTGGCAACTTTCGCCTGATGCAATCTGCAAAGAGGATCAATGTAGTGTAACAGGTAAGCATAGTGAGAAAAGCCTAACGATATGATGCATCGACGTATGTTTGCAGGCGTGACTCGCGCTACTGGCTCGCCCGATGTTGTCGCGCCGCGTCCGTGGCTAGGCTCGCATCTGTAATGGCGACGATGACTTGATGCTGTTTAGCGTCAGCGTACCAGCGCTTGGATCGGGAATCCCGGCTACAGGCGCACGAGCGCGCTTGATTGATCTTAAACACGCGCGCAAGCTTGATATGGCGCTTATTCACATATTTTGTTTGCAACAATGTGGACAACCTTTGGATACGCAAGCTAAGTCGTTGTTGCCAAAGCCGAAACTGAGCTTGCTACCGCGTGACGCAGCGACGCACGGTTCCAGCGCGCCCGCCCGCGCAGGGATTTGTGCGTTGCGTGCGCGAAACGATGTCGAGCGATGCTGCGGCCAAACGCGCACCGTTTCAGAAAACCGTGTGACGCAGCCTTAAGTTTGGGAATGCGCGTCGTGGCTGGTGCGGCGCCGCATCCGGCGCGTTGGGTTCTCGCGTCCCGGCCACTTCGCCATCGTGCCATGCACGACACAGGTCGATCTGCCGCGTCGCCTGCATCAGCGTTTCAATTAGCTTGCCGCGCAGGTCGCGGTAGCGTTTCGGTGCGCTTTTCATCAGATAAGTCGCCAACTTGTCGTGGCTTGATGCCAAGTCGGCGCGGGGCGCATGGGGGTCGACGAGTTCACCCTTTTGCACCGAGATGAACTGGTCGATTACAACGGCCAGTTGCCGCTCGTGTGCGTTCGTCAACGGCAGTTGGCGCTTCAGCTTACGGCATTGCGCCCGTACGGCCAATGCGTCGCGATACAGGCGCTGATCATATTCCAGATCCTTGTCCAACCCAACCAGGATTTCCTTCAACGCGAGGTTGCGCGGCATGTCGGCCGGATGGTTTTCGACGCAGATATCTTCGACGTGCGTGACGGTCGCATCCAGCGGGGCGAATATTGCCTTGAATTTGTGTTCGCGCGACGTGTTGTCGTCGGCGTCCACGGTGCTGAGCCTGACGTCCTCAATGGCGTGCCCTTCCGGAGATGGGGCAGGAATGCCGCTCAACTTGCTTACTACGTTCTGATAGGTCTGTATTTTGGCCTGCAGCTTCCTGCGCAAATAAATGGCCTGGGTGTTCAGCATGCCTTCCAGCAAGTCAATCTGGGCCGCTTGTGCTTCTCGTGTCGGTTGGGCGAGCCATGTTTTCAAGCTGCTTCGGGTCAGATACTGGCGTGAGTCGTTCCAAGCTTGCTTGGCGGCGCGCGTCGCGCTGTACGGTGAGTTCAGCTTGGCACTGTGAGCCAGGAATGATGACGCTGCCTTCAGCCGTCCCAATGAGTCTTGCGCTGCACGTCGGGCCGTGTTCGCAATAAATTGCTGGGTGGACGGTTTGGCGCCACGCGCATCAGAATCGCCGGTGTAGACATATTTGTCGTCGTAGCGTTTGCCGAGCTGGTCTGCGACCTGGCTCAGAAATGTTTGACGTTGGTCTTCGCGTTGATATATCTGTTTGTAGAATGCTGATTGCAGCAGCAAGCCGTCCAACGGCGTTGCAGTGCTGCTGCCCCAATTGAGCACGTCCATGGATTCCAGAAACGTACGATTCAATTCTGGGTCATCGTCGGTGTAGTAGGTTTGGTAGCGCCGTTGTCTACGGTAGTCGAAGAGCGCGCGCTGCGATGATGCGCTCATCATGAGCAGCCCGCTTATTGTCACGGCCAAGAGGCCCCCGGCGACGGCGGGATGGGCTACCGCAGCGCCTGCCGTACCGGCGGCGATGGCGCCCGCCACACCGGCCTTAGCCAACGTGCTCGCGGCGTAGACAGCGCTGCCAGCGAGGAAACTGTTGTTCCATCGCGCATAGCTTGTAAAGAACTGATCCCGCTGTTCCAACTTCAGTGATTGAAATCGCGCGTAGCGGTGCAGCAATTCGGCGTCTTCAGGACTTAGGTGGTGCCCGTTTTGGCGCAATTGATCGATCAGGGCATCGATATGTGCGTCTTTCAAGCGCGTGTCGGTGGCGGCCTTGGCGGCGCGGAACGCATTGAGCTGCTGGCGCGAACGATGAACCTTGTATGCGCCACTGGCGAGCGCCGTGGCGCCGACAAGCGGCTCCAGACCCAGCGTCGCGAGGCCTGCGACGTGATCCAATGCCGCCGCGGCAGGACTGTCTGCTGCGCACAGCGCAGCCTTGGCGGCAATGCCGACTGAGGCCTTGGCCAGCACGGTGCTACCGGAAGCGATCGAGCATGCCCCTAATGCGGCATCGGCACGGTTTTGCTGCCGCGTGAATGCCATCACCTGGCGCTTGACTTCCATAACGGCGCGCAAGCATGTCATCATCGATTGCGCATCGGTGAACAGTCGGACCGAAGCCGCTTGTGTGGGATGGTTGCGATCTCGCGTTGAGCCGGCAACGCCGGCGAGCCGCTCAAGACAGGCGACCTCTTGTTCGAGTTGCTGGATCGAGCGTTTTAGTTCTTTGTGGTGCTTGGCGGCATGCGCCATTTCTTGAATGCCTGACTTGATCTCCATGATCGCCAGCAAGGCCAACGTGCCGTCGGCAGCGATTTTCTCGTTCCGGCTGAAAATTTCCTCGGAAATGCCGGCTCGCTTGATGGTGTCCAGTGGATCCGCTTCAATTAATTCGGAAGACTGATCAAGGCAGTCGGAAGTGGTCTGCGTGTAACCTTTAAAGAGTTGAATCGGGGTAGCCATCGTGGCATATACGCCGCGCATGGCGGTACCTAAGCCCACCCGCGTGATGGCGCGTGGCAGGCGGACCTCGCGTTGCGACGCATCTGCAACGGATCTTTCCGACGAAACGGTCCGCCGTTCTGACGGGGACCGCGTGATGCGGGCGATCAGGTTCCTGCAATGCCAAGCAAGGTCGTGTATCTCGGCCAAGCTCAGCGCGGATGAGGTGCTATCGGGCGTGGGCGGGGTTTGCGCTGAAGGTCTGTCCACCGCTGACACAGGCACTGAACGCACGTTCCCGTCATGGGGCAGGCTTTCCAATTGAGCCATTGCGCGGCTGCGTGCCTCAACCTGTTTTTTCCATGCGTGAGGCAGACCTTCAATCTGGCCGTGGTGATACACATGGCTGGACGGCGCCGGCTGCAGCCGCGGTGGGGCGCCGACCAGTTGCGCCAGGCGTTCACCGAAATCCATTGTTAGGTCTACATCATGATTGCGTGGATGAAGTGACGAGCTCAACATCATATCGGGTACTCTCTGGTAGTGCTGACGTTGTCACTCTAGGACGCTTTGCAACGCGTTACCATGAACGCGCGCGAAGCCCCGTTGCCAGGGGCGTACACTGCGGGAAGTTCCCGAAATACAGTATTGACGTGGCTGCAAGCAATGTAGTCGCGGCTTTGATCATTGGGGAAGGCGCGTGCGTAATCGCTTTTCGAGAAACCTGACAAGTGCCCAACAGGTGGCGAGCACCTGCCGCTGCCAATGTGGTGGATAGACGACGTTCAGCGGCAATGGATCTTGCGCAAACGGCTCCGGCATGGTGACGAGCTGACCATGGCCCAACGCCGGCGCCACGATGAAGCGGGGTAGCGGCGCGATGTCGAGCCCGGCAACGGCCGCATCGCGGACGACGTCCCCCTGTTGGCGCACCAGCGCGCCTTGAATCTCGACTGTGCGTTGCACGCCGGCGATCCGCAATTCCCAGCCGGTGCGCCCAGCAAGTTGCGGCTGGTCTTGTCCCCGCACGGACAGGACGGGTCGCTGCAAATCCGCCAGGATGGACGGCTATATGCCGGCTTGTTCGACGGCGACGCCAGCGAGCACTTCATGCTGCCAGCGCAGCGCTATGCGTATCTGCATGTCGTGTGCGACACGTCGATAGCGGCTAAGCCACGCCACAATGGCGTGGCTCAGCTATATGACGACTATTGGTAAAACTGATTGCCGGTAGACGGCTGACTGACACCCGAAGGGTCAAAGCCGCTATTGCCGGACGCATGGAAGGGGTCTGCGGACTCGGTGGAGTTCGTCGACGCGTCCTTGCTGTTGCTGCTCCCTGGATGGGTGACCGTGCTGGAGTTGTCGTTGGACGCCGGACTGTTGATCGTGCCCGAGCCACCGCTAGTGACCGGCGCTTTGCCATCGTGCTGGGAATGATCCGCAGCCGAGTGCCCATGATGCGGTGAGCATGGACATTCGCAGTCGCCATCCGTTGACGGGGCCGGGGAGCGATGCCTGCATGTTGTGTCGTCGTCATCGAACGAATTGTCGTCGTCGCTATGCGAATTCTGCAGCAGGGCCAGCAATTGTTCGATGAGTTTTTGCAAGAAATCGGAGTCGTCCGATGACGTGCCGTTCGTCGGACACGATATGGAATCGCTTTGCTCCGCGCGCTTATGGTGCGCAGCGTCCGGGGCGGTGCCGTACGTGTAGCTCGGGCTATCCGGGTTGAACGCCGAATAGGGCGAATCCGATTGAGTGATGGAAATGGTAATGGTCATGTTGCGCTCCTTGTTGGGCAGCGCGCCGTTATTTTGGAAAACCGCTGCCAGTCTGGCTGGCCATGGTCTCAAGCGGCGCGTTTGGGGGCCGTTGTAAGATCACCTGATACGGGGTGAGCCCAGCCCTGGGCCTGGGTCGTCTGCAACGGCCACTGTGCCCCGTGGGACATAGGACGCGGATTGCGCCGGACAACATCGCGCAATCGATGGCGGGCGCCGGCGGCACCTCTGCGCATTATTGGCTGTCGTCCAGTTCTTTATGCTGGTTTAATACGTTGTAGTTAGTCATAACGTGTCTTGCGTATTTCGCTTCATCGCCCACTCCAACGTATTCTTCGAGCCCCTTCTTCAGTGCCTTTTCGTTGGCCATCGGATTGTTGCGATCACCGCCGCTTTCGATGATGTGGGACTTGAGTTCGAAGGCTCCCGCGATTACGTTGTCGTGCGGGTTGCTCATATCCAGGTCCTTCGCGTCCTTGCCAGTCAATTTTTTAATGTTCTCTTTGTCCTGCTGCGTCAGCGTCGGCAACACGTCCTTTTCCCAGCGCCGCTGGCCGATCTGCATCAGGCTCAGATCCGGCGTACCGTCGCTGTTTTTCGACCATTCCTTCGGATTACCGCGCGATTCGGCCCACATCTGCCCACCGATCAGGTTGCCATCTAGCCCCGTCAGCCGCGCGGCCAGGTTGATGTCATTTTCCCACCGGTCGATCTTCGGATTCTTCCCTGGCGTATAGGCCTTGCCTGGCGTTGTCGGACCGTCCAGCGCTGGCTGGTCCTTGCCGGACCGGCTGTTCGCTTGGGTCGAGTCGGTAGCGTCGCTGTCGGATGAAGTGCCGTGGGTCTTGCCGGATGAGCCGCTCGTGCCGTCCTCCGGCGCGTCGCAATGGTGATGGTGACATCCGCCGCCGCCGTGATGCCGGCCAATGGCGCCACCCGAGTCCGGGCCATCGCCGGTATTGCCCTCGTTACCGTTGCCGTTAAACTGCATCAATAACTGGATCAGTTGATTGAGCAAATCGTCGGTGTTCGACCACTGCCTGTCCGATGACGTCGAGGTTTGCCCGTCTCCTGCTCGTTTGTGATGGATTCCCGACGTGTCGTTGTCGTAAAGCCCGGGCCATTGGGGCCAGTTGGAAGACGGCGAATCGGTTTGGATAATCGTGATCGTGGTTGTCATGCAAGGCCTCGTCCGAAATGAACAGATGTATCGTTATTTCATAGGTATTTGGCTGGTTGGATAAGCTGGACGCGAACACGAGGTGCCACAAGCGAACCCGATGGCCCGAACCGGGTCGGGCGTGGCCGATGATTCTCGTCGGGACGAAGAGACGGACGGTGGCCACTCACCACGGCATTCGCTAACCAGGTGTAGAGAAAATGATGAGAATGTTCTGTCGCCGATAAACCGGACGGGGCGATTCGAGCGGCGTCCCCGGTGGGGCGGGGGCCGGGCAGGTCAGTTGGCAGGCGCGCGCCGGTGCGACGCGCGCTGTGTTCATTAGACGTTACGCGTGCGGGAGGGGTGCATTGAACGGCGCGTCATCGCAGGTTGGCGCGGACGGGCTCATACAGGCTCGGTCCGAACTTCGGTCCCCGTTTCAGCGCTGGCTAGCGCTCCGGCCCCGGCTTGCACAGCAGCCGGGGATGCGGTCTCTGCGCCCGGCGCAGGCGCCGGATCGCTATCCGCATCGTCGGCGGCCGTGTGCGTATCCATGCCGGCGCCAGGCAGCTTCGCTTTGCGCGAGGTATCGACCGCGAGCGCCGGCGCCGAGACGGAGCCCGCCGGCGCCGCCACGCAGCCTGCTGGCGTTGCGACAGAACCCGCCGGCGTCACCACGGAGCCTGCTGACGTCGCGACAGAACCCGCCGGCGCCGCCACAGGACCCGTCGGTGCCGCGATAGAACTCGCCGGTGCCACGGCGCTTGCCTTGGGCTCGGCCGGCTTGGCATCTGTACCCTTGCGCGGCTTTTTGGCCAACGGGATCAGGCCGAAGGCGCGCGCCGCTTCGGCGATCTGCTGCGGGGAGAAGAGTTCGTCGGGCGTGATGCCGAATGTGCGGATGTGGCTCTCGATCGTCTGCATGGCTTGCGCACGATCGTCGCGACGCTGTTGCGCGCGCGCGACAATATCGCGCAGTTCATCGGCCTCGTCGCTCGAAATTGTGAATGCCGTTTGTTTTTGTTGCAATTCGGTGAAGCGATGGAATTCCTGGTCTGTCAAGAGTTTGGCCATGAAGATATGCAGTTTGAAGCAGGGAGAATGCATGCATCGGGCGAGGCGCAAGCTGGACTGGCGCGGGATCGCACTCGATGCGGGGGCCGTATTCTACCTGCGTTACTCGCCCTTGCCGAACGCGTGGTGCGGCGGGACATGCTCGCCGCCATGTCGCGCTGCCCACCAGGTACGAAGCCGGTCCATGTAGAGGTAAACCACCGGCGTGGTATAAAGCGTTAGCAACTGACTGACAATCAATCCGCCGACGATCGAGATGCCCAGCGGCGCGCGCATCTCGTGTCCTTCGCCGTGGCCGAAGGCAAGCGGCAACGCGCCGAGTAGCGCGGCGCAGGTGGTCATCATGATCGGCCTAAAGCGCAGCAGGCAGGCTTGGCGGATCGCCTCGCGCGAGCCCAGGCCGGTGCGCGCGGCGTCAATCGCGAAGTCCACCATCATGATTGCATTCTTCTTGACGATGCCAATTAGCAGGATCACGCCGATCAGCGCAATGAGGCTGAACTCGGTATCGAACAGCAGCAACGCCAGTAGCGCGCCGACGCCGGCCGACGGCAACGTGGACAGGATCGTCAGCGGATGGATATAGCTCTCGTACAGAATGCCCAGCACGATGTAGACCGCGGCGAGCGCCGCGAGAATCAATAGCAACTGGTTCGACAACGCTTGCTGGAACGCCTGCGCCGTGCCAGAGAAACTGCCGTGAAGGGTGCCGGGCATGCCGATGTCGGCCATGGTCTGGTAGATTGCGGCGGTCGCATCCGACAGTGATTTTCCCACCGGCAGATTGAATGAGATCGTCGTCGCAACGAATTGGTTCTGGTGGCTGACCGCTAGCGGCGTATTGCCTGGGCCGAAGCGCGCGATGGCTGACAACGGGATCATCGTTTCCTTGGCGGTGGATACCGCGGCGCCGGACGATGAGCTGGACTTGCCGCTAGAGGCGATCGAATTAATCGCTTGATTGCGCGCTGAATCGAGCGCGACGCTCGCTGCACGGCTGGCG
This sequence comes from Mycetohabitans sp. B3, assembly GCF_021498065.1. Classification (NCBI taxonomy): domain Bacteria; kingdom Pseudomonadati; phylum Pseudomonadota; class Betaproteobacteria; order Burkholderiales; family Burkholderiaceae; genus Mycetohabitans; species Mycetohabitans sp. B3. The sequence goes on along the minus strand of NZ_JAHLKN010000026.1, from coordinate 361,321 downwards.
GCATTGGCCGCCGTCGTGCCGGCCGTCTTCGTCGCGTCCAACGCGCTGGTAACGGTCCCGGCCGTCGCGTTGGTGCTCGCGGTGCCCGATGCGCTGCCGCCAGATTGGCTAATAAAGATGTCCTTCAGGATCTCGGGGCTCTGCCAATAGCGGGGCGCTACTTCCATCACGACGTGATACTGGTTCAGCGCATTGTAGATCGTCGACACCTGCCGCTGGCCGAAGGCGTCATACAGCGTATTGTCAATCTGCGAAGGCGTGATGCCGTAGCGTGCAGCGCTCGGCCGATCGATGATCACATTTGCCTCCAGGCCGCCTTGCTGCTGGTTCGAATTCACATCGGCAAGCTCGGGCCGCTTTTGCAGCGCCTCGGTTAGGATCGCCGCCCATTTGTACAGTTCCGCGGTCGAATCGCCGAGCAGCGTGAATTGATACTGCGCGTTCGATTGTCTTCCGCCCACGTGGATATCCTGCACCGCTTGCAGGAACGTTCTAGCGCCCGCGACCTCGGCCAGCGGCGCGCGCAGTTGCTCGATGACCTGGTCCGCGGACACCCCGCGCTCGGCGAGCGGCTTCAGCGAGATGAACATGAAACCCGCGTTGGTCTGACGTCCGCCGGTAAAGCCGACGGTGGAGTCCACAGCCGGGTTGCGCTTGACGATGTCCATCATCTGCGAGAACTTCACCTGCATCGACTGGAACGACGTGCTCTGGTCCGCCTGGATTCCGCCGACGAGTCGGCCGGTGTCCTGTTGCGGAAAGAAGCCCTTCGGCACAATCGTGTACAGGTACACGTTCAAGCCAATGGTGGCGACCAGCACGGCCAGCACCAGCAACGCATGATCCAGCGCCCAGCCGAGCGAGCACTCATAGCCGCGCTGCAGGCGCGCGAAGCCGGCTTCGAGCCAGCGTGCGAGCCGGCCTTCGCCGCGGGGGCGGGTGGTTGGCGCGAGTAGTTTGGAGCACATCATCGGCGTGAGCGTCAGCGACACGAGCAGCGACACGAAGATCGCCAGCGACAGCGTGACAGCAAACTCACGAAACAGACGACCGACGATGCCGCCCATCAACAAGATCGGCAGGAATACCGCGACCAGCGATACGCTGATCGACAATACCGTGAAGCCGACTTCGCGCGCGCCCACGATGGCTGCGCGCATGCGCGGCATGCCGGCCTCGATGTGCCGCGAGACGTTCTCGAGCACGACGATCGCATCGTCGACGACGAAGCCGGTGGCGATCGTCAGCGCCATCAGCGACAAGTTGTCGATCGAATAGTCGAGCAGGTACATGCCGGCAAACGTACCGATGATCGACACGGGCACCGCAACGCTGGGAATCAGCGTCGCACGCCAGTTGCGCAAGAACAGGAACACGACCATCACCACCAGGATCACCGCGATCAACAACGTGCGCTCGGTGTCCCGCAGTGAAGCACGGATCGTCATCGTGCGGTCGGCGGTCGGCGTCACATCGATCGCCGCGGGCAGCGCCGCGCGTAGCTGGGGCAGCCTCGCTTTGACGCGGTCGACTGTCTCGATGATATTGGCGCCAGGCTGCCGGTACAGGATCACGAGCACCGCGCGTTCGCCGTTCATCATGCCCATGGTGCGCAGGTCTTCGACCGAATCGACGACCTGCGCGACGTCGGAAAGCCGCACCGCGGAGCCGTTGCGGTAAGCAATCACCAGGTCACGGTATTGATCAGCGCGCCGCGCCTGGTCGTTCGTGTACAGCTGCAAGTGTCGGTGGCCGGCCTCGATCGCACCTTTCGGGCTGTTTGCATTGGCCGACGCGAGCGCGGCGCGGATGTTTTCCAGTCCGATCCCGTAGTGGAACAGCACGGTCGGATTGACCTCGACGCGCACGGCCGGATTGGCCGCGCCACTGACGTTGACTTCGCCGACTCCGTCGATTTGCGACAGCGCCTGTTGCAGCACGGTCGATGCCGCGTCATACATCTGTCCGGCCGTCATCGTTTTCGACGTCAGCGCGAGGACGAGGATCGGCGCGTCGGCCGGGTTGACCTTGTGGTAGGTTGGATTTTGTCGCAGGTTGGCCGGCAGGTCCGCCCGCGCGGCGTTGATCGCGGCCTGCACGTCGCGAGCCGCCCCGTCAATGTCGCGGTTCAACCCAAATTGCAGCACGATCCGCGTATTGCCGATGCCGCTCATCGACGTCATCTCGGTGACGTCCGCAATGGCGCCCAGGTGTCGCTCGAGCGGGCTGGCCACGCTGGTGGCGACGGTCTCCGGGCTGGCGCCAGGCAGCGTTGCCAGCACCGAGATAGTCGGAAAGTCCACCTGCGGCAATGGCGACACCGGCAGCTTCACGAAAGCGAACAGCCCGGCCAGTGCGATGCCGACGGCCAGCAACGTGGTGGCGACGGGGCGCGCGATGAAAGGGCGGGAAAGGTTCATTGTCTGCTGCCTTCGCCGCTGGCATCGTGCGACAAGCGTTCGCGCAGCGCCGAAGCGAGCCGGTCGAAGCCAAGGTAAATCACCGGCGTCGTGAACAGCGTCAGCAGCTGGCTGACGACCAGCCCACCGGCGATCGCGATGCCTAGCGGATGACGCAATTCGTGACCGGAGCCCGTGCCCAGCATCAGCGGCAACGCACCGAGCAGCGCCGCCATCGTTGTCATCAGGATCGGCCGCAAGCGCAGCAGGCAGGCCTGGTAGATCGCGTCGCGAGGGGACTTGCCTTGCTCCCGCTGCGCTTCGAGCGCGAAGTCAATCATCATAATCGCGTTCTTCTTGACGATGCCGATGAGCAGCACAATGCCGATGATGCCGATGATATCCAGGTCATGTCCGGTGATGATCAATGCGAGCAGTGCGCCGACGCCAGCGGAAGGCAGCGTCGATAAGATCGTGATCGGATGAACAAAGCTCTCATATAGCACGCCAAGGACGATGTACATCGTGACGATCGCGGCCAGGATCAGGAATACCTGGTTGGACAGCGATGCTTGGAACGCCAGTGCCGCGCCCTGGTAGCGGATCTGGAATGAGGGCGGCAGGCCGATGTCGTCCTTCGCTTGTTCGATGGCCTTCACCGCCGCGCCGAGCGATTCGCCTGGCGCGAGGTTGAACGAGATGGTGGTGGTCGGGAACTGGCCCAAGTGCGAGATCAGCAGCGGCGCGTTTTGCTGATGGAAGGTCGCGATGGACGACAGCGGGACCTGGGCGCCAGCCGCGGTGGCCGATGGCAGATAGATCGCGCCCAGCGCGTCCGCCGGGGACTCGTGCAACTTCGGGTCTGCTTCCAGGATCACGCGATACTGGTTCGATTGGGTGAAGATGGTCGAGATGATGCGCTGCCCAAACGCGTCATACAGCGCGTTGTTGACCGTCGCCGGCGTGATGCCGAAGCGGGCGGCGGTACTGCGATCGATCTCGATATACGTCGAGAGCCCATTTTGCTGTAAGTCGCTGGTGACATCGACCAACTCCGGCGCCTGCTTGAGCCGCGCGACGAGCTTCGGCACCCAGTCGGCGAACGCTTGAGCATTCGCGTCGGTCAGCATGAATTGGTATTGCGTCGCGCTGACCGTCGAGTCAATCGTCAGGTCCTGCACCGGCTGCATGTACAGCGAGATGCTGGGTACCTGCGCGACGCGCTGCTGCAATGAGCGGATGATCTGCTGCGCGTCGCGGCTGCGTTCGTCGAACGGCTTCAAATTGATCAACAGACGGCCGCTATTTAGCGTGATATTGGTGCCGTCCACGCCGATGAACGACGACAGGCTCTGGACGTCCGGGTCCTTCAGGATTTCGGTAGCGAGCGCTTGCTGGTGCTCGGCCATGGCCGCGTACGACACACTTTGCGAGGCCTGTGTGATGCCCTGGATGATGCCGGTGTCCTGCGTCGGGAAAAAGCCCTTTGGCGTCACGATGTAAAGCACAATCGTGAGCACTAGCGTGAGCAGCGCGACGAGCAGCGTGAGCGGCTGGTGCTCGAGCACCCGCGAGAGCATTTTTCCGTAGGCGGCGATCACCGCGTCGAAGAACGCACGGGCCCTGGCCTCGAAGCGGCCGCTTTCCTTCGGCGGACTGTGTCGGAGCAGCTTGGCGCACATCATCGGCACGAGCGTGAGCGATACCACCGCCGAGAACACGATCGTCACGGCAAGTGTGATCGCAAACTCGTGGAACAGCCGGCCGACGACGTCACTCATGAACAGCAGCGGGATCAGCACCGCGATCAACGACACAGTCAGCGAGATGATGGTGAAACCGATTTGCTTGGAGCCCTTGAGCGCGGCTTGCAACGGCGTGTCGCCGTCCTCGACATAGCGCGCAATGTTCTCGATCATCACGATCGCGTCGTCGACGACGAAGCCGGTGGCGATGGTCAGCGCCATCAAGGACAGATTGTTCAGCGAAAATCCGTACAGGTACATCACCGTCAGCGTGCCAATCAGCGACAGCGGCACGGACAGGCTGGGAATCACGGTCGCCTGCCAACTGCCGAGGAATAGGTATATCACCAGCACCACCAGCACGACCGCCGCTGCCAGCTCGAACTGCACGTCGCGCACCGACGCGCGGATCGTCGTGGTGCGATCGGTCAACACGCGGGTCTCGACCGAAGCGGGCAGGCTTTGCTGCAACTGCGGCAGCAGCGCCTTGATGTTGTCAACTACCTGGATGACGTTGGCGCCCGGCTGCCGCTGCACATTGAGGATGATCGCCGGTTCGGTATCGACCCACGCGCCCAGCTTCGTGTTTTCCGGGCCGGAGACGATCTGTGCGACGTCGGTTAGCTTCACCGGGCGGCCGTTCTTATAGGCGATTACCGCACTGTGATACGCATTGGTATCGGTCAACTGGTCGTTCGCATTAATTGTGTATGCCCGCGTCGGACCATCAAAATTGCCTTTTGGCGTGTTGACGTTCAGGTTCGAAATCGTGGTGCGCAGATCGTCCAGGTTCAGGCCGTACGCTGCGAGCGCGCGCGGATTGGCTTGGATGCGGATCGCGGGCCGCTGTCCACTGCTCAGGCTCACCAGCCCCACGCCGCCCACTTGCGAGATTTTCTGCGCGAGCCGGGTATCGACCAGGTCCTGCACGTCGGTCAACGGTAGCGTCTCGGAGGTGATCGCCAGCGTGAGAATGGGGGCGTCGGCTGGATTGACCTTGGCGTAGATCGGCGGCGCTGGCAGGTCGGACGGCAGCAGGTTGCCTGCTGCGTTGATGGCCGCTTGCACTTCCTGCTCCGCGATGTCCAACGGCAAGTCCAGCGAAAACTGCAGTGTGATCACCGATGCGCCCGCCGAGCTTTGCGACGACATCTGGTTTAGCCCCGGCATCTGACCGAACTGGCGCTCCAGCGGCGCGGTCACCGACGAGGTCATTACCTCGGGGCTGGCACCCGGATAGAAGGTCTGCACTTGAATCGTTGGATAGTCGACTTCCGGCAGCGCGGATAGCGGCAGAAACCGCAGCGACACGAGGCCGACCAACATGATGGCGGCCATCAGCAGTGCTGTGCCGACCGGGCGGAGAATAAAGAGGCGAGATGGATTCATGCGTCGAATAGTCCGGGAGCGCGGCGCCGGGGCAGACCCCAGCCGGAATCAAGGCTGCGGTTAGCGCGTGTGGCCGTGCACGGCCGACGCGTGACGTGCGTCACGCGCCGCTTGGCCTGCCGACGCGGCCGAGCTGCCACTGGCGGTCGCGGCCGGAATCGTGATTTTGGCGCCTTCCCGTAACCGGTCTGAGCCCTCGATGACGACACGCTCTCCCACCGCCAGGCCGGAGACGATGCTGGTGCGCTCGCCATCGACCGCACCCGTTTTCACTGGGCGCACGGTGACGGTGTTGTCGGCTTTGACCACGTAGACAAATGTTCCCATCGAGCCATTGAGTACCGCGGAAGTCGGTACGAGGGTCGCGTTGCGGATCGTGTCGACGAGTAGCCGCACGTTGACGAACTGATTCGGGAACAATGCCTGCCTCGCGTTCTGGAATACCGCGCGCAGTTTCACGGTGCCGGTGGTCGTATCGATCTGGTTGTCGATGGTGTGCAACTCGCCGGTTTCCAACGGCCGGCTGTTGGTGCGGTCGTAGACGGTCGCGGACATCTTGGCACCCGCGGTCCATTGCTTAAGAATGGCTTGTAGGTTGTCCTCGGACGTGGTGAACACGACGCTCATGGGCTGCATCTGCGTGATCACGACAATGCCGTTTGTATCGCTGGTGGTCACGTAGTTGCCCGGATCCACCTGACGCAGTCCTACTCGGCCTGTCACCGGTGCGGTAATCCGCGCGTAGGTCAGGTCCAGCTTGTACGTATCGATCGTCGCCTGGTCCGACTTCACTTGGCCGCGGTACTGCTCGACGAGCGAGGCCTGCGTGTTGACCTGCTGGCGCGAGATCGAATCCTGCTTGAGCAACGCCTGGTACGCGTTCAGGTCCGACACCGCCTGTCGTAGCAGCGCTTGGTCCTTCGCCAGTTGCCCTTCGGCGTTGCGCAGTGAAATCTCGTAGGGGCGTGGATCGATTTGTGCTAGTACATCGCCGCGCTTGACGAGTTGGCCTTCCTGGAAATTAACCGACATCAGCGTGCCGTTCAACTGCGTGCGCACGGTCACCGTCGCGAGCGGTGTCACGGTGCCCAGCGCATTGATCACGATCGGCATCTGGCCATGGACTACGGTCGCGACTTTGACCGGCTGTGGCATGTTCGCGAACGCGCCGCCGCCGCGCTGCGCGCCAGGCGGCCTGCCGGCACTGCCCGTGGCTGCGCCGCTGGCGTGGGCGCCTGGCGTGCCGCGCATGGCATCACGTTGCCACGGATGCCACCAAAGCAGCACGACGACGACCGCGACGAGCCCCGTAGCCAGTTGCAACGCGCGCGTGCGGGTGCGGCGCGCCACGGCGCGCGGCGCATCGGATGATCGAGCTTGTTGTTGTTCGTCTTTCTGCATGGTCGAGCAAATCGTTGGGATGTGATGGCGGGGAAGGGCTGCGACGACGAGCCGACGTGGTCCGTGCCTGGTTTATCAGTACATCATCGTGCGGTTGAGTGAGCGAGCTGTACGCGTGTGCCCAGGCAGCAGGCTGTATTGTGCAGCGCTTGCTGACCGTATCATGTCAAGAATTTGAAACTGCACGAAATCCTACGTGCGTCAACCGTGTCAGTCCAGTGCCCTTTTTTTCGGAACGTTACACCACACCCGTCGTCGCCTGCGGCAACCGCGACGGGCGTGCGGCGTTGCAGCGAGGCGGCATGTTGGGCTGCCGCATCCGAGGTCGCGCCGGGGCGATGGGCGCGAACGCAGTGGCTGGGCGCCTGCTCTCAGGGGAATTGGCTTGGCTTAGCCAGCTTTGACTCAGCCAGCCTAAGTTAGGAAGATACCCGACTTGGGTACTGCGGTGTGGGCGGCGCGGCCACGGTGCTGGTTGACGCGCCATGGCGCGGTGTCCTCGAGCCTAGGCGCCCACCCAGGGCAAGCCGCGGAAACACCAGCCGCCGACCGTTTTGCGGTGTCCTTGAGCGTCTTTGTCGCCCTCAAAACCTTCCAGAATATCGTAGGCGCGCATGAAGCCTGCGTTCGCCGCTGCCACTGCAGCCAGCTTCGAGCGCGCGGCGCTGCGGCATAGCAGCAGGATCGGCGTATGCGGCATCGCGACTTGGGATAGCTGCTCGACGAACTCGGTGTTGGGGACGCCGCCTGGGTATCGCGTCCACTCGATGTGTATGTACTGGCCGTTCCCGACGACCGGGCGGCCGACCCAGTCCAGTTCCGCGCGAGTGCGTATGTCAATCAACCGGGCCCCCGGCTCCAGCGCTAACAGCTCGAATGCCTCGCCTGGCGCCAGCGCGCCGGCATACTGCAACTGGTGTTGCGCGCGACGCTGCTCGGCTGCTGCGTAAATTGCGTCCTGGGAAGTCATCACGGTGTCCAAAGTGCAATACCTTTATTTTAGCGTCGTCGTAGAATGACCCGCCTAGGCAGCGACAGGGTGCGCGACGTTGGTGTGTTATCGTCATTTTGCCCCTAATAGGGGCATGTTCGTCGCTACTCATCGAAATTGCACCAAATTTGTGCGCGATGCGCTGCGACGAGGGCGGGCGATACGCTGATCGTAGGTCGCGGTAGTGCGTAAGCACCGTAATTGGGCGTGTCCAGTGTCCTTGCGTTATAAATTGGCATGAAGTGTGCTCTAATCAGGCCCGATCCCGTTGCATGACCGGGAGGCCGGAATCGGGGGGCGATATCGTCCCCATTGTTCACCAGGAGAAAGGAATGACTAAAACCGTGGCCGACGTCACCAAACTCGTCGAGGACGAGGACGTCAAGTTCGTCGATTTTCGTTTCACCGACACCCGCGGCAAAGAGCAACACGTGACGGTGCCGGTGTCGGCGTTCGACGAGGACAAGTTTGAAGCCGGCCACGCGTTCGATGGTTCCTCAATTGCCGGCTGGAAGGGAATCGAAACGTCGGATATGCTGCTGCTGCCGGATCCGAACACTGCGTATATCGACCCGTTCTACGAGGAACCGACGTTGGTCCTCACCTGCGACGTGATCGAGCCATCGGACGGCAAAGGCTATGAGCGCGACCCGCGTTCGCTCGCCAAGCGCGCCGAGGCGTACCTGAAGAGCACGGGCTTGGGGGACACCGCGTTTTTTGGCCCGGAGCCCGAGTTCTTCATTTTTGATTCGGTGCAGTGGAACATCGATATGTCGGGCTGCTTCGTCAAGATTGGTTCCGAAGAGGCCGCCTGGTCGTCGGGCAGGGAGTTCGAACACGGCAACAGCGGTCACCGTCCGGGCGTCAAGGGCGGCTATTTCCCGGTTGCCCCGGTCGATTCGTTTCAGGACATGCGCTCGGAGATGTGCCTGTTGCTCGAGCAACTGGGCGTGCCGGTCGAAGTGCATCACCACGAGGTCGCCGGTTCCGGCCAGAACGAAATCGGCACGAAATTCTCGACACTAGTGCAACGCGCTGACTGGACGCAGATTTTAAAGTACGTCGTGCAGAACGTGGCCCATACGTACGGCAAGAGTGCGACGTTCATGCCTAAGCCGGTAGTGGGCGACAACGGTTCCGGCATGCACGTGCACCAATCGATCTGGAAGGATGGTCAAAACCTGTTCGCAGGCAACGGCTATGCGGGCCTGTCCGAGTTCGCGCTGTTTTACATCGGTGGCATCATTAGGCACGCCCGTGCGTTGAACGCGATCACGAACCCGACCACGAACTCGTATAAGCGGCTGGTGCCGCACTTCGAAGCGCCTGTCAAGCTCGCCTATTCGGCGCGTAACCGTTCCGCGTCGATCCGGATTCCACACGTGTCGAACCCGAAGGCGCGCCGGATCGAGACGCGTTTCCCGGATCCGATGGCCAACCCGTATCTGTGCTTCTCGGCGCTGCTGATGGCCGGTCTGGATGGCGTGCAAAACAAGATCCACCCGGGCGAGGCCGCGGACAAGAACCTGTACGATCTACCGCCGGAAGAGGACGCAAAGATCCCGACCGTCTGCGAGAATTTGGACACGGCGCTGGACGCGCTCGATGCCGATCGCGAGTTCCTCACGCGCGGCGGCGTGTTCACGGATTCGATGCTGGATGCGTACATCGAACTCAAGACGCAGGAGCTGCAACGCTTCCGTCAAACCACGCACCCGATCGAGTTCGAGATGTACTACTCACTCTGAGCGATGGGGCGCGCTGTCCGGTAGGCGGTGCGGTGCGCCCATTGCGCGTTACCGCCCGCGCCCACTATTGGACTCGCAAGCTCCAGGCGCTTGGGCACACCGTCAAGCTGATGGCTCCCCAATTCGTGAAACCATACGTGAAGACGAACAAGCACGATGCGGCTGACGCCGGAGCCATCTGCGAAGCGGGCACGTTTGGCGAATTGATCCACCGCCTTGCTAAGCCGATGCTCCCACGCACTTGTTTTTTGGCACTAATTTGCCGGTGCAACAAAAGATAATGCGGCACACAGTGGCATATTCGCCTCCTTCACCAACATGCCGTTCCGCCTTATTTTTGGATCAAAAAGCGCTCGCGATTCTTTCCAATCCATGACGGTGCCCGACCTCTACCGCTCCAGGTCTCACCCGTTTTGGGATTTTGGTATTTCGGCTCCGGCTGCGTCGCGCGTGCAGCGCCGCGAGCTTGACGCCTACGTCCAAATAAATCTTCGGCCGTGATCCCCAATTCGGTGATCTTCTCACGCATCTGTGCAACCACCGTTTCCAATTCCTGCGCCCGTAAGGCTTCTGCTTCCGCTTCAAGCTTTTCAATTTGAGCGCGCAACTCTTGGTATGTGGACATGTTCATTCCCTATGTTAAGTTAAAAATATCCTGGACGGATGCGAACTGGTTCAACTCACTTGTATGCCTGTGCCAACGTCTCAGACTGACGAAGCGCTGGCATGGCCTCTATGTAAAAGGCTGATTGCAGACTAACCGCTTGGGCCACGATAGTTATCACGTTCGATGATCAAATACCGCTTTGCTTTTTGGCCTTCTTACCCTGCGTATGCGCATAAATAATGCCAGCTGTTCTTTACGACGACCGGCGGCCCCACAAGATCCTCTATTGTACCTTAATGCGCCGACGGCCGAGCCGACCACTGGATTAAAAATGAGTAGTTTATGGTTTTCGCCGGCGGCGCGGCGCAGAAATGCAACAAATCACCTGCGGGTGTTTTCAATTGGCGCGATGCAAGACGAGTGCCGTCATCACCTTTAAGAAGAGGCCTAAGCTCGGATTGTCGCTGCTCGCCCAACTGTTCATAAAGCCTTATAAATAACTGGGTATTGTTCGTTGACGCATGGATAACCTGTTACTCGGCGCTGGACACCTCTGAACCCAATCGTCGAGTGGGCCACGGTTATCCCCATTTCAGCGCTCCGGCAGTCGCGCGGCATAATCCATGTCGGAAGTCCGAATGGGTTTGAAGGAGCGGCGTTCGAATAGGTGATTGAGCGTTTCCATGAGCGTCGTACCCTGCTCGTTAGCAAGCAGGGTACGACGTAGGCAAAGCTGTTTGTCCGAGTTGGCTGGACGTTGGCCCGGGGCTTCACTCATCACGCGCCGCGACGCGCCAAACGCCGTTATTATGTCGCAGGACTATGACGACAGCATGATGGAGACGGTTTATCTGTTGCGTTCGCCAGCCAACGTCGCTTACCTCGAGCGTTCGATTGCACAGTGGCGTAAGGGCATGGCAAAAGAATGCAAACTGGTCGAAGACGCTGAATGAGCGTGCGCCGCGTGCTTTTTACGCTCGATATATGGGACGATTACATCTACTGGCAGGGGCAAGATCGCCAAGCCTTCAAGCGCATCAACCAGCTCATTCGCGAGGCACAGTGCACGCCTTTCAACGGCATCGGCAAGCCCGAACCGCTGAAGGTGAACCTTTCGGGCTTTGGGTCCTGCCGCATCGACGACACTCATTGCCTGGTGTACGAGGCGGACGATGTCTAGCTCAGCATCCTCTCCTGGCGTTACCACTATTAGGCGTGACGGCGTGCCGCGGCGCGTGTTCGACAATGCATCGTCAGGCGCGGCTGCGTGTTGCGCCCGACAGCGTCAAACGGCTGACGGCGCGGGTAAAAGAACTGACGGCTACCCAACAGTGCCTCCAGCGTTATTCACGAGCCGCCGTATGCGGAACTGCACGTACGGTGGTGTGAGACAGCGACGGGGATAACCCTACTCGGTTGGACCGGCCCGATGGTATTGAAGAACCTAACCAAATTGAAACAAAACCAATCCGATACGCTGGACGATTCAGCGCTGTGCTGCTCTGGGCTACTGCCCGGGCTCGATGCGCTGCCGACGGTCGTGCTGGTGCTGGACAAGCGGACACTGCGCGTGGCGTATGCGAATCCATCGGCCGAGTCGATGCTCGAGATGTCGCGCCGGCAACTGGAGCACACCACGTGGCCGGATCTGTTCTCCAATGGCGACGAGTTGGTGACGACCATCGCAGCGATTGCCGACAACCGGTTCCAGGCGACGCACCTGGATGCCACACTGGAGCGCCAGCTGCGCGAGCCGTTGCGTGTGCACGTGATCGTGGGCTACCTCGAGGCAGCATCGGATTACGTATTGCTAGAGCTGTTCGCCAACGACCAGCAATTGCGCAGCGATCGAGAGGAGCGCATCCATGACCTGACGTCGGTCAACAAGCAGTTGATTCGCAATCTGGCGCACGAGATCAAGAATCCGCTTGGCGGCATTCGCGGCGCGGCGCAGTTGCTTGAGTTCGAGTTGGGCGAGCGCGAGGTGCGCTACGACCTGCACGAATACACGCAGGTCATCATCAAGGAGGCCGACCGGTTGCAGACGCTGGTAGACCGGCTGCTCGAACCGCACCGCCATCCACACATCGTCGGCGACGTGAACATCCACGAGGTCTGCGAACGGGTACGCACAGTGATCCTGGCCGAGTTTCCCCGAGGGCTGACGATCGAGCGCGACTATGATGTGAGCGTGCCGGAGTTTCGCGGCGACAAGGAGCAACTGATCCAGACGTTGCTGAATATCGTGCGCAATGCGACGCAGGCGCTCAAGGAGCGCATCTCGCAAGGTGACGCGCATATCGAGTTGCGTACGCGCATCGCGCGCAAGGTGACGATCGCCAAGCGGTTGTGCAAGCTGGCATTGGACTTGCGTGTAATCGACAATGGCTCCGGCATACCGGAGGAGATCCGTGACCGAATCTTCTATCCGCTGGTGTCGGGACGGGAAGAGGGCAGCGGGCTCGGGCTCACGCTTGCGCAGACCTTTGTGCAGCAGCACGAAGGGTTGATCGAAGTGGAAAGCCGTCCCGGTCATACCGAATTTCAGATCCTATTGCCGCTGACTCGATGATCGGCGCGCAGGCGACAGGTGCGCGCACGCAGATATTGAAGAAAAACGCCCAATAAATTTATGAAGCCAATTTGGATAGTTGACGACGATCAGTCGATACGCTGGGTGCTCGAGAAGGCACTGGCGCGCGAGAACTTCGCCACCCGTAGCTTTACCAGCGTGCGCGACGCGCTGGCCGCATTTGCGCAGGACCAGCCACAAGTGCTGGTATCGGATATCCGAATGCCGGGCGGTTCGGGGCTCGAACTGCTCAATGCGGTGCGCGAGCAGTGGCCGGAGGTGCCGGTGATCATCATGACAGCATTCTCGGACTTGGACAGCGCCGTCGCAGCCTTCCAGGGCGGGGCGTTCGAGTATCTGGCCAAGCCGTTCGACGTCGATAAGGCGGTCGAGTTGATCCGCCGCGCCGTTGATGAGAGCATGCGCGGCGAACAAGGCTACGATGACCGGCTCGCCGAGGCACCGGAGATGCTCGGGCAGGCCCCGGCGATGCAGGACCTGTTCCGCGCGATCGGCCGGTTGTCCCATTCCGTGGCGACGGTGCTGATTACTGGCGAGTCCGGGACCGGCAAGGAACTGGTGGCTCGTGCGCTGCATCGGCACAGCCCGCGCGCTAATGGACCGTTCATCGCATTGAACATGGCGGCGATTCCCAAAGATCTGCTTGAATCAGAGCTATTCGGGCACGAGCGTGGGGCGTTTACTGGCGCGCAGGCGATGCGGCAGGGCCGCTTCGAGCAAGCCGAGAACGGCACACTGTTCTTGGACGAAATCGGGGATATGCCGTTCGATCTGCAGACGCGACTGTTGCGTGTGCTCTCGGACGGGCAGTTCTACCGCGTCGGCGGCCACAGTCCTTTGCGGGCGAACGTGCGGGTGATCGCGGCGACGCATCAGAATCTGGACACGCGGGTGCGGCAGAGATTGTTTCGTGAGGATCTCTATCACCGGCTCAACGTGATCCGGCTGCGGCTGCCGCCGTTGCGGGAACGCAGCGAGGACATTTTGCTGCTCACGCGACATTTCCTGCAAAAGAGCGCGCGCGAGCTGGGTGTCGAGCCCAAGCGCGTCACCGATGCAACGCTGGCGTACCTGGCGTCGCTGCCGTTTCCTGGCAACGTGCGCCAACTGGAGAATCTGTGCAACTGGCTGACCGTGATGCCGCCCGCGCAGACCATCGAGATCAAGGATTTGCCACCGGAACTGGTCACAGAGCGACAATCGTCGACGCACGCCGTGGCCAATGAAGGGCTGCTGATCGGCAAGGCTGTCGGCGCCGCCGGCGCAGCAGCGGCGTCCCCGTTCGGCGATGCCCGTGCCGCAGCACTGGCGCGCAGCGGCGTGACGCCGCTGGCCGGTCCTGGCAGTGGCGCGTGCACGCCGGTATTGCCCCAGATCAGTGCATGGGAGGTCGGCTTGCGCACCGAAGTGGCGCGACTGCTGCGCGAGAACTCGCCCGAGGTGATGGACGGGCTGGCGCGCCGCTTCGAAGCCGCGGTGATCCGCGAGGCGCTAGATTTCACGCGCGGCCGCAAGGTCGAAGCCGCCGAGCGGCTTGGCATCGGACGCAATACGATCACCCGCAAGATCCAGGAGCTGCAACTGGAATCATGACGGCGCGATCGGGGCGCTGCCCGCTTAGCGCTCCAGCGTCGCGATTACCGGCGCATGGTCCGATGGCTGGTCCCAGCGACGCGGAGTCTTGTCGATCTCGCACGCGCTGCAGCACTGCGCGAGCGACGGTGACAGCAGGATGTGATCGATGCGTAATCCTGCGTTGCGGCGAAAGGCCAGCATCCGGTAGTCCCACCACGAGAACGACTTGTCAGGCTGCTCGAAGCAGCGAAAGGCATCGACGAGCCCGAGTTCGACGAGCGACCGGAAGGCATGGCGCTCCGCGGGTGACACGAGGTTCTGTCCTTCCCACGCTTGTGGGTCGTGCACGTCGCGATCTTCCGGCGCGATATTATAATCGCCCATTAGCGCGAACTGCGGGTGTGCACGCATTTCGGCGGCGACCCATTCACGCAGCGCGGCCAGCCATGACAGCTTGTACGCGAATTTGTCGGAGCCCGGCGCCTGCCCATTGGGAAAGTAAGCGCTGACCACGCGCACGCCGTCGATGGTCGCGGCAATCAAGCGTTGCTGCAGGTCGTCAAAGCCGGGAATGTTCCGTATGACGACCGCTTCGTCGACCGGCAAACCGTCGCGTACGAGGATTGCGACGCCGTTATAGGTTTTTTGTCCGGAAAACCAGCTGCGGTAGCCGGCCGCTTCAAGTGCCGCGCGCGGATACTTGTCGTCGGGCAGCTTCAGTTCCTGCAAGCACAATACGTCGACACGGCTCATGGCGAGCCAGTCGATGACGTGTTGCAAGCGGACTTTTAATGAATTGATGTTCCACGTGGCGATTTTCATGTTTGAGTGAGTGCCGCGACAGGATCGGCTTTGCGGCTATGTTTCAATGGTAGTGGGCTATCTGGCTACCCATCTAGCTACCCACCTTGGAGGTGGTAGAGAAAACGATGGTGCCGCTTATGATAGCGTTAGTCCGGCTTTAGTCCGCTGTGTGGCCCTCGCGGCTCTTGCGTGGCAACGATGCTGGTTCTGCGACAAATTCGTCAGGCGGCAGCAGACTTAAGAAAGTCTGGGCAACTTTGGCTTTCGGCGCGTGAGCCAGTCATCGTAACGCTCTGGGCATAGGATCACGATGCCGTGCTTCGGCCCCCGGCTTGTGCAAATGGCGCAGGAGCGGGTACGTGCGCCTTGCCACAGCACTTGTCACGGTGCTGGTACTGATGGCAACCGGTTTTCTCGTTGGGCGTTGGTCACCGCGGCCAACGTCTGCCACTGATGCCGTTTATGCAACTTGCTACCCGGATTGGTGGAGCACTTACGGTGATGGCGGCCCTGCTATGGTTGGGCCAATGTGTTCGACACGCAAAAATAAACGCGTTTGCCGATGTCAGTGATTCCAGAAAAATTACGTGGCCCTTGGACCAATAAGTCCTCTTGTACGCTTAAGGCAAGACGCGAATTACAGCATTGACAAGGCTGGTGAATTATGAAAGCGTTAGCCTATGAGGCTAGTCCTGCTATGGGCGCGTGATGATCACTGACCACGGAAACAATGGAGGTTGGCAATGAGAACGCGAGCGATGAAAGTAAAAGCGCAACAAAGAGCTAAAGTTGCAAGAATTTTACATGAGCATGAGGGAGAACTCAGTTCGTTTGCGCGGATGCAGCGGTATTACGGTGAGCTACAAGCAATACTCAACACCGTTGCGTCGCGTTTCGGCGCAACCGCTCGTCCAAGCCCGGCGATGCGCGAAATCGACAAGCGCGCTGCCGCTATTGAGGAGTGAGTAACGAGTGATCGACGGCAACATGTGCCGGTGCGCGTATTGGGACGCTTGGGGGGCGAGAACGGAGGGGATAGGATAAGCGGTGTAAATAACTGGCTAAATCGGAATAGGTCAGCAAGTCGAGAGCCAACGGAAGGCGAATTCCTTAATATCAACCCGTTCTCAGATTGGTCTGGATCAATCAATCAAGGTTGGATACAGGGAGCGTTTGATAGAGGCCATATGTTCCGCTTATTAACGGACGTGCCTGACCATCTTGTCGCTGCACATAACAATGCCGCTCAAAATCCGACTGAAGAAAACATCAACCAATATAAAGAAATGTTGAGCAATGCAGCGGGAAACTGGCAACATCGAAGCAGTGTTTTTGCAAAAGAGTTGATTGAGTGTGCTAAAAATGGATACGTCATTCACGAAGACGCAGCTGGTAGAAAAGGCGTTATGCCACGGATTAGGCATGAACTTTTAGAAGGGATACGAGGCAGGGCACCGAGGATACCGTAAAAGACTACTGCTTAAGCGCGATGTGAAGGTGACGTATGAGTTAGTGCGCCGCTATTGTAACCCATCCGGTGGGCAGGCCGTATGCACTGTGGCGCGCCGCCGATGAGCGTAGCAACTGGATGCGCTGCTGCAAAATCGCTGTGACAAATCCGCCGTCAACAACCAGGCTGAGACCGACTCGTACGTTTTCAAATAGACTTGCTCATACTTGGTGCTGCGCCACAGCCATTCGACTATAGGAACCCGTGCAGGCACGCTGTTTGCGGTAATCGCAGGCAGTTAGTTCACCCCGTATCGTTACATTTTTTAGGAGATTGCTATGACTATTGTGACCGCTTGTGGCGCACGTTCCAACCTACTCGACTGGATTGTCGGCGCGTTTGTCATCATTGGTGCTATTAACTGGGGACTGGTCGGACTGTTTCAGTTTGATCTCGTCGCGGTGATGTTCGGCGTTGGATCGGTT
This sequence comes from Mycetohabitans sp. B3, assembly GCF_021498065.1. Classification (NCBI taxonomy): domain Bacteria; kingdom Pseudomonadati; phylum Pseudomonadota; class Betaproteobacteria; order Burkholderiales; family Burkholderiaceae; genus Mycetohabitans; species Mycetohabitans sp. B3. The sequence goes on along the minus strand of NZ_JAHLKN010000026.1, from coordinate 344,134 downwards.
GTGGCTCGTATTATTTACGTGCTGGTGGGGTTATCAGGGATTTACTGTTTGGTTAGAGCTTGCATTGCGGCCAAGGTTACAGCGTCCGACGACCGAGCGCATTGACCATACATGCGGTTACGCCAATAAATAATGGTTGATTATCGTATCCATTATACGCGAGCCGCGCGGGCGGATCGGTGTGACTATACCAATTCCTGCTTGAGAAGGAAGTGGATACGGCCGTCCGCGCGCTTGATGCAATCCGCTAGGGGGTGTCAACGTGCTGCGTACCTTTCCGCGGCAGACCTTTCCGTTTACTTGCCGCAAGGCTGAAGCAGGGGGTTCGTTTCTGAAGCGAAGCTCGATTCGGTAAACTGTCGGTCCTCGCCACGTGCGGCCCTCCCGAGCTGTCCTTCTACAAGGCATGTCTGGGACGATAACAGTAAGTTTTAAAATCACCGCGTACTATTCGTGCTCGGGGAGAAGCGATAGCAGGGCAATGCGTCATTCGCGCTATGTCGGCTTGAGAAGTGGCGCGTTAAATCCCATGCGCATCTTGCAGCGCGACATGCAGTGTCCGTCGCACCGCCTGCGCGAGACGAAGTGTGGTACGGCGAGAAAGTCGCTGCACAATAGCATAAACGAGTACCACTGATTGATGGAGATTGCGAATGCGCGATCGGCATATCCAACTTGATATGACAATTTTGCACGCCTAGTCCCAGCATGCGACCAACATGCAACGTCGGAACGCCCTAGCACGAAGGAGCTTCTGATGGATCTGATTCTCCGTAACGCATCGTTGCCCGACGGGCGTACGCAAATCGATATCGGCATAAGCGGCACGCGTATCGTCGCGGTAGAGCCGGCGCTGGTGGCGACCGCATCACAAGAAATCGATGCGCAGTGCAAGCTGGTCACGCCACCGTTTGTTGACGCGCATTTTCATATGGACGCGACACTGTCGTATGGGTTGCCACGGGTCAACGCGTCAGGCACGCTGCTCGAGGGTATCACGCTATGGGGTGAACTGAAGCCGACACTCACGCAACACGCAGTGCTCGAGCGCGCGCTGCAATACTGCGATTGGGCCGTCGCGCGTGGATTGCTGGCGATCCGCTCGCACGTGGACGTTTGCGATCCGAGGCTACTGGCCGTTGAAGCCCTCGTCGAAGTCAAGCGCCGCGTCGCGCCGTATCTCGATCTTCAATTAGTCGCATTTCCGCAGGATGGCCTGTTGCGCAGTCCCGGCGCTTTCGACAACTTAAAGCGCGCGATCGCGCTAGGCGTGGATGTCGTGGGCGGTATCCCGCATTTCGAGCGGACCATGGCCGATGGTGCCGAGTCAATTCGACTATTGTGCGAGTTTGCGGCGCAAAAAGATTTGCGATTGGATATGCATTGCGACGAATCGGACGACCCGATGTCGCGCCATATCGAGACGCTGGCCGCCGAAACGCACCGGCTTGGGTTGCAAGGTCGTGTTGCCGGCTCACATCTGACGTCGATGCACTCGATGAACAACGACTACGTGAGCAAATTGCTGCCCTTGATCCGCGAAGCCGGCGTGGCCGTGATTGCCAACCCGCTAGTCAACATCACGTTGCAGGGGCGTGCGGACACTTATCCGAAACGGCGTGGCATGACACGTGTGCCGGAGATGCTGGCTGCCGGCATCGATGTTGCGTTCGGTCACGATTGCGTGATGGACCCGTGGTATGGGCTCGGTTCGGGCGACATGCTGGAAGTCGCCCATATGGCGCTGCACGTCGCCCAGATGACCGGCGTTGATGCAAGCCGTGCTTGCTTTACCGCAATTACGCAGACGCCAGCACGGATCCTGGGCCTCGAAGGATATGGCGTTGCGCCCGGCTGCCATGCCGACCTGGTATGGCTCGACGCACGCGATCCTATCGAGGCGATCCGCCTGAGGGCTGCACGGCTCGCGGTGATTCGGCGCGGCCAGGTGGTCAGCCGGCAACCCGCAGCGCAGGCGACGCTGGCGTTACCCGGCCGCCCCGCATCGGTCGACTTCAAGCTGTGTCGGTGACGCGCATCATCTGCGTCAGGCCGCGTCGGCTTGCGCGGTCATGCCATTGTGCCGCAGCAGCGCATCGATACTCGGTTCGCGGCCGCGAAAAGCCTTGAATGACGCCATCGCGGAACGGCTGCCGCCGACCTCGAGTATCTGCGCGCGGTAGCGTGCTCCGGTTTCGCGATTGAGCACGCTGCCGCCGATGCTGGCCGCTTCCTCGAACGCGGCATAGGCGTCGGCCGACAGAACCTCAGCCCATTTGTAGCTGTAGTAGCCTGCCGCATAGCCGCCCGCGAACACGTGGCTGAACGTGTTTGGCCATCGTGAAAACGGTGCTTGTGGCACAACATGGCAGCTATCGTTGACTTGGCGGGCCAGTGCGTTGACGCTCATCTCGCCGTCGGGATCATACGTCGTGTGCAGCAGCATGTCGAACTTTGAGAAGACGATTTGCCGCAGTGTCGCGAGCCCGCTTTGGAAGTTGCGTGCCGCCAGCATCTTATCGAACAGCTCGCGCGGTAGCGGCGCACCGGTGTCCACGTGCGACGTCATGCCAGTCAGCACATCCCACTCCCAGCAGAAGTTCTCCATGAACTGCGACGGCAACTCGACCGCATCCCATTCGACACCGTTGATGCCGGACACCCCCAGCTCATCGATTCGCGTCAGCATATGGTGCAATCCATGGCCGAACTCATGGAACAATGTGATAACTTCATCATGCGTGAAGCAGGCTGGTTTGCCACCAACCGGCGCCGAGAAGTTGCACGTCAGATAGGCGGCCGGCGTTTGCAGTGTGCCATCGGCGCGTCGGTGGCGCGAGCGGGCATCGTCCATCCACGCGCCGCCACGCTTGCCCTCGCGGGCATACAGATCTAGATAGAACTGGGCGAGCAGTGTGCCGTCGTGATTTTCGACGCGGAAAAACCGTACGTCCGGATGCCAGGTTTCGGCCGTATCCGGCTTGATGAGTACGCCGAACAAGGCCTCGGTGACACGAAATAGGCCCTGCAGCACAGTGCCTTCCGGGAAATATTGCTTGACTTCGTTTTCGGAGAACGCGTAGCGCTTTTGCCGCAGCTTTTCGGACGCGTACGTGACATCCCATGGTTCGAGCTGCGCAAGCCCCAGCTCATCGGCCGCAAATGTTTGCAGCTGTGCCCAGTCTTTTTCCGCATACGGCCGCGCGCGCCGCGCCAGGTCATTGAGAAATGCAATGACCTGCTCCGGGGAGTCGGCCATCTTCGGCTCGAGCGACACTTGCGCAAAATTTCGGTAGCCCAGCATCGACGCTTCTTCCGCGCGCAGCTTCAGCTGCTCGGTCATGTTCGCGGTGTTATCCCACTGTGGCTTGCCGCTGCCGTAGTCGGGCCCGAGTTCCGACGCGCGGGTCGCGTATGCGCGGTACATCGCCTCGCGCATTGGGCGGTGTTCCGCGTATTGCAGCACCGGAAAGTACGACGGGAAGTGCAGCGTAAATTTCCAGCCCGGCTTGCCGTCTTTTTCGGCGGCGTGGCGCGCCGCGTCGATCGCGTCCGCAGGCAGGCCCGCGAGCTGTGCGTCGTCCGTCACGAAGTACGCGTACGCGTTCGTCGCGTCGAGCACATGGTCGGAGAACGCCTTGGACAGCGTGGCCTGCTGCTCCTGCAATTGCGCAAAGCGCGGCTTGCTGTGCTCGGGCAGTTCGGCGCCGGACAGGCGGAAATCGCGCAACGCGTTGTCAAGAATCTTCTTGCGCGCGTCGCTCAACTGCGCATACGCGTTGCTGGCCGCAATAGCCTTGTATTTTTCGTACAGCGCAAGGTTCTGGCCGACATTGGACCAGAATTCGGTCACGCGCGGCAGGTTCTGCGCGTGTGCCGCACGCAGTGCCGGCGTGTCGGCAACGGCATTCAGATGGCCAATCACGCTCCACGCGCGCGACAGCGGCTCGGTAGCCGCCTCGACCGGTTCGACCACCGCTTCCCAGGTGGCCGGCGTCTGCGGCGCACTGGCATGTCGTACCGCATCGTTCGCGGCTTCGAGCAGCACATCGAGCGCTGGGGTGACATGCTCGGGCTGGATCGATGCAAAGCGGGGCAGGTCGGTGAAATCGAGCAATGGATTGGGAGTAACGGTTTGACCCATGATGTTCCTGTCATATCTTGAAAGAGTGACGGCCCGGTGCGATGCACCGAGCTGCAGCGCTGCGCGTAACTTGTCACTATGATCTGGGGACGCGTGCGACAGTTTCCAGTCAATTATGCCCAATCCGGCACAACCGCACCGTCACCCGGCCGCGCGCTCGGCCGCTTCGATGGTGTTGACCAGCAGCATCGTGATCGTCATCGGACCGACACCGCCGGGTACCGGCGTAATGTAGCCGGCAACCTCGCGAACGCCGGCGAAATCCACGTCGCCGCACAGCTTGCCCTCGTCGTCGCGGTTCATGCCGACGTCGATGACAGTCGCACCGGGCTTGACCATGTCGGCCGTCACCAAATTGCGCTTGCCGGTCGCCGCGATGATGATGTCCGCGCTGCGCGTATGGGCCGCGAGATCACGCGTCTTGCTGTTGCAAATCGTCACGGTTGCACCGGCCTCGACCAGCAGCATCGCCATCGGCTTGCCGACAATGTTCGAGCGGCCGATCACCACCGCGTTGGCGCCAGCCAGCGGGATGCGCTCCGATTCGAACATTTTCATCACGCCGTACGGCGTGCAAGGGCGAAACAGCGGCTTGCCAGTCATCAACGCGCCCGCGTTGGCGACATGAAAGCCATCGACGTCCTTTTCCGGTGCGATCGCCTCGATGACCTTGTGCGCATCGATATGCGGCGGCAACGGTAGTTGCACGAGGATCCCATGGATCTGTGGATCGCGGTTCAGCGCGTCGATGTGGGCGAGCAGGTCGGCTTCGCTGAGTTCAGCTGGGTAGCGCTCATAGACCGAATGCAAACCGTTATCCTCGCACGCCTTGACCTTGTTGCGCACGTAGACCTGGCTGGCCGCGTTGTCGCCGATCAGCACCACGGCCAAGCCGGGCCGGTAACCGCGTGCGGTAAGCGCGGTCACACGTTGCGCCACTTCGGCGCGCAGCTGTTTGGAAAGGAGGGTGCCGTCGATGATTCTGGCTGTCATGGCAGGTGGTGGGTCGGTTTATCGAAGCGCAAAGCGGTGGGCGGTGCATGCTACACTGCGCTTGCACGGCAAGCGGCTGCACACGGGGCTGCACACGGCCCGAAAAGGCTGATTATACCGCCACGGGCGAGTGGCTTGGCCGCCCTGGGCGACCGGCTTCGTTCGCGCATCCGTTGTTTGACGCGGCCCCTACTGCTTTTTTGACAAGGCAAGGCGCAGCAGGTCGGCCACCGTGTTCACGTTGAGCTTTTCCATGATGTTCGCGCGGTGCGCCTCGACCGTCTTGATCGAGATGCCGAGATCGTCAGCAATTTGCTTGTTCAGCCGCCCGGCGGTGATGCGCTCGAGTACCTGGTGCTCGCGCGCGGTCAGTTTGGACAGGCGCTCGGCGGTCGCCCGCTGCTGCTGCGCGGTCGAGTTTTCGGTGCGGGCACGCTCGAGCATGCGCTCGACCAGCTTGCGCAACTCGGCTTCGTCGAACGGCTTTTCGATGAAATCCATCGCGCCTTTCTTCATCGTCGACACGGCCATCGGCACGTCGCCGTGGCCAGTGACGAAAATGATCGGCAGCATGGCATGCTCGGCAATCAACTTTTCCTGCAACTCGAGCCCGCTCATGCCGGACATGCGCACGTCCAGGATCAGGCAGCCGAGCTGCGATGGCTGGTAAGCATCGAGAAACTGTTCGGCGCTGGAGAAGCACTGGACACGGTAGCCATTGGCCTCGAGCAGCCAGCGTAGCGAGTCGCGGACTGCCTCGTCATCGTCGACAACGAAGACGGTTTCTTGTTGTGTGGTGACTGGGCTGCTCATAGTTCTCCCGTAACAGTTTGCGGCGCGGCCGCTGCGGACCCATGCTGCGTGGGTTCTTCGGTTTCGCCAAATGGCAACGTGAAATGAAAGGTACAGCCGGTCACGAGGCCATCGGGCTCAATATTGTTGACGACCCACAGACGTCCCCGGTGAGACTCGATAATCGAGCGGCAGATGTTCAGCCCCATGCCCATGCCATCCGACTTGGTGCTGTAGAACGGCTCGAACAGATGCTCGGCGGTGGCTTCGTCCACGCCCGGTCCCTGGTCCACCACGCTGATGCGCACGCACTGGTCATCGGCGACGATGCGCACCTCGACGCGGATCACGGGATCGATTGCGTTGGGACGGGCATCAGCCATCGCCTCGGCAGCGTTTTTCAGCAGGTTCACGAGTACCTGCTCGATCAGTACCGGGTCGACATTGATGACCGGTAGCCGCGCGCGCATGTCGGTGACGATGCGGATGCGCCGCTTGCGCGTCTCGATCTCGGCCAGGCCGACCGCATCCGCGATGATGTCGCTGATCTTCGTGCGTTGACGCTTCGGCTCGCTGCGTTTGACGAATGCGCGGATGCGCTTGATGATCATGCCGGCGCGCACCGCTTGCTGTGACGTTTTCTCGAGCACCGGTAAAAGGTTTTCTGGCGACGCACGGCCGGACTTCACCAGGGCAACGGTGCCCGATGCGTAGTTGTTGATCGCCGCCAGCGGTTGGTTTAACTCGTGCGCTAGTGACGAAGCCATTTCGCCCATCGTCATCAAGCGGCTGGTGAACTGCAGCTTTTCGTCCTGTTGCTGCGCCAGTTCCTGGGCTTGCTTGCGCTGCGTGATATCCGTGGCGATTTGCATCTGCGCAAGATGGCCGTCGACCCACTGGATGTATTGCCGACGCACCTCAAACCACTTTTGGATGCTTTGTACGTAGATTTCGCACGCGTCCGACGTGCTTTCAGTCAGCGCGGCGGCCGGCAGGCCGGCGTAGGTGTCAACCAGGTCGATCGAGTCGTTCGACGCCTGGGTTGCCGTGTCAAGGCCGGAGCCTGCCAATTCCAGGTGTCCGTCCGGGCGGATACCGAATAGATGCCGGTAATAGCGGTTGGCAAACAGCAGTTCGGCCTGGTCTGCCGCCAGCACCGAGACTGCTGCGTCCAGCGATTCGAGTACGGTGGTGAAGCGCTCATGGGCGGCGGCCAACTCCTCGCGCGCGCGCTTGGGCTCGGTGATGTCGGTCATCGACGACATCCAGCCGGTCTGGCGCCCAGAGCTGTCGATCAGCGGCGATACATACAGCCGCGCGTAAAAGATCGAGCCATCCTTGCGGCGCACCCGCAACTCGAACCCCGACGAGGGTGCTTTGCCGCGCAGCGTCATGTCGAGCTGCCGGTGCATTTCCGGGCAGGCTTCGCGCGGCCAGTACGGGAACGGAGCGGTTTTGCCCACCAGGTCGCTTTCGTCCCAGCCGGTCATCCGGCAAAAGGCCGGGTTCACGTGCGTGATGCGTCCTTGCATATCGAGCACGCGCATGCCGATCAGCACCGAGTTTTCCATCGCGCGTCGGAAGAACGCTTCCGCGTACAGCGCCTGTTGCGCCTCGAAGCGCTGCCGCGTGTGCTTCCATAAGCTCCACAGGCTCCATAACACGAAGCACGACAGGCCGGCCACTAGCCACACCAGCGTGTTGTTCGTGAAATTGGTCAGTTGCGGATACGAGTACACGCGCACCGCCAGGCTATGGCCCGGCGGATCGAGCGGTAGATCGTAATACGCATCGCGCGGCAGCCGCGGGCGGGTGGACGTGGTGGACAGCTCGCGGTGGCTCGGATCGATGATCGAAATCTTGTACTTCGCGGACAGCTCGGCCGGAATGTCGTGCTTGAGCATACCTTGAACCGAGAACACGGCGGCCACCGTGCCGAGGAACTCGCGCTCATGGAAGATCGGCGTTTGCAGCGTTACGTAGCCGTTGCGCAAGTCGTCGTAGAGCAGCGCCGAGTAGATCTGCCGGCGCGAGGCACGTGCTTCAGTGAACGAAGCGCGGATCGCATCGTACAATTGCGCATTGTTTGGCTTGGCCAGCCGAGAGCCGACGTGCGGCTCCGGGGTGCTGGCCCAATGCGGCGTCTGCGAGCCGTCGAGCCAGTTCATGTAGATGATTTCTGGATGGCTTTGCATCACAGCGCTGGCGGCTGTCTGGAAGGTCCGCGCGTCACCATGACCGGCGGCAATGTCGCGCGCGAGGGCGGCAATGTGTTCCTGCGCGCTCGTCATTGACAGACGGATCTGTTGCTGGGCCCACGCGACGTTGCGATACAGCGTGTCTTCCTGCTGCTGTTGCTCGCGCCGGTTCAGGCTCCACAGAATCAGGCTCATTACGATCAGGAACACCACGATCGACACGAGCGGCGTGAGCAAGTAAGAGTTGGACCACCACGGGCCGTGGTGCCAGCGGTTGGGCGGCGGCGTCGGCCCGGGCCGCGCTGCACGAGCGAGGAGCCGTTCGGTCAACATAGAGGAGATTGTAGCGCAGGGTTAAAAGCACAAAGCGAGCAGTTCGCGGCAATGCAGCGATAGAATCCAGACGGATGCCAGATTTTCGGGTTGCATCGCAGCAATTTTTCATATGGCGAGAAATCATCTCGTCATTTGAAAATTTTGTTGCGCAGGCTCAGACCGGGTCTTTACAATTCGGTGGCCACCCGGCCAGGATGCCGCTTCCGGCCGCGCGATCCCGCAGGCGGACCCGCGCGCGGTAGCTGGTCACTTTGTGCTGCACGTTCCCCATACCAGGACCAGGAGACGCTCATGTCCGCCGTACCCGAGGAAGTGATGAAGTATGTCACCGCCGAAAAAGACAACGACCCGCAAGAAACCGCCGAATGGCTCGAGGCGTTGGATGGCGTGCTGTCGGCCGTAGGCCCTGAGCGCGCACATTACCTGATCGAGAAGCAGATCGAATTTGCGCGGGTCCATGGCGAGCATCTGCCGTTCTCCGCAAACACACCGTACATCAATACGATCCCCGTGTCCGCGCAGGCTAAGAACCCCGGCGATCAGGACATCGAACACCGGATCCGCTCGTACACGCGCTGGAATGCGCTGGCGATGGTGCTGCGCGCCGGCAAGCACACGAACGTCGGTGGACACATTGCCTCGTTTGCGTCGGCCGCCACGCTCTATGACGTCGGGTACAACCATTTCTGGCACGCGCCGAGCGCCGAACATGGCGGCGACCTGGTGTTCGTGCAGGGCCACTCGTCGCCCGGCATTTATTCGCGCGCGTTCCTGTTAGGCCGACTAACCGAGGAACAACTGGACAACTTCCGGCAGGAGGTCGGGGGCAAGGGCATCTCATCGTATCCGCACCCGTGGCTGATGCCAGATTTCTGGCAGTTCCCGACGGTGTCGATGGGCCTAGGCCCGATCATGGCGATCTACCAGGCGCGTTTCATGCGCTACCTGGAGGCGCGCGGCATTGCGAAGACCGCCGGGCGCAAGGTTTGGGCTTTCCTCGGTGACGGCGAAACCGACGAGCCGGAATCGCTCGGTGCGATCGGCATGGCCGGACGTGAGAAGCTGGACAATCTCGTGTTCGTGATCAACTGTAACCTGCAGCGGCTGGACGGGCCGGTGCGAGGCAACGGCAAGATTATCCAAGAGTTGGAGTCCGAATTCCGCGGTGCGGGCTGGAACGTGATCAAGGTGATCTGGGGCAGCCGCTGGGATTCGCTGTTCGCGCGCGACAAGACGGGCGCGTTGATGCGCCGGATGATGGAAGTAGTCGATGGCGAATACCAGACGTACAAGTCGGAGTCCGGCGCCTACGTGCGCGAGCATTTCTTCAACACGCCGGAACTCAAGGCGCTGGTGGCGGACTGGTCCGACGATGACATCTGGAATTTGAACCGAGGCGGCCACGATCCGCATAAGATCTACGCGGCATTTCATGCGGCGCAGCATAATGTTGGCCAGCCGACCGTGATTCTGGCGAAGACCATCAAGGGTTACGGGATGGGCGAGGCCGGGCAGGCGATGAACATTACCCACCAGCAGAAGAAAATGCAGGTGGACCAACTGAAGAAGTTCCGTGACCAGTTCCGGCTGCCTATTTCGGACGACGAGATCGCCGATGTGCCTTATCTGAAGTTCGACGAGGGTTCAAAGGAGCTTGAGTACATGCGTCAGCACCGGCTGGCGCTCGGCGGCTATCTACCGCAGCGACGGATGAAGGCCGATACGTCCCTGGACGTGCCGCCGCTCTGCGCGTTCGAACCGGTGCTCAAGGGCACCGGTGAGGGACGCGAGATTTCCACGACGATGGCGTTCGTGCGGATCTTGAACATCCTGCTCAAGGACAAGGCGCTCGGCAAGCGGATTGTGCCGATCGTGCCGGACGAGTCGCGCACGTTCGGCATGGAGGGGCTGTTCCGCCAGATCGGCATCTGGAACCAGGAAGGGCAGAAGTACGTGCCGGAAGATTCCGACCAGCTGATGTTCTACAAGGAATCGACGACCGGGCAGATCCTGCAGGAAGGCATCAACGAGGCGGGCGGCATCTGCGACTGGATCGCGGCGGCGACATCGTACTCGACGCACAACGAGATCATGGTGCCGTTCTACATCTTCTACTCGATGTTTGGCTTCCAGCGCGTCGGCGATCTGGCCTGGGCCGCCGGCGACATGCGCTCGCGCGGCTTCCTGCTCGGCGGCACCGCGGGACGCACAACGCTCAATGGCGAAGGGTTACAGCATGAGGACGGGCATTCGCTGTTGTGGGCGTCGTCGATCCCCAATTGCGTCAGCTACGATCCGACATTTGGCTACGAGCTTGCGGTGATCATCCAGGATGGCTTGCGCCGCATGGTGCAGGAGCAGCAGGACGTGTTCTATTACCTGACGGTAATGAACGAAAACTACGAGCATCCGGCGATGCCCGAGGGCGAGCATGTCGCGCAGCACATCGTCAAGGGCATGTATTCATTGCGCAAGGCTGAAGCGGACAAGGACGCTCCGCGCGTGCAATTGCTCGGCGCTGGCACGATTCTGAACGAAGTGATTGCCGCAGCCGAGTTACTGAAAAACGATTGGGGCGTGGCCGCCGACCTTTGGAGCGTGCCGAGCTTCATCGAACTGGCCCGCGAAGGGCACGCAGTACAGCGCCAGAATCTGCTTAACCCGCTCGCCGAGCCCAAGCTGTCGCACGTGCAGACCTTGCTGAAGGACACGCAGGGGCCGGTGATCGCGTCGACTGACTATGTACGCTCGCTGGCCGAGCAGATCCGCGCATTCGTGCCGCGTCGCTATGTGGTGCTTGGCACCGATGGCTTTGGTCGTTCTGATACACGCGAGCAGCTGCGTCACTTCTTCGAAGTCGACCGCTATTGGGTCACGGTGGCCGCGCTGCACGCGTTGGCCGACGAAGGCACGATTGACCGCAAGCGGGTGGCGCAAGCGCTGCAGCAATACCAGCTCGATCCGGCCAAGCCGAATCCGGTGACAGTCTAACGCCATTTTCCCGCATCGCGCGAATGCGCTGCTCCGTGTGCGACAGCCGTGGCCGGCTGTCGCACACGCGTGGCTGATGGAGACAAAATCAATGAGTGAAGCGATCGAAGTGAAGGTGCCGGACATCGGCGACTACAAGGACGTGCCGGTGATCGAGGTGCTGGTCAAGCCGGGCGATGCCGTCGAGCCGGAGCAATCGCTGGTCACGCTCGAGTCGGACAAGGCGACGATGGACGTGCCGAGCCCGAGCGCCGGTGTCGTCAAGGAAGTCAAGATTAAGCAGGGCGATACGGTCTCCGAAGGGTCGCTAATCGTGATCCTCGATCGCGCGAGCAGTGCGCCGGCGTCTAACGGTCACAGTGCGGCGCAATCCGCCGCAGCCGCTGCGCCGGCCGCGGGCCAGGCGTCCGCCGCAAGCTCAGCGTCCGCTGCCACACCCGCGCCGCCGGCCGCTGCGGCTGCGTCCTCAGCTCGGCCTGTATCGCCGGCCGCGCCCACTGCGTCCTCACCCCAGGCTGCGTCGGATGGGGCCGGCGGCGTGCGCGAGGTCAAAGTTCCCGATATCGGTGACTATAAGGACGTGCCGGTGATTGAAGTGCACGTGAAGGTAGGCGACGTCGTCGAACCGGAGCAGTCGCTGCTCACGCTGGAATCGGACAAGGCAACGATGGACGTGCCGAGCCCGGCCGCCGGTACGGTGAAGGCGCTGAAAGTCAACGTCGGCGACATGGTCTCAGAAGGCACACTGATCGTCGTGCTGGAGAGCATCGGTGGTGCGGCCTACGAGCAAGCGCAGCTTGCGCCGGCCGCGCAGCCGGCTACTGCGTCCAAGCCGGTCAAGCCGCCTTTGGATCTGCCGGTTGCGTCAACGCCGGCCAGTGGCGCTCGCGAGCCGTCTGCGCTTGCGCAGGCGCCGGTGATCCCGATTGCCGGCGCACACCGCGCCAGTCACGCGAGCCCGTCGGTGCGCAAGTTCGCGCGCGAGTTGGGTGTCGAGGTCGCGCGCGTGCCGGGCACGGGCCCGAAGGGCCGGATCACGCGCGAGGATGTGACCGCCTATGTGAAGGGCGTGATGACCGGACAGCGCGGCGTGCCGGCGGGCGCAACCGCCGCGTCGGGCGGCGCGGGACTGGACCTGCTGCCCTGGCCGAAGGTCGACTTTGCGAAGTTCGGCCCGGTGCAGGCCAAGCCGCTGTCAAGGATCAAGAAGATCTCTGGGGCGAACCTGCATCGCAACTGGGTCATGATCCCCCACGTGACGAACAACGACGAAGCCGATATTACCGAGCTTGAGATGTTGCGCGTGCAACTAAACAAGGAAAACGAGAAGGCGGGCATCAAGGTGACAATGCTCGCGTTCGTGATCAAGGCGGTTGTCGCTGCGTTGAAAAAATTCCCAACCTTCAACACCAGCCTGGACGGCGAGAACCTGGTGTTCAAACAATATTTCAACATTGGCTTTGCGGCCGATACGCCGAACGGGCTCGTCGTGCCGGTGCTCAAGGAGGCTGACCACAAGGGTGTGCTCGACATTGCGAAGGAAACCGCGGAACTGGCGAGGCTGGCTCGTGAAGGCAAGCTGAAGCCAGACCAGATGCAGGGCGGCTCGATTTCGATTTCGTCGCTTGGTGGCATCGGCGGCACGCATTTCACGCCGATCATCAATGCACCGGAAGTAGCGATCCTCGGCTTATCCAAGAGCGCTTACAAGCCGGTCTGGGACGGCAAGCAGTTTGTCCCGCGGTTGATGCTGCCGCTGTCACTGTCGTACGACCATCGCGTAATCGATGGCGCGCAGGCCGCGCGCTTCAACGCGTATCTGGTCCAGATCCTCGCGGATTTCCGCCGCGTGATGCTGTGATTAGACGATATCAATCCGTTGCGCGAACAAGAAGGGGACGTGGATGAGTCTCGTTGAAATGAAAGTGCCTGACATCGGCGATTTCAAGGACGTCAGCGTGATCGAGGTACTGGTCCAGCCTGGTGATACGATCGACAAGGAGCAGTCGCTGTTGACGCTAGAAAGCGACAAGGCATCGATGGAGGTGCCGAGCGACTACGCCGGCACCGTGAAGGAGGTCAAGGTCAAGGCCGGTGATAACGTGTCCGAGGGCACCGTGATTGCGATCATGGAGGTTGCCGACCAGGCGGAGCGTGCTGATGATGGCCGTACCGCGGCACAGGCGCCGGCTGCGGCCACCGCGTCCGCCCCGCCCCCGGCGTCGGTGCCGACATCGCCGGCCGCGTCAGGCGCGCGGCTGGCGAGCGCGTCGCTGCCGACGTCGGCAGCGCTGCCTGCAGCCGGTGCGCCGGTTGCGGCCTATCGTGGCAGCGCCGATATCGAATGTGACGTGTTGGTGCTCGGTGCCGGCCCAGGCGGGTACTCGGCCGCGTTCCGCGCCGCTGACCTCGGCCTGAAAACTGTGCTCGTCGAGCGCTATCCGACACTGGGCGGCGTCTGCCTGAACGTCGGGTGCATTCCGTCGAAGGCGTTGCTGCACACCGCCGCCATCGTTGACGAGGCGGCGGCGCTGGCAGCGCATGGGATCACGCTCGGCAAGCCGCAGATCGATTTGGGTAAGCTGCGCGAGTTCAAGAGCGGCGTGGTGCGTAAGCTGACGACCGGGCTCGCTGGCATGGCCAAGGCGCGCAAGGTGCAGGTGGTGACCGGCGTTGGGGCATTCGTCGACCCTTATCATCTCGAGGTGCGGACCGACGGCGGCAAGCAGATCGTGCGGTTCAAGCAGGCGATTATCGCGGCCGGCTCGCAAGCCGTGAAACTGCCGTTTCTACCTGACGACGCACGCGTTATCGATTCCACTGGCGCGTTGGCGCTGCCGCAAATCCCGCAGCGGATGCTAGTGATCGGTGGCGGGATCATCGGGCTCGAGATGGCCACCGTGTATTCAACGCTCGGCGCGAGCATTGACGTGGTTGAGATGCTCGACGGCTTGATGCAGGGCGCGGACCGGGACCTCGTCAAAGTATGGGAGAAGTTCAACGCAAAGCGCTTTGCAAACGTGATGCTGCAGACCAAGACCACGGCTGCTGAAGCTAAGCCGGACGGCATCTATGTGAGTTTCGAAGGCGAGCATGCGCCAACGGATCCGCAGCGCTACGACTTGGTGCTCGTTGCAGTCGGGCGCAGTCCGAACGGCAAGCGCATTGGCGCCGAGCGTGCCGGCGTTGCAGTGACCGAGCGCGGTTTCATCGAGGTCGATCAGCAGATGCGTACCAACGTGTCGCATATCTATGCGATCGGCGATATCGTGGGTCAGCCGATGCTCGCTCACAAGGCGGTCCATGAAGGGCATGTGGCAGCGCAGGCCGCCGCCGGCGAAAAATCTTACTTTGATGCGCTGCAGATTCCTTCGGTGGCGTACACCGACCCCGAGGTCGCATGGGCCGGCAAGACAGAGGCGCAACTGAAGGCCGAAGGCATCCAGTACGGCAAGGCGGTGTTTCCGTGGGCTGCCTCCGGGCGCGCGATTGCGAACGGCCGGGACGAGGGCTTTACGAAGTTGCTGTTCGATGAACAGACCCATCGCGTGATCGGCGGCGGTATCGTCGGACTCAATGCGGGCGATCTGATCAGCGAGATTTGCCTGGCCGTGGAAATGGGCGCGGACGCGACGGATATCGGCAAGACGATTCATCCGCACCCGACGCTCGGGGAGTCGGTTGGGATGGCCGCGGAATTGTACGAAGGCGTCTGCACCGATCTGCCGCCACAGCGCAAAAAGTAACATGGGCCGTTAACGCGGGCTGTGCCGGTTCGTCGCGAATACGTGCAAGACCGTTGGGGCGCGTTCAGATAGCCTTCGCCTTATCAAATGGCCTGCTCTATGCCTCGTCGAGGTGTCGGCTCATTCAACGGCGCATTGCGTGAGACATCGAGTCGCGCTTTGCTGGCGCACCGGCAAAAGTGCATGGTGCAGGGCGCCAGCGCGTGGAACGGATACCATCGTGCTGTTCAGCCTTGCACCGGCATGGGCTCATGCACCACACCGTTGCCTTGGGCGCTGCTAGCTCCATGACGCCGAGCGGGTAGCCGTTACTTCTTGGCGGTGCGCGATGCCTGTGCGGCAGCTTGCTGAGCAGCTTTCGACGCAGCAGTGGCGGCGGCGTTGAAGTTGCTTTCAGCGATCTCAACTGCCTGCTTTGTGGCCTTTTGCACCGTTTCGTAGGTTGTGTTCGCGGCGGTGATCGCTGATTTCAACACCGAGACGACGGTTTCCGAGCCAGCCGGCGCGGTTTTCGCAACATTGTCGACCAACGCCTGCACGTTGCGGTTTTGTTCCTCGTACTGCGCTTCGGCAACGCGGACGAATTCGGCTTGCGTGGCCGACGCGATCTCGTACAGGTGATGGCCGTACGACAGGACTTTCTCCGCGGCAGGCTGCCCCAGGCTGGTTTGCAGCGACAACAGCTCCTGCGCATCCTTCACCGACAGCATGCGGTGCGCGTTTTCTTGAGATTCGGCCAGTGTCGCCTTCGCCGCTTTTAGGTTTAGCTCAACGAGTTTTTCGGCGCCTTCGAACGCTTTGTTCGCCAAACCAAACCACGTTTCCAAATTCACCTTCTGGGCGGCAGCGATTTGCTCGGGGGTCAACAGATTCATGCTTGCGCTCCTGATCCGACCCTGGCGGGGCCGCTGGTGGGGAGAAAGGCCGCCGCGCTGTTGTGCGGTGCAGCAGAATACGCATTTTAGGTGTGTTTGCGCGCGTGTCAAGTTTTTTGTGCAGTGCACAAATTAGGCTTCAGCTTAATAAACAAGTGTTTAGCGGCGTAAGCCGATGGGGCCGCAGCCAGCGCGGCTCGCTCAACGCAGCGTCTCAGCACACCGCGCTTCGCCTGGTCGAGATGTACACGCACCGTTGTGTGTCAATTTCGAGAACGTTTGAGTCATTGATTTGTTGTAGCGCGGCGCGCGACAAGAAAGGCATCTTTGTGCTGTCTCGAGGCAAACCTGGTTCAACATCGGTGGCACCAAACCGTTAAGTCGGAGGTAGGCACCGTTAAGCGACGGTGTAGCGAACTACCGTACGCGCCTGATTACTGATTTCAATTACACTGCAAGGCTCGATTGTCTGCCCTGAACGCCTGACAGGTCTTGGATGAAGTATTGGCGATAAGTGCCTAATAGGTTAGTCATTCCGGGCTTGGCTACACTTTCGGAAATCCGGTCATAACACGAATGAAAAGCACCTTGTTTTCGTCGTTGAAAGGCATCTGTGTCGCTGCCTTTGGCACGGCGTTGTCCATCGCCGGCTCAGCCATGCTGATGGCTGCGCTGGTCGCGCCGGCCAACGCGTATGCCGTCACCGCCGCGAAGGAAGCACGCGAATCCCGTGCGCGCCATGCTACCGCCGGCAAAGGTGGCAAGGCATGGACTGCGAAGCACCCGTCCAGGACCCGGCAAGCCCGCGCCGCGCGCTCGAGCAAGGTGGTGCGGCAGGCCGCCGCGCAGCCGTCGAAACGGCGCGTGTCGGCGCGGCTGAAGGGCCGTACGCACCATGCGGCCGTGCGCCGGGTCGCGTACCAGCCCAGGCCCGCAGTAGGCGCGTTCACGCTGCAGTCCGACGGCAGCGTGGCGTTGCGCTCGACGGTGGGCTTCATGGTCGATCAGAACACCGGTGAGGTACTGTACGACAAGAACTCGGCGTCAGTCGTGCCGATCGCGTCGATCACGAAGCTGATGACCGCGATGGTCGTGCTGGATTCGAAGGCACCGCTCAATGAGAGGCTGACGGTGACCGACGAGGACCGCGACTACGAGAAGGGCACCGGTTCCCGATTGTTGATCGGCTCGACGTTGTCGCGTGAGGATATGCTGCACATCGCGCTGATGGCCTCGGAGAATCGCGCCGCCGCGGCGCTGTCGCGCTACTATCCCGGCGGCCGACCCGGGTTCATCGCAGCGATGAACCGCAAGGCCGTCGAATTGGGTATGGCCCAAACCCATTTCCAGAACGCGACCGGCCTGACCTCGCAGAACGTGTCCAGCGCGCGCGACCTCGCGAAGATGGTCAATGCGGCATATCGGTATCCGCTGATCCGCCAGTTCTCCACTGACCGCAGCTACGATGTGTTCACCGGCAAGCGCATGCTCGCCTATAACAGCACGAACGCGCTGGTGCGCAACGCTTCGTGGGATATCGGGTTGCAGAAAACCGGCTTTATCAACGAGGCCGGCGAATGCCTGGTCATGCAGGCGACGATCCATGGCCGGCCCGTGATCATGGTGCTGCTGGACTCGTTTGGCAAGTATTCGCGCTTTGCCGATGCACAACGGTTGCGCAATTGGATGGACACTGGCGGAGTGCAACGTGTGACGAGCGCACAGACCAACGGCGCTGGCACCTGAACTGCACCCGTGTGCCGGTGTGCGGTCAATCTGCGCATTGGCGTTGGCCGGGCCGGCGCGCGTTCGCGGGTCTATCGTTCGCCGGCGATACCTGGCGGACGGTGGAACCGTTCATTTCACGCGGCAGCAGCAGCCGTGGCGGTGTTCGCCGGCGGCTGGTACCCGAGCGCCTGTGAAATTTCCAGCGCGGTATGGGTGAGCTGCGCGAGCCATGCGTTTTGCAAGCGGTCCGCCGGCGCGGACAGTGACAGGCCCGCCACCAGTTTCGAGCTGTCGTCATAGATGCCAGCCGCGATGCATCGCACGCCTAGTTCCAGTTCCTCATTGTCACGTGCACACGCTTGCTGGCGCACGTGTGCCAGTTCGCGCTCTAGCTTTGCTAGATTCGTGATGCTGTTCTGCGTATGGCCGGCTAGCCCGGTGCGCGTTGCGTAGGCGCGCACGCGCGATGCTTCGTCCGCGGCCAGGAACAGCTTGCCGACGGACGTCAGGTGCAGCGGCGCGCGGCCACCGATCGCGCGGACCACCTGCATGCCGGAGCGCTCCGAATAGGCGCGTTCGATATAGACGATTTCGTCACCCTGCCTAACAGATAGGTTCACCGTTTGCCCAGTGAGCCGGTGCAGTTCGCGCATTGGGCCGAGCGCGGCGTCGCGCACCGACAACCGGGCTTTGACCAGATTGCCTAACTCGAGCAGACGCATGCCCAGGCGGTACGTGCCCGGATCCGAACGATCGACGAGCCGGCACGTTACCATGTCGTTCAGGATTCGATGGGCGGTCGAGGGATGAAGCTCGGTGCGTTGCGCGAGTTCCTTGAGGCTGACAGGATCGCTATGCGCGGCGAGCGCGTCGAGCAGCCGCATCATCCGGTTGATTACCTGGATCGAGGTCTTGGCTTCTGCGTTCAGGTCGCTCATCATGGATACCGCTGTGCTGCAGTAGAAACCCGATTGTATCTCGTATGGTGAAAGATGCGAACGGTATGATGCCGCTGCGCGAGCACCAGAGCGTGCCAAGATGCTGGCGGACATGGCCACGCAACTGAACGCGGCGCGCTTGCGCACCGCTGGCAAGCCGTGCCTGTCCGAGGCGTCGCAGGCCAAGCTTTACGCGTCGGAGATGGCCGAGCGGGTGTGCTCCAGCGCGATCCAGGTGCATAGCGGATACGGCTATCTTGAGGGCTATGCCGTCGAGCGACACTACCGTGATGCGCGCATTATGCAGCTTTATGAAGGAACAAGCGAGATACAGCGGATGGTGATGGCACGGCAGGTCTAGCACGCGCGCCGTGCTGGTCAGCGTGATGCGAGGGAGGGTTATGACGATAGGGTCGCCCGCAGTGGGCGTGGTTGAGGCCGCCGCCGGAGCGCGGCGAGATGTTCCGGCCGCCGCACCGGTGACAGCCGAACATTTGAGTTATCAGGTGATCAATCGGGTGGCGGTTGTGACGCTGAATCGTCCCGATGCGCTGAACGCGCTGTCGCATTCGATGGTGCGCACGCTGGCGCAATGGGTCGAGCAATGCCGGACGGACGACCAAATTTTGGCACTAGTGCTGTGCGGTGCCGGCGACAAGGGTTTTTGCGCAGGGGGCGATGTGCGGGCGCTGTACCGGCTGGCGAGCGCCGGCGAGCGCTCGTGGCAAGCGTTCTTCATTGACGAATATCGGCTCGATTTCGCGCTGCATTATTTCCCTAAGCCCGTGGTTGCGCTGATGGACGGCATTACGATGGGCGGCGGGATGGGGTTGGCACAGGGTGCCTCGCTGCGGATTGCCACCCAACGTAGCCGGATCGCGATGCCGGAAACACGAATCGGTTTCGTGCCAGATGTGGGGGCCACGCGATTCTTGGCCGTGCTGCCGGTGGAGTTGGAACTGTATGTTGGATTGACCGGCGTGACGCTCAGCGGGGCCGATGCGCAGCGGCTCGGATTGGCCGATCTGCTGGTTGACGCCGATGCGTTGCGCGATTTCGACGTGCGACTGTGTGAAGCGGACACCACGGACATCGATCGTGCGCTGAAGCAGGCATTCGGCGGCCCCGATTCCAAGCCGGTACGCAGTACCGTGGACGATTGGCGCGCGCTAGCCATGCGTCATTTCAATCCTCGCCACTCGGTTGAGCAGATCGTTGCGTCGCTACACGGCCATTTGTCGGCCGGTCCCCGCGAGGCCGAGCGCGAATGGCTCAGCGCGACCCTCGATGCGCTGAGCGCCTATTCTCCCACCATGCTCAACGTGACGCGGCAGGCGTTGCTGCGGGGACGCCATATGACGCTGGCTGAATGTCTGCGGATGGAACTGGCGATCGCCACACAGGCGATCGACCACGGCGACTTCTGCGAAGGGGTGCGGGCGCACCTGATCGACAAGGACAAGCGGCCGCGCTGGGCGCCGGCCACGCTGGCCGAGGTCCGCGAAGAGCATGTGGCCGCGATGCTGCGCTCGCCGTGGCGCGCCGACGCGCATCCGCTGGCCGACCTGCACGGCTGAGCCGTTCAACTCACACGCCTCGCGCACGCCGCGGCGCCTGCTTAGTGCCAGTGTGTGTGTCCGTCTTGCAGGCCCTTCCATATGGGGCTGGCTCCGGAGCTGCCATTGTCGTCTCTCATGTTGCGGCCCTGGGCATTGCCGCACGCCGGCGGCAATGAAAAACGACAAGTTATCGGGTTGGTGGCGGGGCGCGGCGTGGTGCCGCTGGCGGCACGATGGGGTCTGCAATGGGGGCGTCGGCCGGCGCGTCGCGCTGGCTCGATCCGCTCAGTCAAGCGCGGTTCAATGCGGAGTTAGCGTGCACTGTGTCATACGGGCTTATCGATGGCAAGCCCATGCCCGGGTGTGCCGGGCGGCCAGTGCGCGATGTGGCAATCGTGCCTATTAGTACAAGCGTGCAGCACGAGCATGGATTCCGGCGTAGAATTGCGGCGCTCCGAACATTCAAACCCATGAAAACCGTCGCGCTGCTTTTCGTCTGCCTTGGCAATATTTGCCGTTCCCCCACCGCCGAAGCGGTGATGCGCGCCAAGGTACACGAGGCCGGGCTGGCTGACACGATCCACTTAGACTCGGCCGGCACGGGAGACTGGCATGTAGGTGCCGCACCCGACCCCCGTGCGTGCCGCGCCGCGATGTCGCGCGGTTACGCATTGGACGCGTTGCGTGCTCGGCAGGTCAGCGCCGGCGATTTTGCGCGGTTCGATCTGCTGCTCGCGATGGATCATGACAACGTCGTCGAGCTGCGCCGCCGCTGCCCGTCCGAGCATGGGCATAAGATCCGGCTGCTAATGGAGTTCGCGCGCCGTTACGATACCGACATCGTTGACGATCCTTATTTCGGTGGCCACGAAGGCTTTGAGCGCGTGCTTGATGAAGTCGAGGACGCCTGCGACGGCTTGCTTGCGCAGTTGCGGCAGCGCTACGCGATCTAAGCGGCACGCAGCGCGCGAGCCGACGGCAGCGCACGTTGCCGCATGGAGCGGTGCACTAATCTGTCCCTGACCGCGGTAGGGGTACTTGACTAAAATGCTAGGATATTTATACTTGATAAAAATTGTCGAGAATTACGGGTGCCCCACACCATGAGACTCACTACAAAAGGTCGCTTCGCCGTTACCGCGATGATCGACTTGGCGTTACGCCAAGAGAAGGGCCCTGTTACGCTCGCAGGTATTAGTCAGCGGCAGCGGATCTCGCTGTCTTATTTGGAGCAGCTGTTTGGCAAGCTGCGCCGGCACGAGATCGTCGAGTCGGTGCGCGGACCGGGCGGCGGCTACCATCTCGCGCGCCGCCCCGACGAGGTGACCGTGGCCGACATCATTATCGCGGTTGACGAGCCGCTGGACGCGACGCAGTGCGGTGGCAAGGGCACGTGCGAGGGCACCAAACAGCCAGACGGCCATTGCATGACGCATGAATTGTGGTCGACGCTGAACCAGAAGATGGTCGAGTACCTCGATTCCGTGTCGCTGCAGGACTTAGTCGAGCAACAGCGCTCGCGCGCGAGTGCAGCGCCGGTGCGGCTCGACCGGCGAGGCGAGCCGGTAGCGCCGGACGCGGTCCGCGTTGGGCCGAAAGGACCGAATTCCGTGTTCAACATCGCGCAGTCCTGAGCGGACGGCGACGCGACACACGTATTGGCAGCAGACACAGACTTGCGGAGCCCCATATGAAAAATCCCCCGTTCCACCTGCCCATTTACATGGACTACAGCGCGACGACGCCCATTGACCCGCGCGTGGCGGATAAGATGATCCCGTACCTGCGCGAGCAATTCGGTAACCCGGCCTCGCGTAGCCATGCATATGGCTGGGAAGCTGAGCGCGCGGTCGAACAGGCGCGCGAGCAGGTGGCCGCGTTGGTCAATGCCGATCCGCGCGAGATCATCTGGACGTCGGGTGCGACCGAGTCGGACAACCTGGCGCTGAAGGGCGCGGCGAATTTTTATCGCAGTAAGGGCAAGCACATCGTCACGGTGAAGACCGAGCACAAGGCCGTGCTCGACACCACGCGCGAACTGGAACGACAGGGCTTCGAGGTAACGTACCTGGACGTGCGTGACAATGGCTTGCTCGATCTGGAGGCATTCAGCGCGGCGTTGCGACCGGACACCATTCTCGTGTCGGTGATGCATGTAAACAACGAGATTGGCGTGATCCAGGATATTGCGACGATCGGCGAGATCTGCCGGCAAAAAGGGATTGTATTCCACGTCGATGCCGCGCAGGCGACCGGCAAGGTCGAAATCGACCTACAGAAGTTGAAGGTCGACCTGATGTCGTTTTCCGCGCACAAGACATATGGCCCGAAAGGGATCGGTGCGCTGTATGTGCGGCGCAAGCCGCGCGTGCGGATCGAGGCGCAGATGCACGGCGGCGGCCATGAGCGGGGCATGCGCTCCGGCACGCTCGCCCCCCATCAGATTGTGGGCATGGGCGAGGCGTTCCGGCTGGCCCGCGAGGAAATGGCCACCGAGAACGAGCGGGTGCGGATGCTGCGCGATCGCTTGCTCAACGGGCTACTGCGGATCGACGAGGTGTACGTGAACGGCGACATGCATGCGCGCGTGCCGCACAACCTGAACGTGAGCTTCAATTTTGTTGAAGGCGAGTCTCTGATCATGGCGGTCAAGGATGTCGCGGTATCGTCTGGTTCTGCCTGTACGTCCGCGTCGCTGGAGCCGTCGTACGTATTGCGCGCGCTGGGCCGTAACGACGAGCTGGCGCATAGCTCGATCCGCTTCACGGTGGGACGCTTCACGACCGAGCAGGAAGTAGACTACGTGATCGAGTTATTGAACAACAAGATCGCGAAGCTGCGCGAGCTTTCGCCGCTGTGGGAAATGCATCAGGAAGGGATCGACCTGTCGTCGATCCAATGGGCTGCGCACTGAGCGCGACGGCGTGAACCTCTACCGATACAGCAAGGAGTACTGCAATGGCTTATAGCGACAAGGTTCTGGACCACTATGAAAACCCGCGCAATGTCGGGTCGTTTGCGAAGGACGATGACGCGGTTGGCACCGGTATGGTCGGTGCGCCGGCGTGCGGTGACGTGATGAAGCTGCAAATCCGGGTCGGCGCGGATGGGACCATCGAGGACGCGAAGTTCAAGACCTATGGCTGCGGCTCCGCGATCGCGTCCAGTTCGTTGGTGACGGAATGGGTCAAAGGCAAGACGCTGGACCAGGCACTATCGATCAAGAATACCCAGATCGCCGAGGAGTTGGCGCTGCCACCGGTGAAGATCCACTGCTCGATTTTGGCGGAAGACGCGATCAAGGCGGCGGTGGCTGATTACAAGAAGCGGCGTGTGGCGGTGGCCGACGAACCTGCTGTCCAGGCGGGCGAAGCGGCGGCTTGACGTGGGGAGCCGCGCGACCGGCCGGTCCGGCCGGTCAAGCGCGGCAGTGGGCGAACCGATGAATGATGGCCGGCCGGACCGGCGAACGACGATGGCGATCACTTTGACGGAAAAAGCAGCACAGCACGTGCAAAAGTACCTGACGCGCCGCGGCAAAGGCATCGGGTTGCGGCTCGGAGTGCGCACGACCGGCTGCTCGGGTTTGGCGTACAAGCTCGAATACGTCGATGAACTGGACTGCGGCGACAGGGTGTTCGAGAGCCATGGGATCAAGGTCATCGTCGATCCGAAGAGCCTGGCGTACATCGACGGCACAGAGCTAGATTTCGCTCGCGAGGGGCTGAACGAGGGGTTCCGGTTTAACAACCCGAACGTGAAGGATGAATGCGGGTGCGGCGAGTCGTTCCGCGTCTGAATCGTCGCATGCTGCCTTTGGCGCCATTGGCGTATTTCCTCGGTGCCGCCGAACAGCAGGGCGCCAGTTGTGATTTCCGACCATGCCTTCGCTGACTCAAAACCATTTTGAATTGTTCCAGTTGCCCGAGCGTTTCGGATTGGATGCGCGCGCGCTCGATGATGCCTATCGCGCCGTGCAGGCTCAGGTGCATCCGGATCGTTTCGCTTCAGCCGGCGACGCGCAAAAGCGCATCGCGATGCAATGGGCAACGCGCGCGAACGAGGCGTATCAGACACTGAAGTCGCCGCTGCGACGCGCCACCTACCTGTTGCACCTACGTGGCATCGACGTCGGCGCGGAAAACAATACCGCGATGGAACCGGCGTTCCTGATGCAGCAAATGGAATGGCGCGAGCGGACCGAGGATGCGGCTGCGGCGCGCAAGGTCGATGCGCTGCAGGCGCTGCTACGCGAGTTGCGGGACGAGGAATCAGCACGGCTCGTGCGGCTCGGCGAATGGCTCGATTCCGGTGCGGACCAGCCGGCGGCCGAAGCGGTGCGCCAGTTGATGTTTATCGAACGAGTCGCACACGAAATCGACGCACAGATCGACAAATTGGAGGCGGCGTGAAGCTTGCCGCCCGATGCGAGGCGCGGCCGTCACGCGCCCGGCACCGTACTCCACATGGATAAAGATGGCCTTACTGCAAATCTCCGAACCTGGCATGGCGCCGGCGCCGCATCAGCGCCGAATCGCCATCGGTATCGACCTTGGGACAACCCACTCGCTGGTGGCTGCGGTGCGCAACAGCATCCCGGAGGTGCTGCCTGACGACGAAGGGCGGGCGTTGCTGCCGTCCGTCGTTCGCTACCTGCCTAGCGGTGGACGCAAAATCGGTTATCCGGCGAAGGAAGACGCGGCGCTGGATCCGCGCAACACGATTGTCTCGGTCAAGCGCTTTATGGGGCGCGGCAAGGCCGACGTGCAGGATCTGGACAATGCACCTTACGCGTTCATCGATGCGCCGGGCATGCTCCAGCTGCAGACCGTGGACGGCGTGCGCAGTCCGGTCGAAGTCTCCGCGGAGATTCTCGCGACATTGCGGCAGCGCGCCGAGGATACGCTCGGTGACGATATAGTCGGAGCCGTCATCACAGTTCCCGCGTATTTTGACGACGCACAGCGGCAAGCCACGAAAGATGCTGCTCAGCTTGCCGGCTTGAATGTGTTGCGCTTGTTGAACGAGCCGACCGCCGCGGCCATCGCCTATGGGTTGGACAGCGGTGCGCAAGGGCTATACGCGGTGTATGACTTGGGTGGCGGCACATTTGACTTGTCGGTGCTCAAGCTCACGCGCGGGGTGTTTGAGGTGCTGTCCACGGGCGGCGATTCGGCGCTGGGCGGCGATGATTTCGATCAGGCGCTGTATCGGCATGTGCTGAACCGCGCGGCGCTCGGCACGCTGCCGCCGCAGGACGTGCGAGCGCTGCTGGATGCGGTGCGTGTCGCGAAGGAAACGCTGTCGGATCAGGATGAGACCGTACTCGATGTCACGTTATCCTGCGGCCGGCGCGTCGTGCTGACGCTCACGGAAGCCGAATTCGCGACGATGACCCAGCCGCTGGTTGAACGTACGTTGGCGCTCACGCGCAAGGCGTTGCGCGATGCGAAGGCGGGGCCGCAGGACTTTGACGGCATCGTGTTGGTGGGCGGCTCGACGCGTATGCGTGGCGTGCGGCGTGCTGTCGAACAGTATTTCGGCAAGGCGCCGTTGACCGACTTGGATCCGGACCAAGTCGTCGCACTGGGCGCCGCGATCCAGGCCGACGTGTTGGCCGGCAACCGGCGCGAGGGTGACGACTGGTTGCTGCTCGACGTGATACCGTTGTCGCTCGGATTGGAGACGATGGGCGGGCTGGTGGAGAAGATCATTGCGCGGAACTCGACGATTCCTGTGGCACGGGCGCAGGAATTCACGACGTTCAAGGATGGCCAGAGCGCGATGGCCATTCACGTGGTGCAAGGCGAGCGTGAATTGGTGTCCGACTGTCGCTCGCTCGCGCGTTTCGAGTTGCGCGGCATTCCGCCGATGGCCGCTGGCGCCGCTCGGATCCGCGTCACCTTCCAGGTCGATGCGGACGGGCTGTTGTCCGTGTCCGCTCGCGAAATGCAGTCGGGCACGCAGGCCGCAGTGGTCGTCAAGCCGTCGTACGGGCTGGGTGACAACGATATCGCGCGGATGCTCGAGGATAGTTTTAGCAGCGCGGAGCGCGACATGCATGCAAGGGCGTTGCGCGAAGCACAAATTGACGCGCGGCGTCTGGTGGACGCAACCGACGCGGCGCTGGCGGTCGATGGGGAATTGCTTGACGCTGCTGAGCGTGCCGACGTCGATGCCAAATTGAACGCGCTGCGCGCCGTGGTCGACGGCGATGACGCGGACCGCATTGACGAGGCGACGAAAGCCCTGGCGGCCGCGACCGACGAGTTCGCTGCGCGGCGCATGGACAAGAGTATTCGTGGCGCGCTCGCTGGCCGTAAGCTTGATGAAATTGGCTGATCGTTGTCGCTACTGTCGCTTTACAGGACTGTTTTCCCATGCCTCAAATTGTTGTTTTGCCCCATGTCGAATTGTGTCCCGAGGGAGCGGTGCTTGAAGCCGAGCCTGGCAAGAGCGTCTGCGATGCGTTGCTGGATGCTGGAATCGAGATCGAGCATGCGTGCGAGAAGTCGTGCGCGTGCACCACTTGCCACGTGATCGTGCGCGAAGGATTCGATGCGCTGGCGCCGTCCGAGGAGGATGAGGACGACCTGTTGGACAAGGCTTGGGGCCTGGAGCCGACTTCCCGGTTGTCGTGTCAGGCCAAGGTGCCGCAAAATGCGGATTTGGTGATCGAGATTCCAAAATACTCGATCAATCATGCGAAGGAAAACCACTGAGTCCAAGGAGGGCGGCAGCGATGAAATGGACCGACACGAACGACATCGCGATGGCACTGACCGATGCCCATCCCGACGTTGACCCTCAATACGTGCGTTTCACCGACCTGCATCGATGGGTGACGGAACTGGACGGCTTTGACGACGACCCGGAGCGCTCGAGTGAAAAGATTCTCGAGGCGATCCAGACTGCGTGGATCGAAGACGCCGACTACTAAACCTCGCGCACCTCCCCTATCTGCGTCGCTGGCGCCCCAGTCTGTAGCGTGTCAACCGGCGTGCGTTAGCGCGCCGTTTTCAATTTGTACGCGCTCGCCGGGCTGGAAGGAGGGGGGCTGCCGGTACGTGAAGTAGCGCAGCTTGCCGTTCTGCATCCGTACGTGGACCCGATAGTCCGTTTCGCTGCGCATATGTTTCTCGACCGAGTTGCCGGCCAGTCCACCGCCGAGTGCGCCGAGCAGCGTCATCGCGGTACGTCCACCGCCGCCGCCGAACTGATTGCCGATCACGCCGCCTGCTACCGCACCGCCGACCGCGCCGAGTCCTGTGCTATGGCCTTCGCGCCGAACGGGAACGACCGACTCCACGGTGCCACATGATGCGCACGCCGCCGCACGGGGCGGTGCATATTGTGGCTCGGTGCGGGGCCCAGCGCCATGTTGCGCGTAGCCGACGGGCGGTGCGGGCATGGCTGCACCGCTCGATTGCCGCACACGTGGCGCATACGACGCGACGGCATCCATGACCGGTTGCTGCGCGGTTTGGGTGATGGGCGCGGCATCGCTGCGCGCGCTACTGCTGCTGGATGCATTGGGCAGCCACCCCGTGACGGCCGCGGTCGCGGCCAAGCTAGCAATGATGACCCCGACCGCGGCGGTCGCGACCAACGGGTGAAGTTTGCGTGGGCTTTCCATTTTTTGACCTTCACGAAAGGGGCGCTTTTCGATTGCGCCTAGTCTCCGCGATGCCCCGCCTGTTGTCGGTTTCAAGTTGTAACCAATTGCGGCATATCGGCCGTCGCACCCGTGTCGCTTTACCGTTTGTTACAAATAATTAGGGCCGGCAATTGCCGGCCCGCAGGGCGACGTTGGCGCACGGACCCGCTCGCGGCTGACCGTACGCGCGTATTGTCGTGTCAATCCTCGCGCCGCAGGTGTGGGAATAGAATCACGTCACGGATGCTCGGGCTGTCGGTCAGCAACATCACGAGCCGGTCGATGCCGATACCGCATCCACCGGTCGGCGGCATGCCGTATTCGAGCGCGCGGATGTAGTCGGCGTCGTAGTACATCGCTTCCTCGTCGCCGGCATCTTTCTGCTCGACCTGTTTGCGAAAGCGCGCCGCTTGGTCCTCCGGATCGTTCAGTTCCGAGAAGCCGTTTGCCATCTCGCGTCCGGTAATGAACAACTCGAAGCGCTCGGTAATGCCGGGGACCGTGTCCGACGCCCGCGCGAGCGGCGACACTTCCACCGGATAGTCGACGATATAGGTCGGCTCCCACAACTGCGCTTCAGCGGTTTCCTCGAACAAGGCAAGCTGCAGCGCGCCCACGCCGGCGTTGCGCAACGGCGCGTCGTGGGTATCGACGCCGAGCCGGCGCAATTCGGCACGCAGCCAGTCGCTGTCAGCAAGCTGTGCGTCGCTGTATTGCGGCGCATACTTCTGGATCGCGCCGGTGATCGTTAAGCGGTGAAAGGGCTGACTCAAGTCCAGTTCGCGCCCTTGATAGTGGATCGTCGTCGTCCCCCGCGCGTCCAGCGCCGCTTGCCGGATCAACTGCTCAGTGAAGTCCATCAGCCAGCGGTAGTCGGTGTACGCGGCGTAGAACTCCATCATCGTGAATTCCGGATTGTGCCGCGGCGAGATCCCTTCGTTGCGGAAATTCCGGTTGATTTCGAATACGCGGTCCAATCCGCCGACGATCAGCCGTTTCAGGTACAGCTCCGGCGCGATGCGCAGGAACATCTGCATGTCCAGCGCATTGTGGTGCGTGATGAACGGCTTGGCCGCCGCGCCGCCCGGGATCGGGTGCAGCATCGGCGTCTCCACTTCCATAAAACCCGCATTCGTCATGAACTGGCGGATCGATGCGATCGCGCGCGTACGCGCCTGAAACGTCTGGCGTGCTTCGGGCGTGACGATCAGATCCACGTAGCGCTGCCGGTAGCGCGTTTCCTGGTCGGACAACCCATGAAACTTGTCCGGTAGCGGTCGGATGGCCTTGGATAGCAGCCGCAGCTCGGTGCAGCGTACCGATAGCTCGCCCTTATTGGTCCGGAACAGCACGCCGTGCGCCGCGATGATGTCGCCCAGGTCCCATTTTTTGAAGGCCTCGTAGACATCGGCACCGACGTCAGCCGGCGTGATGAAGAACTGGATTTGACCGGTGCCGTCTTGCACGGTCGTGAAGCTTGCCTTGCCCATCATGCGCTTGAGCATCATCCGGCCGGCAATCGATACGTTGAGCGCATGCGCCTCGAGGGCGTCCTTGTCAGTGTCGGCAAAGCGAGCGTGTAAATTCGCCGCGCTGTTTTCCGGACGGAAGTCGTTCGGATACGCGATACCTTGCTCGCGCAGCGCCCGCAACTTGTCGCGGCGCTCCGCAATGATCGCGTTGTCGTCGCTGTCGATGCCGGCCTGCGTGGCATGGGGATTCTTGTCGGTCATGGTCAATTGCGCTCGCAGTTATACGCCTTGCTTGAGGCTCGC
The DNA here is from genome assembly GCF_021498065.1 of Mycetohabitans sp. B3. Lineage (NCBI taxonomy): Bacteria > Pseudomonadati > Pseudomonadota > Betaproteobacteria > Burkholderiales > Burkholderiaceae > Mycetohabitans > Mycetohabitans sp. B3. The sequence continues at coordinate 314,402 of NZ_JAHLKN010000026.1, read as the reverse complement.
GCTGATGAAATCGTCAAGGTCTCCGTCGAGCACCGCACGTGTGTTGCTCATTTCGACGTTTGTGCGCAAGTCCTTCACGCGGCTCTGGTCAAGCACGTACGAGCGGATCTGGTGGCCCCAGCCCACGTCGGTCTTGCTCGATTCGAGCTTGTCCTGTTCGGCTTGGCGTTTGCGCATCTCCACCTCGTACAGCCTCGATTTGAGCATCGCCATCGCCTCGGCGCGGTTTCGATGCTGTGAGCGGTCGTTCTGGCACTGCACGACGATGCCTGACGGCAAATGCGTGATGCGCACCGCCGAGTCGGTCTTGTTGATGTGTTGGCCGCCGGCCCCGGATGCGCGAAACGTGTCGATGCGCAGGTCGGCCGGGTTGACGTCGATGTCGATCGATTCATCCACTTCCGGATACACGAACACCGACGAGAATGACGTATGGCGGCCGCCAGATGAATCGAACGGCGACTTACGCACCAGGCGGTGGATGCCGGTCTCGGTGCGCAGGTAGCCATAGGCATACTCGCCTTCGACCTTGATCGTCGCATTCTTGATGCCCGCCACTTCGCCATCGGACTGCTCGAGCACTTCGGCCTTGAAGCCCTTACGCTCGCAGTAGCGCAGATACTGGCGCAATAGCATCGACGCCCAGTCCTGTGCCTCGGTGCCGCCGGCGCCAGCCTGGATGTCGACGAAGCAATTGTTCGGATCGGCCGGATTATTGAACATCCGGCGAAACTCGATATCAGCCACGCGGCGCTCCAGGGCCTGCACGTCGCGCTCGCAGGCCAGTAGCGTGTCATCGTCTTGTTCCTCGTTGGCCAGCTCGAACAGCTCCTGCGTATCCGTCAGGTCGCCGCTCAGCGCCGAGAGCATCTGCACGACCGCGTCGAGTAGCTTCTTCTCGCGACCGAGCGCCTGCGCTTGCTTCGCGTCGCTCCAGACGTTCGGGTCCTCGAGCGCGGTGTTGACTTCCGTTAGGCGGGTTTGTTTCGCATCGAAGTCAAAGATACCCCCGTAGCTCTGCCGCGCGCTTGCGCAGGTCGGCGAGGGTCGCTTCGATCGCGTTCAGACGTTCTGCTTCCATGTCGATCGGGGCCTTGCAAAAAGGGTAAATTATAGCGGATCGACATCAGGACGCCGCATGCTCGACGACCAACTGCACACGCGACACACCATTCCAAGTATCGCGCACGAGCCGGTAGGCGAACAGCGCTCGCGCCGGGAGCGTGTCGATGTGATTGAACCAAATTGCCGCAAAGCGCTGGCGCCCGCGGGCAAGCTGCAACTTCAAATGCCGTTCCTTGACGAGTGACTGAGACAGCACATCGAATTCCCCCGAAAAAACCGGCGCCGGGAAACCTTGGCCCCATACCGCGTTGTCGATCAGCTCGACGAACGATGGCGTGTGATACGCGTCCTCTAGCTCGCCGTCGGTCTCGATCTGTCGCGCGAGTGCGTCCTCGTTCAGCCATTCGCGCGCTAGCGCCTCGAATGCCGCCGCGAAACGCGGCACGTTGTCGGTGCGCAGCGTGAGGCCGGCGGCCATCGCGTGGCCGCCAAAGCGCTCGATCAGTCCGGGCTCCCGCTTGGAGACTAGGTCCAACGCGTCGCGCAAGTGAAAGCCTGGGATCGAGCGTCCCGAGCCTTTCACGCGCTCGCCCGACTCGTCGGCCGGCGCGAACGTGATCGCTGGCCGGTGGAAGCGCTCCTTGAGCCGGCCGGCGACGATGCCGATCACGCCCTGGTGCCACGCCGGGTTGAATAGCGTGATCGTGGCCGCGTCACGCGGATCAAGCTGGGCGAGCTCGGCCAGCGCTTGCTCCTGCATTCCCGCCTCGATTTCACGCCGTTCGCGGTTTATTGCATCGAGTTGCTGTGCCAGCGCATCGGCGCGCTGCGCATCGTCGGTGACCAGGCATTCGATGCCAAGCGACATGTCGGAGAGCCGACCGGCCGCATTCAGTCGCGGCCCCAATGCAAACCCTAGGTCGAATGCGGATGCGTTGCGCGCATCGCGCGCGGCCACCCGGAAAAGCGCGGCCACGCCCGGTTGCATCTTGCCGTTACGGATGCGCTGAAGACCCTGTGCAACCAGCACGCGATTGTTCGCATCTAGCCGTACGACGTCGGCCACCGTGCCCAGCGCGACCAGGTCGAGCAGACCGTCCAGCCGCGGCTCGGGGCGGCCATCAAAGGTGCCGCGCTCGCGCAATAGCGCGCGCAGCGCCAGTAGCACGTAGAACATTACGCCGACGCCGGCCAGGTGCTTGCTCGGAAATGCGCAGCCTGGTTGGTTCGGGTTGACGATCGCGCGTGCCGCGGGCAGCGTGTCACCGGGCAGGTGGTGATCGGTAATCAGCACATCGATGCCGAGCGCGTTGGCAGCCGCCACGCCGTCTACGCTGGCGATCCCGTTGTCGACAGTGACCAGCAGGTCGGGGCGTGCGCCAGAGCGGCGGGCAGCCAGTTCGACGATATCCGGCGTCAATCCGTAACCGTATTCGAACCGGTTGGGCACCAGGTAGTCGATGTGCGCACCGAACAGGCGCAGGCCACGCACGGCCACCGCGCATGCCGTTGCGCCATCGCAATCATAGTCGGCTACCACCAGGATTTGCCGTCGCGCGGCAATCGCATCGGCCAGCAGCGCGGCCGCAGCGTCGACGCCTGAGAGCTGCGTTGGTGGCAGGAGTCGCGCCAGCACGGTTTCCACGTCGGCGGGCGTACCGATGCCGCGCGATGCATACAGCCGCGCGAGCACCGGATGGATGCCATGCCGCGCAAGGGCATGCGCGTCGGCGGGTGGGCAGGTTCGGGTGACGATTCGGGTCATGGGCGCGGGCTCACGGCAACAGCGACGCAAATGACCGGCGTCGCCAGAATTTTTTCATGTCGATGGGGCGCACGACGAGCGTCGTCGTGCCGGTGTCGCCGCACAGCGTCAACGTGAGTTCCGCGAGTTCGCGGCGCTCTAACGCTGCGAGCGCTGGCGCGAACCAGTCGCGCTCCAGCACCGCGAACGCGGCGCGAAAGCGCGGCCAGTCCTGCTGCACAAATGGTGCGCTCAGTGGATCGAGTTCGACCAGCGTCACACCGGTTGTGCCACGACCCGCGGCGCGGGCCGCGGCCTGACCGCTGGTTTGTTGCCGCAGCGTGTCGAAAGTGGCGGGCGGCATCTCCAACGCCGCGCCGGACGCGAGCGCTAGCCCACGCGTAGCGGTTGCCTGCGATAGCACGCGCTCGAAGGGCCGCGACACTGGCGTCATGCGCCCTTGCGCGTAAAGCCAGATCGAGTTGGCGGCGGGCAACCCGCGTGCTTCTCGAGCTTGGTTGACCGGATGCTCGAACCAAGCCATCTGGACCTCGTTTTGCAGCTTCATCCACGTGCGCGGCCGGTGGCCGGTATGGGCTTCGTGTGGCAGCCAGATTTCGATGTTGCGTCCGGCGGCGCGCAGTGGTGCCGCGCTGGCCAACGAGCCGAGTTGCTCACTCGACAAGTACCAGCGCAGCGGCGTCGGGGCAGCCAGTTCTACGCCGAGTTCCTCAATGAGGGGCCGCGCGACGGTGAGTAGCGCGGCCGCGTCATCTGTCGAAAGCTGCAGCGTCTTGGGATCGACCAGCACCAGATGATCATGCGCGACCTGCACATGAACGGGCTCGACGCATGCCCAGACCGCATCACGCGGTTCGCCGCCGTCCGCAAGCAGCATGTACGGGGCGAGCGGCGCATCATCGTCAGCATCGAACGGGTCTGTCCGCCCGTTCGATGCTGCATCGTCTGCTTGCTGGCGCGGCGCAGTCGATGCGGCGGCATGGCCGACGCCGAAACAGCGGGCGACCCATCGCTCGTGTGGCAATGTGCGCTGGAAATCGTCCCCGATCACGCGTTCGACAAGCGTCGCGCGTTCGAGCAACCTGTCTAGTGCCGGCTTATCCAGGTTCTGTAGCGCAGGCTGCGCGTTGGCCGCGGTGGGCAACGCAAAGGGCAGCAGTAGGTGGAGGCGGGAAACGGGGTGTGTGACATGCATGATGGAGCGCATTGTAGGGCAATCCACCGGTCATATCGACCTCGCTCGCCTATCGCGCGTCATCTGTCGCGCGAGCGCACGCTTTGCGCCTCACCCTCACCATTGAAAACCGCCTGCTGCGACCATTCCAACGTAGCCACGGCCGTTCGCGTTTGCGGCAACTTTCAATACCCAGCGGTTATTCGGCGTCACGTGCGATATGCCAAGCGCCACACCGTACTGGCCGCGATAAGTCGCACCGGCGAACGTCATCAGGCTCTTGCCGGGCAAGGTTGGCTGTGGCAGCCCCGCTACCGCCATCGCTGCTGCGGTGCCCGCCGATGCGTTACGGTCCACCTGGGCTAGCGCCTCATCCATTTGCGCCTTGTTCACTGCGTCGGTGGGCTGCGTGCCGCGTGCGACGTCCGTAATCCTGCGTTCATGGCCGGGCTCGCCGACCGAGACGCGGGTGTCGTCGACGTGGATATCCAGTTGTTCGGCCAGAAGCGAGGGTAGGTCAGCCCCAATAAATTCGCGCAGCCGCCCCTGTGCAGCGCCGTGCCCGCATTCGCCGGGTTGGTCGCAGGAGAGGGTATCATCGTGAGCCGACGCCACATTGTCTGCTAGCATAGGCCCGGCATGGCCGCTGCTATTCTGGAGCGCCCGCCAAGCGGCACGGAGATCGTCGGCGGTCATCGGTTCGACGACCCCGCCTGGGTCCGCTGACACAACTTCGGCTCGGCCGCCTGGGTCCGCTGACACAACTTTGGCATGGCCGCCTGGGTCCGCTGACACAACTTTGGCATGGCCGCCTGGGTCCGCGGGAGCACGCTCGAAGGGCCCGTCTTGGTTCACCAGCGCAACTTCGGCATGCCGGCCTTCGTCTGCCGGCGCAGGTTCAGTATGGCGGCTTTTGTCTGCCAGCACAAGCGCCGGTTGGCTGTCGGTGTTCGTCAGCTGGGGCCCCGGACGCACTTCATTGTCCGCCAGCATGGGCTGCAAAGACCCACCGTCATTCGCGTTAGCCAACTCTGCTTGCAGCGATACCGTGGTGGATGACTCTGCAACGACCGTGTCTTTTGAGTTTTTGTACCGATTGCCCGAGTTGTCCTTTGCGCTTCTGTTTTTTTTTGTTTGTCCTTCTAGTTGATCTACCCTGTTCCCCAGTATTGCTAACTCATTTTTTATTGTTTCCTTGTGCTCCGTCAATTGGTTTTTTGTCGTCAATGCGAGTTCGTTTATGGTCTCTGTGATTTTTCCGTAATGCCTATATGATTGATCTCGGATATCTTTTATTTGATCCTGAGTTGTTGTGTTTGCATTATTTAGCTTATTGATAAGTGATTTATTGTTGTGTGCTATCTGCTTCACGGCGCTATTAAGTTCGGATATGTTTTGGTTTAGAGATGTTTTTAAATTCGCTTGTTCATTAGAATTTCTAGTTAACTTTTGACTAAGGTTGCCGATTTTGTGATTAATATTATTTAATTGATCTTCCGTTGTTAAGCTGATACGATCTATTTTTTGATTTATTGCTGTATTTTCTGTGGCGATCTGATTTGTAAATTTTAAATAAGCGCTATGGGTGTCTATCTTTAGTTTGTCCAATTTTTCTTTCGTTTTTGAATGGTCAACGTCCAATCTAATTAGCGCCGATTCAAAGGGCGCTAGTTTGCTTTTTGTGATATCTGTTATGATGCTTTCTAGGGCTAATTCTTCATAGCTTTGGTTGGATGCGGTGGCGTCATTGATAAATGACAGGGCTAAAACTACGCTGAATGCAGATAATTTTCTGGATATTTTGGGAATAACGAAGTCCGAGCGTCGGTAGAGTGGAGTGGTATAGCCCGTGATTTGTCGCGAATAATCAAATGCGGTCATTTTAAACCTTTGGTTGGCATTGAGTCAAAAAATGAAAATTCGGGAAAATGTACGCGGCAATACCGGGGAATGCAATCGAGCCGAACTATTCGTGCGGAATAAAAAAGGGGTATGGCGGCTAAAAATAGTTTGAACCGTTAACCATTGGCAATGGGAGAGTCAAATGAATAATGGCCCTGGGGCGATCCCGTTGCGCAAAACTTCAGGTCAGGTATTAGGCCAAAAAACTGGAATTTCGTCGGCCTGCTGAAGCAACAGCTCGTGTCGCCTGAAGGCAGGCGCCGTGCTCCAGTTTGAAGCCGCGCGTGTGATGGCTTGGGCCGCGAGATGGACATGAGCCGGAAGCGATGGCGGGTGCTCAGCATGCGCGAATCAACACGATCGCGCGTGTCCTGGGTGCGTCAGGCCAGCAGGTGGCCATCGGATCCGGCTATTGCGCATGTAGCGGCCAAAGGGCACCGTTGTGTGGCAAACTTCACTGTTACCTGCGGCGGTGTCCAGCAGCGGGATCAGTCAGCGTGGATACAAAGGATTGATTTGAAGCTCCCTTACGAATGGCAAATCGGCTTGCGCTATACGCGTACTGGCAAACGTTCTTCCGGCAACGGGTTTATTTCGTTCATTTCGCTGATTTCAATGTCGGGCATCGCGCTCGGCGTCGCGGCGCTGATTGTCGTGCTGTCGGTGATGAACGGCTTTCAGAAGGAAGTGCGTGACCGGATGCTGTCGGTGCTGGCGCACATCGAGATCTTCTCGCCAACCGGCTCGATGCCAAACTGGCAATTGACTGCCGACGAGGCGCGCGAAAATCCGGCGGTGATCGGCGCGGCCCCGTACGTCGACGCGCAGGCGCTGCTCACACGGCAAAGTGCGGTCAACGGCGTCGCGTTGCGCGGCATCGACCCGGCGCTGGAGCCGCAGGTATCCGACATCGGTGCTGAGATGAAGGCGGGCCGGCTAGCCGATCTGCAGCCGGGATCGTTCGGCATTGTGCTCGGCGTTGATCTGGCAAGTGCGATGGGCGTGAGCGTCGGCGACAAGGTCACGTTGGTGGCTCCGGAGGGCACCATCACGCCGGCCGGCATGCTGCCGAGGCTCAAACAGTTCACGGTCGTCGGCGTGTTCGAGTCCGGTCATTACGAGTTCGACAGCACGCTGGCGATGGTATCGATCGCCGATGCGCAGGCGCTGTTCCGGTTGAGCGCGCCCAGCGGCGTGCGGCTCCGGATCAAGGACATGCAACGCGCGCCGGAAGTTGCGCGACAACTCGCACGATCGTTGTCCGGTGACCTGTATATCCGCGACTGGACGCAGCAGAACAAGACATGGTTTTCGGCGGTACAGATCGAGAAACGGATGATGTTCATTATCCTGACGCTGATCATTGCGGTCGCTGCCTTCAACCTCGTCTCCTCGCTGGTGATGACGGTCACTGACAAACAGGCCGATATCGCGATCCTGCGCACGCTTGGCGCGCAGCCGCGCTCGATCATGAAGATTTTTGTGATTCAGGGCGTGACCATCGGCTTCGTGGGCACCGGCCTCGGCATTGCGCTTGGTTGCGCCCTCGCCGTCAGTATCCCGTGGCTGGTACCGTTGATCGAGCGTGTGCTGGGCTTCCAATTCCTGCCGCCGTCGATCTACTTCATCAGCGAACTGCCCAGCGACTTGATCGCGGCTGACGTGGTGAAGATTGGCGCGATTGCGTTCGCGCTGTCTGCGCTCGCGACACTGTATCCGAGCTGGCGGGGGGCGCGCGTGCGTCCGGCTGAGGCATTGCGCTATGAGTAAAACAATGAACGAGCAGCAAATCGTGCTGGCCGCGACTGGCCTATCGAAGACCTTTGTGCAGGGCGGCCAGCCGGTGCCGGTGCTGGCCGACGCGCAACTGCACGTGTATCGTGGCGAGAAGCTGGCCATTGTCGGCGCGTCTGGCTCCGGCAAGAGTACGTTGCTGCATCTGCTGGGGGGGCTCGACGAGCCCAGTGCGGGGCATGTCGCGCTATTGGGCCGACCGTTCTCGCACTTGGCTGAGCGTGAGCGCAACGATTTGCGCAATTGCGCCCTGGGTTTCGTCTATCAGTTCCACCATCTGCTGCCCGAATTTACCGCGCTGGACAACGTCGCGATGCCGCTGCAGATCCGCCGGATGCCGATCGATGGCGCGCGTCGCGAGGCGTTGGCCACGCTGGAGCGCGTCGGCGTCGCGCATCGCGCGAAACACCGGCCAGCAGAGCTTTCCGGGGGCGAGCGGCAGCGCGTGGCGATCGCGCGCGCGCTGGTGACGCGGCCCGCCTGCGTACTGGCGGACGAGCCGACCGGCAACCTCGATGGCCATACTGCGGAAACGGTGTTTCAGCTGATGTTGGAATTGTCACAGACGTTCGAGACGAGCTTCGTGATCGTCACGCACGACATCGAGCTGGCCGCGCGCTGCGACCGGGTACTGCGCCTGCGAGATGGTGTGCTGCACGTTGAAACAACGGTGGCGCGCGCCGCGCTTGCCAAGACGATAGTCTGACGACGGCTCGGTTTGTGCCGTGTCGCACCGGCGTGGGCAGCGAGGAACCCTAATGTGGATCGATACCCATTGTCATTTGGATGCATCCGAATTCGATGCGGACCGGGCTGCCGTGGCGTCGGCAGCGCGCGATGCGCAAGTGTCGCGCATTGTGATTCCAGCGATCGCCCGTTTCAACTTCTCGGCGGTGCGCGAGTTAGCCCATTGCGTGAACGGGGGCGCCTATGCATTGGGCATCCACCCCCTGTACGCGCCGGCCACGCAGGACGAAGATCTCGCGGTGCTGCGCAGTGAGATCCACGCCAGCCTAGATGATCCGCGCTTTGTTGGCATCGGCGAAATCGGTCTGGATTTCTTCGTGCCGGGGCTGGATGCGGTCCGTCAGCGCGAGATCTATACGGCACAGTTGAAGATGGCGCGCGACTTCGACTTGCCGGTGATCTGCCACGTGCGCAAGTCGCAGGACTCGGTGATCGCCGAGTTGCGACGCTTCAACGTCGTGCGGGGTATCGCGCACGCATTCAATGGCAGCTTTCAGCAGGCCGATGCGTATATCGCACAAGGCTTCAAGCTCGGTTTTGGCGGCAACGTGACGTTTGAGCGTGCCCGACGCATCCGCCAGCTCGCGGCGCAATTGCCGCTCGATGCGCTGGTCATGGAGACCGACGCGCCAGATATTGCGCCGGAGTGGATTAACAAGAGGCGCAACACGCCCGACCAAGTGCCACGCATTGCGGCGGTGATTGCGGCCATGCGTTCACTGACGTTGCCGCAACTGGCCCTCTGTACAACGGCCAACGCGCATGCCGCGTTGCCGCGGCTCGCCCTCGCACAGCGATAATCGAATTTTGCATTCAGGCTGTATTCAGGCGTTCCGGATGGTTGTCGCTACGCAATCCGTCGCGCACGAACGCCCGGCCGAGGGGGATGATGCTTGCACGATTATGCGCGTTCGTCGTGGGCACTGGTGTGTTGCAGTGGCAGCCCAGTTTGCCGGACGTTGCCGGTTGGTTCGCCTGGGGTGCGGCAGTGCTCGCCGTCGCCGGGGTAGCATGTATCACGTATCGTGCGCGGGCAGCGGGGCGTGCCAGTTGTCACAAGTCGTGGCTGATGCGGGCGGCGAGCATCGGGTGCGCGGCACTGCTCGGCTTTGGCTACGCGGCGTGGCGCGCGCATAGCGCGCTGTCAGATGCTTTGCCGCCGCAGTGGGAGGGGCGCGATGTGACCCTAACCGGCACGGTGCGTGGCCTGCCGTCGCGCGATGCGCGCGGGCTTCGCTTTTTGTTTGACGTTGAGTCAACCTCGCCCCGGATCGAGCGGTTTCCCCGCACCGTCCAGTTGAGCTGGCTTGCCGCGTTCGGCCGGCAACCGTCGGCGACGCTTGTGCCGGGCGGGCGCCATACGCTCGTTGCGAGACTCAAGCGGGTGCATGGCAATGGCAATTTCGGATTGCCAGACACCGATGTGCGGCAACTGGCGCGCGGCGTGCGTGCGCTGGGCTACGTGCGCCACCTGCGGACCGATTCGCACTGGCAATCGGTGGCGTCTCCCGGCTCGCCACACGCGTCCGATATTGAGCGGGGCCCCGGTATCCGGGCGATGCTCAACGCTGTGGATCGTCGGCGTGCGTCCATTCGCGCGCGGATCGAGCAGGTCTTGTCCGAGTCTGCCCAAACGGGGACGGGCAGCGGCAGCGGCGAGCCCGCGGGTTCACATGCCGGGATCGTGATTGCGCTGGCGATCGGCGTACAGGATGCGATTACGGAGCCGGACTGGGAGCGACTGCGCCGTACCGGCACTAATCACCTGATGGCCATATCGGGCTTGCATATCGGCTCGGTTGCGGCGTTGGCTGCCACGATCATTGCCCTGGCCTGGCGCCGCGGTTTCGGCGTTGTGCCGGCGTTGCCGCTGCACGTGCCGGTTCCTATCGCATGTTGTGTCGGTGCGATGCTCGCCGGTGCCGGTTATGCCGCTCTCGCCGGGCTGGGCATTCCCGCTCAGCGCACGGTTGCCATGCTGTCGATCGCGACGCTTGCCTATGCGAGCGGGCGGCGCGTTGACCCGTTGCTGGTCCTCGCGTGGGCGCTCGTGATCGTGGTGTTGGTCGATCCGTGGGCAACGTTGTCGGCGAGCACGGCGCTATCGTTCGGTGCGGTCGCGGCCATCGTGGTGGCGTTGCGCTGCGCGGGCTGCCACCCGCCGCAGCGAGACGACGAACCGGACTGGCCGTCACTCGATCCGGCCGATACGTTGCCGCAGGCCAGCACGGGCAGGCCGGGCGAGCGGCCTGCTGTTATGCCTGGCCCACATCCGGCTAAGGCCTTAGGCGTGCTCGCGGCTCGCACGCGCGCCGCGGTGCGTGGGGTACCAGCACGGCTGGCGTCGGCCATGCGCGTGCAATGGGCGGTGACGCTCGGTCTTGCGCCGTTGACGGTCGTCTGGTTCTCGCAGATTCCGGCACTCGGTCCGGTGGCCAATGCTATCGCGATTCCGTGGGTCAGTACCCTGGTCGTGCCAGCCGTGCTGCTCGCCATTGCGATCCCGGCGCCATGGGACGCGCTGCTATTGCAATTGGCGCACCGCCTGGTGCAGTGGCTGTTTGCCATACTGGATGCGCTGGCTTCGCCCACGTGGGGCGTGTGGCACTTGCCGGCGCCCGAGCCGGCCGCGCTGCTGCTCGCGCTCGTCGGCGCGGCTTGGATGCTAGGGCCACGGGGTTGGCCATTGCGCGCGGCCGCGCCCATCTTGTGGCTGCCATTGCTGTGGCCGGCACCGCGGGCGCCACTCGCTGACGGTTTTCGCGTCACAGCGCTCGATATTGGGCAGGGCACCGCCGTGCTGGTCGAGACCGCGCGGCGACGACTGCTGTTCGATGCCGGTCCGGGCCCGGAGGCGGGCAATGCGGGGCAGCGTATCGTCGTGCCGTTCCTGCGCGCGCATGATGTGAACGCATTGGACATGCTGGTCGTCAGTCATCGTGATGTCGACCACGCGGGCGGCGTGCCTGCGGTATTGGCCGACATGCCGATCGCGCAGATGCAGGCCTCGTTGCCGCCCGCTCATCCGTTGTGGGCGCGTGCCACCGCGTGCGGCGCAATCACGCGGGCGTGCCGTGCCGGGGAGCGATGGCGATGGGACGGCGTGACGTTCGAATTCCTGTGGCCGACGGATGCGGCAGATCCGCGCAAGCCGAATGCAACAGCATGCGTGCTGCGCGTCTCGAATGCGCTTGGCGCAGTGTTGATCGCATCAGATATCGAACGGGCCGCCGAGCGGGCGCTGGTTGAACGGCATGGGCCGGCATTGAGCAGTGACGTGCTGATCGTGCCGCACCATGGCAGCAAAACGTCATCGACGGATGCGTTTCTCGATTCGGTACGGCCGCGTATGGCGGTATTTCAGGTAGGTTACCGCAATCGCTTTGGTCATCCACACCCGCTGGTCGCCGCGCGTTATCGTGTGCGCGGCGTCGATATGCTGCGCAGCGATAACGATGGCGCGGTGCGTATCGACAGCGGGGTGTCTGGCTGGGTGGTCGATGCATATCGCCGCTCACGCAGGCGCTATTGGACCGGGCGCTGATCAGGGCATGGCCGCGGCGCAACGCGTGCCGATCGGCGTTGCACTAGACCCGTCGGTCGTCAACGCGTCTCGTCGGTCATCAATGCGTCCAATGGCGGGCGATCAAGGCTTCCAAAAGCAACGAATGCCTGCGATGCCGTACGCTCCGTGTTGTTCGGCCCGGGGTAATGCATCCGTTGATAGGCCGCCCAGTGCATAGACGGGCAGCAGAGTCTGCGAGGCCAGCGCGAGAAAGCCATTCCATCCCAGCGGTTCGGTGTCGGGATGGCTAGCGGTCGGCAGCACGGGCGAGAGCGTGACGAAATCCACACCGATGGACTGAGCCTTTTGCAGTTCCGCGATCGTGTGGCACGACGCTGCCACCAGCTTTCCTGCTGGCAGCGGGCGTTCCTCGCATGCCATCAGGCTTTGACTGTCCAAGTGCAGTCCGTCGACGTGCCGGTGTGCGCGGCGCGGGGCGTGGGCGTTCAACAGTAGAAGGGCGTGATGCTGTTGGCACAGGGGCATCGCTTGCTCGGCCAAGCGCATGTAATCGATGGCATTCAACTTCTTTGAGCGAAGCTGGACCAATTCGATTCCCGAGTCCAGCGTCCGCTTCAACTGTTCGAGAAATAGCACGGGATGGTCGGCATCATAGGGATCCGGCGTGATCAGATATTGTTTGGGTAGAAACATCGGGGTAAAAGTATCTGGGCCATGGCATCGAAGGCCGCCGGCGGCTCACGGTTGTTTGTGGTGGCGGCATCGACAGTGCGGCGACTGCACCGCCGTTGATGCCGATAACACCCGTTGATTCGCCAACGTCCGCCAGCGCGACCATGAAACTGATAGGATGGCAAAATATCATCGGATTGACCGCTCGGACCGTTGCCGGCAATGTCCCACTTGACGGCAGCGGCTTGATGGTCGCTACCGACGAATTGTGGTCACTCATTGAACCGTTGCTGCCGACGCGGGTGCTACGGAATCGCCGATCAGCCTAGCGATCAGTCTAAGACTCACGCCGAAACCCATCCCATCTTCGTTGTATGGGACATGATGCGCCTCGATTTGCGGCGTGCCGAGCGCTACCGGCTCTCGTGCTACCTTTGAAGCCCAGGTGTCAAAATCACGTGCTTCGATCATGTTTCCAGTCCTGTTACCAGACGGTCTTGACGTGCTTGTAGGCGCGAATCTTCTCATCTCGAGTCACCAATGGTACAGCCAGCTTTCGCGCGGTCGCTACGATCATGCGATCGGCCGGGTCCTGATGAAACTTGCCCGGTAGATCTACCGACTTTAGGCCAATTTCAACATCTACAGGCACAAAGCGAACGGCGTCGATCGCGGAGACGGTCGTGAGCCAGCTTGCGACGTCCATCGACAGAACTAACTTTTCGCGCTCAACGAGCATTGCAATTTCCCAGGCGGAGATTGCAGACACCACAATCTGCCCATCATTCAACTCCCGCTCTATAGTCGTTTTGGCCTTTTTGCTCAGGGCGTCGTCACCGTTTGCCCACCAGACCAGCGCGTGCGTATCGAGGACAATCACTGGGCGGCATCCCACTCAACGTCAACCGGTTCGGTCGGGTCGTCGTAACGGGTAACGGAGCCACGCAAAACGTCGAGGGGACTCCGCTCATGATTGCGGTACGGTCGAACCTCCAGCGTCGGTTTACCGTGATCGGTCACGACGACGCTCTCGCCAGACGCTTCGACCTGGCGAAAAAATTCAAGCGCCTTCGCCTTGAATTCAGACTTCGAAACTTGGTTGATTTCCATTGGTGTCTCTATAGTCACATGACCATAGGCATTATATCATGTCATGGCGAAAATGACTGGTTGTACAAGTCATTTTGACCGCGTCGAGCGCCTTGTTGACGAACTCCGGACCGTTATCGACCTGAATCAGGTTGAGGCGTCGTCCTCGTTGGCGCAACTGCTCGAGTACACGTGCCATACGGACACCTGGCAGCGAGAAGCCGACGCCGATGTGCGGGCACTCCCGATTCCACGTGTTGATGCGGGTCAACATTCAAACGCGCTGGCCGTTTGCAAGTGCGTCCGCAACGCAGTCTATCGTCCAACTCTCATTTACGCCATTGGGTGCCGGCATCACAATGGTACGGCGGCACGGCGTGGTCCGACCGAGGCTTTTCTCAATTCCACACGTTCGCACATCGCGCTATTTCAAGTAGCCTATCGCCATTGGCCCGGCCATTTGACCGCGGCCGGTCGCCGCCTTGTCGCGCGCCGCATCGGTCGGCTGCGCCACGGCGTTGCGCAACGCGGCGGCGCCTATAACGCCTATAACAAGAGAAACAGGAGAGACTGTCATTGAAAAGCGTGATTCACTTCTCGCATGCGAACGGGTTCCCCGCCTCGACATACCGAACGATCTTTGCCGAGTTGGCCGACGACTACGACGTGCGGTTCATCGAGCGGTACGGACATGATCCGCGCTATCCGGTCACGCACGACTGGCCGCATTTGGTCGACCAGTTGCTCGACGATGTGGCGGCACGACTGGAGCAGCCGGTGTGGCTGGTCGGTCATTCGTTGGGCGGTTATTTGTCGGTGATGGCCGCGCTGAAGAAACCTCATTGGGTCAAGGGTGTGGTGATGCTCGACTCGCCGCTGATCGCCGGTTGGCGCAGCCGGCTGCTGGGCGTCACGCAGTGGGCCGGCCTGGACGAGCGGCTTTCGCCGGCGGTGCTCACCCGCAAGCGCCGCACGCATTGGCCCAGTCGCGACGAAGCATGGCGGCATTTCAAGCGCAAGCAGGCTTTCGCGCGCTGGGACGAGCGCATGTTCGCAGACTACATTGATCATGGGATTCCGCCCCTTGGTCTCGGCGGCACCCGTGCACTGGCGTTCGACCGGGATATTGAATATCGGATCTACCGCACGCTACCTTGTACGCTGGGTGCGCACCTCGCCCATGGCGCGCCCGTGCCGGTCGGATTCGTGGCCGGCACGCATTCCCGAGAGGTGCGGCAGGTCGGGCTCGATGCGACACGGCGCATCGTCGGTCCCCATTTTGAATGGATTGACGGCTCGCATTTGTTTCCCATGGAGCGGCCGTTCGATACCGCTCGCGCGATCCGGCGCCTGCTGCGTGACTTGGAGCGGGGCGCTTAGAGAAAGCCGGGCTTTCGAGTATAATCCGGCTTTCCCGCGAGCATCCAGCGATGACCAAATATGTATTTGTCACCGGCGGCGTAGTTTCCTCCTTGGGCAAGGGCATTGCCGCCGCCTCCCTCGCCGCGATCCTCGAGTCGCGCGGTCTCAAAGTCACTTTACTGAAGCTTGATCCCTACATTAACGTCGATCCCGGCACGATGAGCCCGTTTCAGCACGGTGAAGTGTTCGTGACCGAGGACGGCGCCGAGACAGATCTGGACTTGGGCCACTACGAGCGCTTCATCAGCACGAAGATGCGCCGTGCCAACAACTTCACGACGGGCCAGATCTACGAGTCGGTGATTCGCAAGGAGCGCCGCGGCGAGTATCTTGGCAAGACGGTCCAGGTCATTCCGCATATCACGAACGAGATCCAGGCGTTCATCGAGCGCGGTGCCGCGTCGGCGACATGCGGCGAGCCGGATGTCGCGATCGTCGAGATCGGCGGCACGGTCGGCGACATCGAATCGCTGCCGTTCCTAGAGGCAGCCCGGCAGATGAGCTTGCGGCTCGGGCGCCACAGCGCGTGCTTCGTGCATCTGACGTTGGTGCCGTTTATTGCGACGGCCGGCGAACTGAAAACCAAGCCGACGCAGCACAGCGTGCAGAAGTTGCGGGAAATCGGTATTTCACCGCACGTACTGCTGTGCCGCGCCGATCGCCGGATCCCAGATGACGAGCGCGCTAAGATCTCGATGTTCTCAAACGTGCCGCAGGATGCGGTGATCTCCGTGTGGGATGTGGACAGCATTTACAAGATCCCGCAGATGTTGTACGACCAGGGCCTGGACGAGATCATCTGCGACGAGCTGAAGTTCGCGCCGAATCCGGCCGATTTGACGCTGTGGTCGGACCTGGTATACCGGCTCGAGCACCCAGAGCACGAGGTCACGATCGGCATGGTCGGCAAGTATGTCGAACTCACCGAATCATACAAATCGTTGATCGAGGCGCTGCGCCATGCGTCTTTGCATACGCTCACGCGTGTGAACATCGAGTACATCGACTCGGAGCAGATCGAGACAGAGGGCGTCAACAGCCTCGCGCACTTGGACGCGATCTTGGTGCCGGGCGGTTTCGGCCGGCGTGGCACGGAAGGCAAGATCAAGGCGATCCGCTACGCGCGTGAGGCAAAGGTGCCGTATCTGGGAATCTGCCTGGGCATGCAACTGGCGGTGATTGAATTTGCGCGCCATGTCGCGAACCTGCAGCGGGCCAACAGCACTGAGTTCGATCCGTCGACGCCGAATCCGGTCGTCGCGCTGATTACCGAATGGTACGACCGCGATGGCACCGTCGAAAAGCGCAGTGAATCGTCGGATCTGGGTGGCACGATGCGGCTGGGCGCACAACGCTGTCCGGTTAAGCCGGGTACGCGCGCTGAGCAGATTTACGGCAATGATGTCAACGAGCGGCATCGGCATCGCTACGAGGTCAACAATCATTTCGTGCCGGCGCTCGAAGCCGGCGGGATGATCATTAGCGCGCGCACGCCGACCGAGGACTTGCCGGAGATGATGGAGTTGCGCGGAGACCTGCATCCGTGGTTCGTCGGCTGCCAGTTCCATCCCGAGTTCACCTCGACGCCGCGCAATGGCCATCCGCTGTTCAAAGCCTACGTGGAGGCCGCACTCGCGCGTCGCCAACAACGCGAGCATGGCGAGAAGGTGGCGGCTGCGCTGCGCGCCCATTAACGCAGGCCGGGAGTCAACATGAAACTATGCGATTTCGAGGTCGGCCTGGACAAGCCGTTCTTCCTGATTGCTGGCCCCTGTGTGGTCGAGTCCGAGCAGATGGCGCTCGATACCGCCGGCCGGCTCAACGAGATCTGCGCTGCGCTGCGCATTCCGTTCATTTATAAGTCATCGTACGATAAGGCCAACCGCAGTTCGGATAAATCGTTCCGCGGAGTCGGCATGGACGAGGGCCTGCGTATCCTCGGCGAGGTGCGTCGCCAGATCGGCGTGCCGGTATTAACCGACGTGCACGCGGAGGATGAGATCGACGCGGTCGCATCGGTCGTTGATGTGCTACAGACGCCCGCATTCCTGTGCCGGCAGACCGATTTCATTCACGCGTGCGCCCGTTCGGGCAAGCCCGTCAATATCAAGAAAGGGCAATTTCTGGCGCCGCACGACATGAAGAACGTGATCGACAAGGCGCGTTCGGCAGCCAGGGAAGCCGGGCTGTCGGTGGACCGCTTCCTTGCTTGTGAGCGCGGCGCTTCGTTCGGCTACAACAATCTGGTCTCCGACATGCGTTCGCTTGCGATCATGCGCGAGACTGGCGCCCCGGTGGTGTTCGACGCGACCCATTCGGTGCAGTTGCCTGGTGGCCAAGGCACCCAGTCTGGCGGGCAGCGCGAGTTCGTGCCGGTGCTGGCGCGTGCCGCGGTTGCGGTCGGCGTGGCGGGGCTGTTCATGGAGACGCATCCGGATCCCGCGCAGGCAAAGTCCGACGGCCCGAATGCGGTACCGTTGCAGCGGATGCATGCATTGCTGGAAACGCTGGTGACGCTCGATCGCGCGGTGAAATCCACGCCGCTGCTCGAGAACGATTTCAGCTGAGCCACGCGCAGTGTGACAGGCCGGTGGTGTCGCGAATGAACCTTGTCACGGTTCGGCGCGTCTGATCGGCAAGTCCGCACTGCCAGAGCACGGCGCGTGCATGCTGGCGGGCGGCATCGGGCGGCGACGCCGATCGGCGCAGACCGCTGCCCCGTTGACACAGCGTAGTCGAAACCGATTCATCCATCCTTTGAGGACATCATGAGTGCTATCGTAGACATCATCGGGCGCGAGATTCTCGATTCGCGCGGCAATCCGACCGTCGAATGCGACGTATTGCTCGAATCGGGCACGATGGGTCGCGCAGCGGTGCCGTCCGGTGCATCGACGGGGTCGCGCGAGGCGATCGAACTGCGCGACGGTGAAGCGGGCCGCTACAGCGGCAAGGGGGTGCTCAAGGCGGTTGAGCACGTGAACACCGACATCTCCGAGGCGATCATGGGCCTGGACGCGTCCGAGCAGGCGTTTCTGGACAAGACGCTGCTGGAGCTGGACGGCACCGACAACAAGTCGCGGATCGGCGCGAACGCGATGCTTGCCGTATCGATGGCGGTCGCGAAGGCCGCCGCCGAGGAGGCGGGTCTGCCGCTGTACCGCTACTTCGGGGGTTCCGGCGCGATGCAATTGCCGGTGCCGATGATGAATATCGTGAATGGCGGGGCGCACGCAAATAACAGCCTGGACATCCAGGAATTTATGATCGTGCCGGCGAGCCAGCCAACCTTCCGCGAGGCGCTGCGTTGCGGCGCCGAGGTGTTCCATGCGTTGAAAAAGATTTTGTCGGACCGCGGTATGAGCACCGCGGTCGGCGACGAAGGCGGCTTTGCGCCGAACTTTGGCAGCAACGACGAATGCCTGTCGACGATCCTTCAGGCGATAGAGAAGGCCGGTTATCGCGCCGGCGAAGACGTGCTACTTGCGCTGGACTGCGCGGCCAGCGAGTTCTACCACGACGGTAAGTACCAACTGGCCGGCGAGGGCCTGCAGTTGTCGTCGTCCGAGTTCACGGACTATCTTGCGACGTTGGCTGACAAGTTCCCGATCGTGTCGATTGAGGACGGCATGCATGAGAGCGATTGGGACGGTTGGAAGCTGCTGACTGATCGGCTCGGTAAGAAAGTCCAACTGGTCGGCGACGATCTGTTCGTGACTAATACGCGGATTCTGAAGGAAGGCATCGAGAAGGGCATCGCGAACTCGATCCTGATCAAGATCAATCAGATCGGGACGCTGACCGAGACGTTTGCGGCGATTGAAATGGCCAAGCGGGCCAGCTATACCGCTGTCGTGTCGCACCGCTCCGGCGAAACCGAGGATTCGACGATCGCCGACATCGCCGTCGGTCTGAACGCTGGCCAGATCAAGACCGGCTCGCTGTCGCGCAGCGACCGGATCGCCAAGTACAATCAGCTGCTGCGCATCGAAGAGGATTTGGGCGACATCGCGAGCTATCCTGGACGCTCCGCGTTCTATAACCTGCGCTGATGCAACGTGCTGGACGCGTGGCGACGCGGCCGGTGACCCGATAGGGGTCTTGTGACACGTGTGGCCGCCGCTCCCGATTCCGGGGCGGCGGCTTTGTGCAACCCACGCCTGCTCGGCGGCAGCTCGTTATGCGGCTCGTTACCGTTGTCTTGATCGGATTAATCGTGCTGATCCAGTTTCCGTTGTGGTGGGGCCACGGCGGCTGGCTGCACGTGCACGAGCTGCAGCAGCAACTCGCGGCGCAACAGAAGAAAAACAATGACTTGAAGCTGCGCAATGAGCGGATCGCCGGCGAAGTGCAGGACCTGCAAGCCGGGACTGCCGCGGTCGAGGAGCGGGCGCGCTACGAGATGGGGATGATCAAGGACAGCGAGGTGTTCGTGCAGTTTGTGTCGCCGAACGCCTCAACCGTGTCCGCGACGGCTACGCCGTCAATCCTGTCCACGCGCGCTCAGGTGTCGGCCCAACCGATGCGCGTGGTGCCGAACCCCGAGCCACGCATGAAGATGAAGGCCAGCCGGGTCGCGAAGGACACGGCTGTGCGACGTGCCGACAGCGCAGCGGGACGGCATAATCCTGGTTATTGATCCGGCGGTGATACTGGGATCCGGCGGTGACGTCGGTAGCCGGCGTTGCTCGGGATCCGGCGGTAACGCCGGACATCGCTAGTGCGTTGGCACCGGTCGCGGCAGGTCCAGTGCGCAGCATCACCAGCCCGGATAGTACCCTGGATAGCCCCATCCGCTGCCGACACCCCAGCCGGGTCTCCAGCGTCCGCTGTCGTATCCACCATACATCGGCGTGACCGCGTACGGATACCAGGACCACGCGCGCGCGTCGGCCTGCATGGCCGCGTCCTGCTCGCGCAACACCTGGCGACCGATTTCATCATAGCGCCGTTTTTCTGCCGGGGTCAACGGCGTCGGTACGTGGTGGGGCGACTCCGGCAATTGGCTCAGCACGGTTTGCGGAGTGGGCGGGTAACTGACGGCGCAGCCGCCGAGCAGCAATGCCGACGCGGCGGCCAGAGCGCCAAACGCCGCCACGGTGGCGTGAGGGGAATACCTGTTCATGTCGATCTCCATCGGCAGCGTCATGCCGTGTTCGTCGTGCTCGCCGTGCTCGCCGTGCGCGATGGCGCGCCGGCCGTGTTTCCTGCGCTGATCCGCCGTTCAATGTCGCTGCTGGCTTGGCGTGGCCGCGACGTTCAATGAGCGTTCATTGCCGTGGAAAAGTTGCGTGGCGTCGACCGCGTCGAATGCATAGCGCTGGTTGCAGAACTCGCAATGCACTTCTACATGGCCTTGCTCGACCAGGATGCTGTCGATCTCGTCACGTCCGAGCATTTGCAGCATCCCGCCGACCTTTTCGCGCGAGCAGGTACAGTTGAAACGCGTCGGCGCGGGGTCGAAGCGGCTGACGTTCTCTTGCCAGAACAATCGCCGCATCAGCGTATCCGGGTCGGCTGCGAGCATCTCGTCGGTCTTCAGCGTCGAGCCGAGGTGGCAGACCCGGTCCCACGTGTCGGCGTCGGTCTGTACTGCGCGTGGCACGATCCCGCCGTCGCCGGGCAATTTCTGCAACAGCATCCCGACCGCGCGTCGTTCGTCGGCCGCTAGCCACAACCGCGTGTCGAGCTGCTCCGAGTGGCGCATATAGTGCTCGAGCACCTGCGCGACGCTGTCCAGCGGGCCATCGTGCGCGTTGGTCAGGGGGACGATGCCCTGGTACGGCTGCTGGCCGGGAAGCTTTTCGTGCGGATCCAGCGTGATGACACAGCGCCCACGACCGTTCGCGTTGACCAACTCGGTCAGCGACGCGGTGTCGCTCAATGTGTCACATTCGCTACCCAGCTTGGCCGTGGCCCGCATCGACAAGTCGGAGCGGCACTGCACAACCAGCATCTTGACCGGCCCGTCGCCCAGTATCTGCACGACCAGCGTGCCATCGAACTTGATGTTGGCCGACAGCAGCGCAGCGGCGGCCAACATTTCGCCAAGCAACGTGCGCACCGGTACCGGATAGTCACGACGCACGAGGACTTCCTGCCACGTCTTTTCCAGCGTGACGACTTCGCCACGCACCGGCGCGGCCTCGAACATGAACTTTTGCAACTGGTCTGTCACGACTGACTTTCCTCGACTACGATAAATGGATAACGGCGCGGCGTCGGGCTTGCCTGATGGTCCGGATCAGCCGATGCGCACCAGGTTTTCCTTGAATAGCTGGCGCCGCTCGATGTAACTGCGCGCGTTTCTGTGCAGAGCTTGGATCTCGTCATCGTCGAGCTGACGCACCACGCGCGCCGGTGCTCCGAGGATCAGCGAATTGTCCGCAAACGTTTTGCCCTCGGTGACCACCGCGCCAGCGCCCACCAGGCAATGGCGGCCAATCACCGCGCCGTTCATCACCACGGCCTGAATGCCGATCAACGTGTTGTCATGGACCGTGCATCCGTGCAACATCGCCTGGTGCCCAATCGATACGTTCGTGCCGATGGTCAGCGCAAAGCCCGGATCCGTATGCATTACCACGCCGTCCTGCACGTTGCTGCCGGCGCCGATCGTCAACGGCTCGTTGTCGCCACGCAGCACCGCCGAAAACCATACGCTGGTGTTTTCGGCGAGCACGACCTGGCCAATCACCGTTGCGCTGTCGGCGACGAATGCAGATTCATGGATCGTCGGCGCGTCCTCGCCGAGCTTGTAGATCGCCACACTGCCTCCTTGTCGAAGTCCGGCCCCGCCGGCCAGACAATCCGTGACGCGCGAGCGCGCCGGTAAAATGCATGCTACGGGACATTGCCCAAAGCGATATTGTACCGGCGCGTCAGCGGCGGTGTCCGGGCTGTGCGTGGCCCGTTACCGCGGTTGCCATCTGAGCGCCGCCAGCATGAGGAAACATCAATATGGTCGAGTCGCTCGTTCAGCCGTGCTTGCGCCAGCGTGCACTGGAGACGCTCCTGCTCACCGATCCGCGCCGCAAGGTCGATGCAGTGACTGCGCTCGGCGCGCATTGGCGCTCGGGCGGGGTTGTCATCGATGCGAATCGCACGCTCGGCGAGCCGCCGGGCGTACCGGGCCGCCCGGCGCGTCCGCAGCGCGTCGCGCCCGAGCGCCTAGAGCGGCGCAGCATGCATACGGAGCAAGGACGAGCGGCGCTGCTGCACGCGCTGGCGCATATCGAATTCAACGCGATCAATCTCGCACTTGATGCGGTCTGGCGATTTCCGGCGTTGCCCGAGGCGTTCTATCGCGACTGGTTGACCGTGGCCGAAGAGGAAGCGTATCACTTCACGCTGTTGTCTGATCATCTGGGCACGCTCGGGTATGTGTACGGGGACTTTCCGGCGCACGACGGACTGTGGGAGATGGCCGAGCGCACGCGTGCGGACGTGCTCGCGCGTATCGCGCTGGTGCCGCGCACGCTGGAGGCACGCGGACTCGATGCGTCGCCGCCGATTCGCCGCAAGCTCGAGCAGGCTGGCGACCTTGCCGCCGCGCGCATCCTCGACATCATTCTGCGAGACGAGATTGGGCATGTGCGGATCGGCAACCATTGGTTCCGCTGGTTGTGCGAGCGCGCCGGCATCGCGCCGCTGGCCACCTACGCCCGGCTTGCGCGCGAGTATCGCGCGCCGCGGCTGAAGGGCCCATTCAATGTTGATGCACGTCGCGCGGCGGGCTTTGACGACGCGGAGCTTGCCGCGCTGAACCATCCCGACGCGCTTTTGTGACATGAGCCGAGCCGACGCGTGACGGAGCGGGACAGCATGACGCCACGTGAGTCAGTATCATGATGCGCCGCAGTGTAGGCGTCGCTATAATCGAACGACCATTCTTTTTCGAGGCGGTCAGAGATGAATGCTTCAACCTCCGAGTTCTTCACAGTGCGCGGCGTGAATCTGCATGTGCGTTGCTGGGGCCCGGATGATGCGCCGGTGTTGTTCATGCTGCACGGCTGGATGGACGTATCGGCATCGTTCCAGTTTGTCGTCGACGCGCTAAGCGGGAACTGGCGCGTGATTGCACCCGACGCACGGGGATTCGGATTGTCGGACTGGCCCGTGCAGCAGCACGGCGGCGGACATTATGGGTTCCATGACTACCTGGCGGATCTTGACGCGTTGCTGGATTGGTACGCTTCTGAAAGGCCGGTGAACCTGGTCGGCCATAGCATGGGGGCGAATCTGGCTTGCCTGTACGCCGGTGTGCGGCCGCACCGGGTGCGTCGCGTCGTGGACCTGGAGGGGTTCGGCCTGCCGGCGTCCAATCCCGCCCATGCTGGCGCGCGTATCGAGCATTGGCTCGATGAATTACGTCAGCCGCCCACACTGAAGACCTATGCGTCATTGGCTGAGGTGGCGGCACGGCTGACCAAGACTAACCCGCGCCTGGCGCCGTCGCGTGCCGCATTCCTGGCGATACACTGGTCGCGCCAGCGCACGGATGGGCGCTTCGAGTTGCTGGCGGATCCCGCGCACAAGCTGCGGGGGCCGCTGCCGTACCGCCTCGACGAGGTGATGGCGGTGTGGGCGCGCGTGAGCGCGAAGGTGTTGCATGTCGAGGCTGTCGATTCGCCGACATTGCACGCGCTGGCCGGCGATGTGCCGATCTCGGTGTTCAAGGCGCGGTTCCGGGCATTCACGCATTGGCAGCAGAAGACGATCGCGGACGCGGGGCATATGCTGCATCATGACCAGCCGGAGCAGGTGGCGGCGTTGATCGACGCGTTTTGCGCCTGATCCGTCACGGCGCTGCACCATGGCGCGCGGTGGCACGGACCGCTGCGCCGCGCTTGCAGTAGAATGGTCGGACCTGCCGTGAACAACCATGAATGCTGATCTACATTGCCACTCGACCCTTTCTGACGGACGCCTGTCGCCCGCCGACGTTGCGCGCCGCGCGGCTGACGGCGGCGTGCAGTTGTGGGCGCTGACTGACCACGACGAGGTGCGCGGCATCGCGCAGGCGCGCGCGGCCGCCGCGGCGCTGCAAATGCGCTATGTGACGGGTGTCGAGATTTCGGTGACGTGGGCGTCGCGTACTATCCACGTGGTGGGGCTGGGCATCGATGAAGGCAACCGCGCGCTGGTCGATGGGCTGGCGGTGACGCGCAGTGGCCGGCAGGCAAGGGCGGTCGAGATCGGCCGGCGGCTCGCTGAGGTCGGCATCGATCACGCGTACGAAGGCGCGCTGCGCTATGTATCGAATCCGGACTTGATCTCGCGCACACACTTTGCGCGCTTTCTCGTCGACGCGGGCTATGCGGTGTCCACCGCCGACGTATTCACCCGTTACCTTGCTGAGAGCAAGCCGGGGTATGTGCCACATCGCTGGGCCACGCTCGAGGATGCAATGGGATGGATTCTCGGGGCGGGCGGCGTGGCAGTGCTCGCGCATCCGGGGCGCTACCAGTACACGCCGTTAGAATTTGACACATTGCTCTCGACGTTCAAGCAACTCGGTGGCGAGGCGATCGAGGTGGTGACCGGCAGCCATACGCCGGACCAGTACCGCGAATATGCGCAAGTGGCACGGCGCTTCGGCTTGCAGGCCTCGCGCGGTTCCGATTTCCATGCGCCTAGCGACGGCGCAACCGAGCTCGGCATTCTGCCGCCCTTGCCGTCGGACCTGACGCCGGTGTGGACCCGCTGGCTCTAACCGATCAATGTCCCAATACTTCCGCATCCACCCGGACAACCCGCAACCAAGGCTGATCAAACAGGCCGCGCAGATCATCGACGGCGGCGGCGTTGTCGCGCTGCCGACCGATTCGAGCTATGCGCTTGCCTGCCATCTCGACGACAAGGCTGCCGTCGAGCAGTTGCGACGCATCCGCGGTCTTGACGAGCGCCGGCATTTGTCGCTGATGGTACGCGACCTGTCCGAATTGGCGACGTTCGCGATGGTAGACAACCGGCAGTATCGTCTGATCAAGTCCGTCACGCCGGGCCCCTATGTGTTCATCTTGCAGGCGACCAAAGAAGTGCCGCGGCGCCTGTCACATCCGTCGCGTAAGACCATCGGGCTGCGCATGCCGGATCACGCGATCACACTGGCGCTGCTCGAGGCGCTTGGGCAGCCGGTGATCGCGTCAACGTTGACCTTGCCCGGCGACGATGAGCCGCAGAACGAACCCGAAGCGATCCGCGCGCGGCTGGAAAAACAACTCGATCTCGTGATCGACGGGGGGGCGTGCGCGGCCGAGCCGTCGACCGTAATCGACTTGAGCGGGGATGAGCCAATGCTCGTGCGGGTTGGCTGCGGCCCGTTGGAGCCTTTCGGGCTCGTCCGGTGAGCCCTGGCCGGTACGGCGTGCGGCACCTCGCGTGCGCGCAGCTGGCTATCGGCGCCTTGTTACAATAGCGCGATGGACTCTCTCGTACAGACAATCTTGGTCAGCGCGTTGCCGCTGCTCTTCGCGATCACGTTGCATGAAGCGGCGCATGGTATTGTTGCCCGCCGCTTCGGTGACAATACCGCGTACCTCATGGGGCGTATCTCACTCAATCCGATGCGTCACATCGATCCGATGGGTACGATCTTGATCCCGCTGATGATGTTGTTTGCGACCAGCGGTGCGTTCATCTTCGGCTATGCGAAACCGGTGCCAGTCGATTTTGGTCGCTTGCGTAATCCTCGCTGGGATAGCCTTTGGGTCGCGCTCGCGGGTCCCGCATGCAACCTGCTGCAAGCGCTCGCGTGGGCCTGTATTGCGATCGGACTGCGCGGCTTCGGCGTCGAGGAGCCGTTTTTTGTGCGCATGGCGTCAGCCGGCGTCGCGGTGAACCTGGTGCTATGCGCGCTGAACCTGTTTCCGCTGTTGCCGCTCGATGGGGGCCGTGTGCTCGCCGCGCTGTTGCCGGTGCGCGCCGCGTACCGCTTCGCGAAGATCGAGCCTTACGGCTTTTTCATCGTGATGGCGCTGGTGATGACGCGTGTACTCGATACATTGTGGCTGCGTCCGCTGGTGAACGTGGGCTACGATGTTGTGTTCGGCCTATTGCGTCCGATCGTTTCTTTGTTCAGCCACGTCTGAGCGGGCATTGGCCAGACTCCAACGATTTCCTCACATTCGACCTCTCGATACCATGTTCCCCGACCGTATCTTCTCCGGCATGCGCCCGACCGGCTCACTGCACCTTGGCCATTACCACGGTGTGCTGAAGAACTGGATCAAGCTGCAATCCGAGTATCCGTGCTTTTTCTGCGTGGTCGACCTGCATGCACTGACGACGCACTATGAAACACCGGATGTGATCGAGAACAATGTGTGGGAAGTGCTAATCGACTGGCTTGCGTCCGGCATTGACCCGGCGCAGGCCACGCTGTTCATTCAGAGCCGCGTGCAGGAGCACGCGGAGTTGTCACTGCTGCTGGGCATGAGCACGCCGCTTGGCTGGCTCGAGCGAGTGCCCACCTACAAAGAGCAGATCGAGAAGCTGCGCGACAAGGATTTGGGCACGTACGGTTTTCTCGGCTATCCGGTGCTGATGGCCGCGGATATCCTGCTGTACCGCGCGTCGCTGGTGCCGGTGGGCGAGGACCAGGTGCCGCACGTGGAAATGACGCGTGAGATCGCACGCCGCTTCAACTACCTATATGGGCGCGAACCGGGCTTTGAGGACAAGGCCAACGAGGCAGCGCGCAAACTCGGCGGCAAGCGCTCCAAGCTGTACCATGAGTTGCGCAATGCTTATCAGCAGGAGGGCGACGAAGAGGCGCTGGAGCAGGCGCGCGCGCTGCTGCAGGAGTCGCAAAGCCTGTCGATGAGTGACCGTGAGCGGCTGTTTGGCTATCTTGAAGGCTCGCGCAAGATCATTCTGGTTGAGCCGCAGGTACTGCTGACCGAGGCATCGCGGATGCCGGGGCTCGATGGACAGAAGATGTCCAAGTCGTACGGCAATACGATCGGGCTGCGGGAAGACAAGGTGTCGATCGAGAAAAAGGTCCGCACGATGCCGACCGACCCGGCGCGCGTGCGCCGCAGCGATCCGGGCGATCCGGACAAATGCCCGGTATGGCAGTTGCACCAGGTCTATACGGATCAACCGACGCACGAATGGGTGCAGCGCGGTTGCCGCAGCGCCGGGATCGGCTGCTTAGAGTGTAAGCAGCCGGTGATCGAGGGCATTCTGCGCGAGCAGCAGCCGATGCTCGAGCGGGCACAGAAGTATATGGACGATCCGTCACTGCTGCGCGCGATCGTCGCGGACGGCTGCGACAAGGCGCGCAAATTGGCTCATGAGACGATGCGCGACGTGCGCGAGGCAATGGGGCTGTCGTACAGTTGATGGCGATCTGCGCTGCCTCCGAGTGGATCCGCCGATGGGCCCATCTGGTGCCGCGTGATGGCACTGTGCTCGACGTGGCGTGCGGCAGTGGCCGGCATGTGCGCTGGTTTGCCCAGCGCGGCCATCCGGTCGTCGCGCTGGATCGCGATGCGCAGGCGTTGGCCGCGCTGGCCGAATTGCCGACAGTGCGCATCGTGCATGCCGACCTGGAGCCGAATGAGGATAGCGCGGCATGGCCCTTCGAGGCGCACCAGCGCTTCGCGGCTGTCGTCGTCACGCAGTATCTGCACCGCCCACTGTTCGATAACTTGACCGAGGCGCTGGCGCCGGGTGGCGTGCTGCTGTACGAGACGTTCGCGCAGGGCCACGAAACGTTGGGGCGGCCCTCGAACCCGCGCTTCCTATTACGCTCGGGCGAGCTGCTGGAAGTGGCGCGGCACGCCGCGTTGCGCGTCGTTGCGTTTGAGGACGGCTTTGTTGCCGGGCCCAAGCCCGCGTTCGTGCAGCGGCTGTGCGCCGCTCGAGAAAGCGGCAGTGACGTGCGTGACCGCGAAACGGGGTCCTATGACGGGCCAACGAGATACGATTTGCCCGGTCAATCCGCTACAATCCCAGTTTAACGATTGATTTTTCAGACAGTTTCATGAGCCAAGCAATGCAAGCCACACCCATTGGCGGCAGCATCCCGGCGATTGTCACGCCGATGCTGGAGGACGGGGCGCTGGATCTTCCGGCGCTGCGCGCGCTGATCGACTGGCATATCGAAGAGGGCAGCGATGCGCTGGTTGTGGTCGGCACAAGCGGCGAGTCGGCGACGGTATCGGTCGAGGAGCATGTGTTGCTGGTCAAGACGGCGGTCGAGCATGCGGCGCGCCGCATCCCGATTATCGCCGGCGCGGGCGGCAACTCGACTGCCGAAGCGATCGAGTTGACCCGGGCGGCCAAGGAGGTCGGCGCCGACGCGTCGCTACAGGTTGTGCCGTACTACAACAAGCCGACGCAGGAAGGGATGTACCGGCATTTCAGGTCGATCGCTGAGGCGGTAGACCTGCCGGTGATCTTGTACAATGTGCCAGGCCGTACCGTCGCCGATATGAGCAACGAGACGATCCTGCGGCTCGCTCAAGTGCCGGGCATTGCGGGTGTGAAGGATGCGACCGGCAATATCGATCGTGCGGCGCATTTGATCAACGCAGCACCGGCCGATTTCTCGATTTTCAGCGGTGACGATCCGACCGCGATCGCATTGATGCTGCTGGGCGGACACGGCAATATTTCGGTGACGGCCAACGTGGCGCCGCGCGCGATGAGTGAGCTATGCCGCGCCGCGATCGCCGGTGATGCAAAGACCGCGCGGGCCATCCATCTGAAGCTGTTGTCTTTACACAAGCACCTGTTTGCTGAGTCAAACCCGATCCCGGTCAAGTGGGCATTGCAGCAGATGGGCAAAATCCGCGGCGGCATTCGCCTGCCGCTGACACCGCTGGCCGATCAACATCATGAAACGGTACGCGCCGCGCTGCGCGACGCGGGGTTGACCGATTAAGCGTGCCCTGCCGGGACGACGGCACGGCCGGACCAGCAGGTTTCATTCGCATCACGAAGGATTTCATGGAACGTTTTGATTTCTCCGCGCGCGGGTTGCGCGTGACGGTATGGGCGGTCGCTGTGTTGTCGCTGGCAGGTTGTGACACGCTCAATGACGCGCTTGCTCCGGATCGCGTCGACTACCAGAACGCGACTTCCGCGCCGCGGCTCGAGGTGCCGGCGGATTTGAAGGCTGCGCCGCTGGACCAGCGTTATGTTGCTCCGTCCACGACTGCGGGTCTGGGCGGGCAGCCGATGCGGGCCACGACGCCGGCCGGCAATACGACCGAGGGCGTGCCCACCGCGCAGGATCCCTATGGGATGCACGTGGAGCAGGACGGCACACGCCGCTGGTTGGTAGTCAACGGGCGTACGCCGGACGAGTTGTGGCCTCAGCTCAAGGCGTTCTGGAAGCAGAGCGGCTTCGTGTTGAAGACGGATTCGCCGGCAACGGGAATCATCGAGACAGACTGGGCCGAAAACCGCGCAAAGATCCCAGGCGACTGGTTCCGCAACTCGGTGGGCAAACTGTTGGACTTCGTGTACTCGTCGGGCACACGCGATCGTTTCCGTATGCTGGTCGAGCGCAATGCGAACAGCAACGCTACTGTGATCACAATATCGCACACCGCTAGGGAGGAAGTGCTAACCGGACGGGACCAGACGTCGTCGCGCTGGGTCGAGCGGCCGCGTGATCCGAAGCTGGAGGCGGCGATCTATGCGCAACTGATGCAGAAGTTTGGGCTGACCGACAAGCAAGCCCAGCAGTTGATTGACGGCGCGCGGCACACCGGCCCGAAGGTGGAGGTGGCGATTGGCAGCGCAGGCGCATCGACGATCGACTTGGCCGAGTCGTTCGACCGTGCGTGGTGGCGCGTCGGCCTGGCGCTCGATCGCACGAACTTTGCCGTCGATAACCGCGATCGTGAGCGCGGCCTCTATTACGTCCGTTTCAATGATCCTGTGCAGGAGATTAAGCGGGAGGGACTGCTTGGCAAGCTGATCTATGGCGGCAAACCGAATGCCATCGGCAAGGTGTACCGGGTTAACGTGCGCCCGAAGGGCGACGGCGCCACGCAGGTCGTGGTGATTGACTCGAGCGGCCAGCTCGATACGTCCAGCGATGCGCAGCGGCTGCTGGCGGCCTTGCATCAGCAGCTCAATTGAGCCCGTCTGGATTGCAACCTACTGATCGTGTGATACCGTGCGTTTTGCGAGCTTAGGTAGCGGTAGCGACGGCAATTCGTTGCTCGTCGAGGCGCAAGACGGCACCACGACGACCCGCGTGCTGCTCGATTGCGGGTTTTCCGCGCGCGAACTCGAGCGGCGGCTTGCCCGCTTAGACGTCACGCTTGATGCGTTGCACGCGATCGTCATCACGCACGAGCACGCCGACCACATCGGCAGTGCGCTGACCGTTGCCCGGCGGGCGTCGATTCCGCTCTACATGAGCTGGGGCACGGCGCTGGCGGTCGGCGCAGACGATGCGCGGGGTGTCGAATGGCGAGTGTTGTGGGCCGGGGAGACGGTTGGCATCGGCGACCTGGAATGGCTGCCGTATACTGTGCCGCATGACGCGCGCGAGCCGCTGCAGTTCGTGTTCGGCGATGGTCAGCACCGCGTTGGCGTGCTCACTGACGTGGGCACGTCAACGCCGCATATTATCCAGACGCTGGATGGCTGCGACGGCTTGGTACTGGAATGTAACCACGACGTGCGCATGCTCGCGCAAAGCCGCTATCCACCCTCGCTGAAAGCCCGAGTCGGCGGCACGCACGGACACTTGAACAATGACGAGGCGGCGGCGATCCTGGCGGCAATCGACCGCTCGAAGCTACGCTGCATTGTCGCGGCCCACCTGTCACAGCAGAACAATCTACCCGAGCTGGCGCGCGATGCACTGGCCGCGGTCCTCGGTGCGTCCTCGGCTGAGGTGATTGTCGCGACACAAGATGACGGATTCGGCTGGCAAGCGCTTTGAGTGCGGCGTGTGTGCCGCTGTTGTGTGGCGACGCGGCGTTGAGACAAAAAAAACCGGCCCGCAGGCCGGTTTTTTTCGCTGACGGCAATTACTGGCTTGCGCCCGAAGCCGCGGCAGCAGCCGAAGCCGCGTCGATCGCAGCAGCCGCAGCGCCCGAAGCAGCGTCGACGGCCGCAGCAGCAGCGCCCGAAGCGGCAGCGGCCGCGTCCGAAGCAGCCGAAGCCGATGCGGCAGCAGCGTCGCTCGCAGCAGCCGGGCCTGCGCTTTCGTCCTTCTTGCCGCAAGCCGCCAGAGCCATCACTGCCAACAGAGATGCTACGAGGAGGGATTTCTTCATGATCACGTCCTTTTATGGTTACAGGTAAGCAACAGCGCGAATAATACCGGTATTGTGTGCTTCAACACCCACCTATGGCCGCTGGTGGGTCGCATGCTTGTCGCATCCCTCTCACCTACGGCTTGGGCAGGAATTATAGGCACTTTCATATCGACCGTCGATAAATCTAGGGCCGGTTCGTTGTCTTTTCCAGACAAAATCTCACATCGCGGAATACCGAAGGTCAGCCGCCTATGGCCCGCCAATCCGTATCCAGCCCGCACGATACCATTCGTACAACAGCTGTGTCATGGACGAATGGTGAGAGAGTGTTACAAATTTTTTCCCCGGAAGAGCTCGCTGATCGGCTAACGTGGTAATGGTTCTGCGCAAGCTTCGTATCAGCGTTGCTGATTCCCCGTTCAAGTAATAGCGCGTATCGTCGTACAGCAAAATCGTTTTCGGATCGAGCTCGATGCCGTTTTCGATGATGCGCGAAACAAACGCATGACGCGACAGTGCGCGCACAGGTGGATCAAAAAAAACACTCGACTTCGGGTCACTCAGGTAGCTGCCGACAAATTCCGCGATGTCCGCACGCGACCAACGCATCCGCTCGACCAGTTCCACGACGTGGTCGACCAGCGCCGGGGGCAGCGCGGCCGGATGCTCGCTCACGGGCGGCTGATTCGGATCCGCATAGCGGCGCGATGCGCCACGTGCCTGCGCCGCGCGTTCAGCCGCATGATACAGGAATTGCTCAGATAGCTCACCGTCAAGTGGCGCGCGAAAGCCGATTGAACAGGTCATGCACTCGCCCAGCGCGATGCCATCGTGCGCGATGTGCGGTGGCAGATAAAGCATGTCACCCGGCTCAAGAATCCAGTCCTCGCTTGGCTCAAAATGCTGCAGCACTTTCAGCGGCAAGCCCGGGCGCAGCGAAAGGTCCCGCTGCGCGCCGATACGCCAGCGGCGCCGGCCGTGCAGCTGAAGCAAGAACACGTCGTACGAGTCGAAATGCGGTCCTACGCCACCGCCATCGGTCGCATACGAAATCATCACATCGTCCAGCCGCGCATCCGGCAGGAAGCGAAACTGGCTCATCAGCGCGTGCGCGGCCGGCACGTGCAGGTTCACGCCCTGCACGAGCAGCGTCCAGTGACGCTGACGCGTGGACGGCAAGCGTTCGAATGGCCCATGTTCGAGCTGCCAGCGCATCTCGCCGCGCAACGCACGCTGCCGGATCACGCGCGACTCGACATCGTCACGTTGCGCGAGGTCAAATAGGCACTGCCGGGTGACCGGGGAATGGATGTCGAGCAGCGCCTGTCGAACCAGCAATGGCTTTTTCTGCCAGTAGCGGCGCATGAACTGTGCCGGTGTCAGGCCGCCCAGCAGTGGGGTTGGCACGTCGGGGTGGGGCGGGGCGACAAATGCGGACGAGGTCGCCGATATACGCGTCGAAACGGCGCGCGACAACATCCGCGGCGCCGGTGGGGAAGGCCGCACAGGCATCGTATAATGGAGCTTGTATTCTGGAGAGTCGAATGAAAATCGCGAAGAACACCGTCGTTTCTGTCGCCTACAAGCTGTCGGATGCACAGGGCAACCTGATCGAGGAAAGCGACGAACCGATGGTCTATCTGCACGGCGGCTATGATGGCACGTTCCCGAAGATCGAGGAAGTGCTAGAAGGCCAAGAGGCGGGATTTTCGACGCAGATCCAGCTCGAGCCCGTCGACGCGTTCGGCGACTACGATCCTGAACTGGTCAAGATCGAGCCTCGAGACCGCTTTCCTGAGCCGCTCGAAGTCGGCATGCAGTTCGAGGGGACGCCCGAAGGCGGGGACGACGAGGTCGATACGCTGATCTACACGGTGACGGATCTCGCCGAGGACAAGGTTGTGCTCGATGGCAATCATCCGTTGGCCGGTATGGCTTTGCGCTTTTCGTTGACGGTCAGGGACGTGCGCGAGGCCACTGCCGATGAGGTCGAGCACGAGCACGCGCATGGCGCCGATGGGCTCGAAGTCATCGATGTGGACGAGGACGACGGCCAGGACGTTGACGGCGCGTCTCCGGCGGCCGGCAAGTCGCCGACGCTGCATTGACTGTCGAGCGTTTGCCTCGGTGCGAGGCGGGCCGTCAGCCGGCCAGCGCCCTGACACGCCTAAGGGCGGAGGGAGGCGGGATCGAATTGCGGCGCGTCGGCTGACGTGTGTCCTGACGGCTCGGTGTGGGGCCGGACAGCGCGCGTATCGGCCGGCATGTCGTCATTTGATGAGTCAGCTGGCGCCGCACCGGATGTTGGCACGGTCGGCGGATCACGCGGCGTCGGTGCGCGCTGCGCAGGTGCTGGCCAGAGTCCGATGGGCGGCGTCGTGGTTCCGCCCGGCAGCCATAGTCCGTTGGCCGGCGCGGTATCCGGTCTTCGCTCGGGTGTGGCGGTTGCAGCGCCCGACGGCTGCGCCGCCGCGGTGGCGCCAACGTCGCTGGGTGACAATGCCGTGCCCGGCGGGCTGGATGCGGACGGTATTGACGCGAACCGAGCTGCATCGGGCCATGCACGTTCGTTGACGTGGAACACCGGCCAAGGCGTCGGTTCGACCCGGATATCGAGCCACCGTGGATCACGGTCAGTTCGCGCGATCGCGATTCGGGTGAAGTTCTTGACACGCTCGCCACGGTCATCGTGCAATGGCTGGTCGATTCGCACGCGCGGCAACGTGTCACGGCTCGCGCCGTGAATCAGTATGACCGTGCCGCTGAAGCTGCGCGACAGCTCGACCAGCGTCCGTTTAAACTCAACGTACCCGTCGCGCGGCAAGCGGCGACCCCATCTCAGCCAAGTAAAGCGCTCGCGTTGCTCATAGCGCTCAAAGTTGGGATCGGCGTCGATCAATACGCCGATCGCCTTGAGCTTGCGGCGCTTTGCATATTCCCCAGCGTGCCGCAGCCAGAACGCATTGGCGACCGCCCGATCCTCGAATTCGCCGTTGCGTCCGCCGGCACTCGAATAATGATTGTTGCCGTCTGGCACGTTCAGTGTCACGAAGGCGATACCACCGGTTTCCCAGCGTAGATTCTCGCGATACTGTCGGAAGCGCGGCAGGTCGCTTTGCCGTACCACGTGCATCGCCCTGCTGCCGAGCGAGTACGGCTGGTCGAAGAACGTTTGACGCACAAAGTCGAGTCGCTCGACCGAATCAAAGCCCCCGGCAAACTTGCTGTCGCAGTCTTCCCAGTCGTGGCGGCCCAGTATGACGACGAGGGGCACTGCGGACGTGTCGAGCAGCGTGCGGCGCGCGGCGAACAGCGCGTCGTCGCACGGCTCGCCCGGCCGGCGCAGCGCGCCGTCCCATACCGCGAATTGCAGCTTCGGGGTGCGCCGCAGCATGTCGAGTAGCGCCCGTGTGGCCGTATCGCTCGACGGCGACGGCGGCAGGCCTGCGATCACGGCGAAGCGCACGCCATCGACCGCGGGCGCAACACGAGGAGCCGCCTGTGCGCCCGGCCCGCGCACAGCAAGCAGCACAACTAACGCGGACGCGAGCGTGCACATCGCCACCGCCGTGCAGCGCTTTCGCGCGTGATGGGGGGGCATGTGCGGTGACCGCTCAGCGGGACTCACAATCCGCGCGCTCGACAAGCTCGCGCAGTTCATACAGCAATTCGAGTGCATCACGTGGGCGCAGCGCATCTAGGTCAAGGCCGCGTAACCGCTCGACTGCGGCGTGGGGCGCTTCGGGGCGCGCCTGCGGCGTGGCGAGGTCCGAAGCGCCTGTCGGTTGCTCGCAGCGCGGCTCGGTCGCTTCCTCGATCGTAAGCGCTGCTGAAGTAAACAAATCGAGTTGCGGCGCCGGCTGGCCGGCCGTTTGTTGTTCGAGCAACGCCAGGTGACGGCGGGCTGCGCGAATCACCGGTTGCGGGACGCCGGCCAGTTGCGCGACCTGTAATCCGTAACTTTGGTTCGCCGGACCTTCGTTGACCGCGTGCAGGAACACGATCCCATGGTCATGTTCGACCGCGGACAGGTGCACGTTTGCCGCCGTCGGGCATTGCGTCGGCAATTGCGTGAGTTCGAAGTAGTGCGTGGCGAAAAGCGTATAGCTCTGGTTGTGCGAGATTAAGTGGCGCGCGATGGCCCACGCGAGCGCGAGCCCGTCGAAGGTCGATGTGCCTCGACCGATTTCGTCCATCAACACAAGGCTGTGTGGCGTCGCATCGTTCAGAATGGCGGCGGCTTCGGTCATCTCGACCATGAATGTCGAGCGGCCGCCCGCGAGGTCGTCGGCGGCGCCGATCCGCGTGAAGATCCGGTCCACAGGACCGAAGCAGGCCCGCTTTGCCGGCACATAGCTGCCGATATACGCCATCAGCGTGATCAGCGCCGTTTGCCGCATGAACGTCGACTTGCCGCCCATATTCGGTCCGGTGATCAACAGCAGCTTGCGTTCCGCGCCGAGCCGGCAATCGTTTGCGATAAACTGTTCGACCTGGGCTTGGACGACCGGATGCCGTCCTTGCTCGATCTCGATACCGGCCTGTGCGTCGAACGATGGCGCGACCCACTCCAGCGCACGTGCGCGGTCGGCGAGTGAGGCGAGTACGTCGAGCTCGGCCAGCGCGCACGCCACGCGCTGACAATCGCCGATGTGGGGTAACAACGCCTGCAACAATGCGTCGTACAGCGCACGTTCGCGCGCGAGCGCGCGTTCTTGTGCCGATAGTGCTTTGTCCTCGAACGCCTTGAGCTCCGGCGTGATATAGCGCTCCGCGTTCTTCAATGTCTGGCGCCGTCGGTAGTCGTCCGGCACTTTGTCGGTCTGCCCGCGCGTGACCTCAATATAGAAGCCATGGACCTTGTTATATTCGACACGTAAATTCGCGATGCCGGTGCGGGTGCGTTCGCGGTTTTCGAGATCGACGAGGAACTGTCCGCAGTTTTCCGAGATGTCACGCAACTCATCCAATTCCGTATCATAGCCGCGGGCAATGACGCCGCCGTCGCGCACCATCGCGGCGGGCTCGGCCGCGATCGCCCGCTGCAGCAGATCGGTGCATTCAGGCGGAGCATGCAGCGATGCATCGAGCTGCTGCAACGAGCTTGAGTGCGCGATGACCGGCGCGATCCGCTCGCGTAACTCAGGCAGCTTGCGGAATGTGTCGCGTAGGCTAGCCAGATCGCGAGGCCGTGCACTGAGCAACGCGAGTCGGCCCGTGATGCGCTCGACGTCGGCGATCTGTCGCAACGCGTGGCGAAGCGCGTCCAGATCGTTGCCTGGCGGGCCGTCGAGCAACGCGCCAATCGCTTGCTGGCGGGCACGTGCGAGAGCCGGATTGCGCGGCGCATGATGCAGCCAGTGGCGCAGCAGGCGGCTGCCCATCGACGTGCAGCATGTGTCAAGCAGCGAAAACAGCGTTGGGGAATCCGTGCCGCGCAGCGTTTCGGTCAACTCGAGGTTGCGCCGCGTTGCCGGATCGAGCCCGATGTACTCGGACTCCTGCTCGATCTTCAGCGAGCGGATGTGCCGCAGCTGTTGCCCCTGTGTCTGTGCCGCATACAGCAGCAACGCGCCGGCCGCGCCACATGCGGCGCCCAGCGTTTGCGCGCCGAATCCGTCGAGAGTGGCGACCGCCAACTGTTCACATAGGCGTTGCGCGCCGGAAGCGGGGTCGAAATGCCATTCAGGGACCCGTGTCAGCGTGCCCACGCTTGCGGGCAGTGTGAGCGCTTGCGCGGCGCTGTCGCTCACTAGCGTCTCGGCTGGCCGGATGCGCTCGATCGCGGCCGCCACCTGGTCTGCGCCGACCTCGGTCAGCCGCAGCGCGCCACTTGCCAGATTCAACCACGCGAGCCCGACGCCGGTTAACGTGCCGCGACGGTTGCGCGCGGGCGCGAGTGCGAGCAGGTACGCGTCACTTTTATCGGCGAGCAGCGCCGCGTCGGTCAGCGTGCCGGGTGTGACGATGCGTACGACTTTGCGCTCGACCGGGCCCTTGGAGGCGGCCGGATCGCCGATCTGCTCGCAGATGGCTACGGATTCGCCGAGCTTCACGAGCTTGGCCAGGTACTGCTCGAGCGAGTGGTGTGGCACCCCGGCCATCTTGATCGGGTTGCCTGCCGACGCGCCGCGCTGCGTGAGCGTCAAATCGAGCAATCGTGCCGCTTTTTCCGCGTCCTCATAGAACAACTCGTAGAAGTCGCCCATTCGGTACAGCACGAGCGTGCCGGGGTGCTCGGCCTTGATGCTGAGGTATTGGCGCATCATCGGCGTGTGGTTGCCGATTTCCGCGAGGGCGGCCGGTTTCGGCGCTTGGCCCTTACTCAAGTCCATGTTGGCCATGTTGGATTGGCCCCCGGGCGATTCGGGGTGGTTCCGCGTGTGTTCACCAACGGGCACGTTTTCCATCAGTCATGCAAGCAGTCTGTCAAATATTAGAATATCGACCGTGCGGCGGTTCCCTGCCGTGTCGACGCGACCTTGAAGACGCTAGTTTACGTGTATTCCGCCAGTGACGGACGACGAAGTCCTAATCTGTTTGGGCAATGTGCGTGTGTCAGTGCGATGGCCGCTGGGCGGTTCCCGCCCAAAATCTTTGAGATCGACGCGTTCTCGATCGTAATACCGACGATAGCCGTGAACGAGGTGAGACTGGATAGGCGGCATACGCGTGGCCGCGCATACTGGCCTCGCGTTGCTCCCGCGGATAGGGCGGATAGATTCCGTCGGAAACATCGGTCCGCCATCTCGCGTCCACCGCTGGCGACGCAACGCACAGCGTGGTGATTTTCTAGCCGCGCCGGCTCACCGCTGCACGATGATGCCGCCGGCGTGCACGATCGGAGGACGGCTGCGCAGCGGCATGGCGTTGAGCGGCCCGGTCGGGTTCGTTCCGGCCCGCTCTATCGACTATTGTGTCCAATTGGGCCATGAGCGCGTGTAGCATGTCGGGCGGGACAATGCCGCGGTGTTCGGGATTGCCGTCAGTGCGTTCTTGCCAGGTCTTAAAATGACCGACGCGCACTGCAGCTTTGTTTGGCGTCGGTGAGTGCAGATGAAGCACCCATTTCGGCGTCTTTGTGAGTGAGCCAAGCCGTTGATCCAACTCGCTGACCCATTCCGGCGACAGGCTGAGCTCATATTCCAACATATAGTTTTCGTGCACGGTGTTCTTCGCGACTTTTGTCCAATTGTGCCCGCCCGCCACCGTTATCCCGCCTGTGTCCCAAAGACCTTTGAATGCACTGAACGAAGGTGCGAGTAGGCATTCGATAGCGTGCGCTTGCTTGAACAGTGAGTCGATCTCGTTGCTGATGCGCTCCAGATGCCGAATATCGGTATCCGTGACCGTGAGCAGATGACTGAGCCGGTGACGCAACATTTGCTTGGACTTGTCGTCCAGGTCCAGCGATTCGAGTTCGGCTTCTTTCTGCTCGAAGTCCTGCCGGCGTGCGCGAGCCACTGTGACCATGCCAGTGCATTGCTGTTGGGCCAGGCGAAGCTGTGCAATGTACTTGGCAGGCGTATCGCGTGAGTCAAGGGCCGTATCAGCAGCCGTTATTGTCGCAAAGGCGTGACCCATTTCATCTATCAAGCCCTCCATTCCTTCGCGATGTTGGTCAATTTGTTTCCGCGCGTCGGCCGGAATGTCATCGGGAAGCTGTTTTTTGAATGCGTCGAATTCGGCGCGTTGCCGCTCAGCCGGGGTGGGCGTCGTAGCGGCATTGTCCATGCGCGTGGGCTTGGCTTTACGTGCTTTTTTCTTCTTGCCTTTGGATCTGGACGGTTGCACGGACTGCTTGCTTTGCTCCAGTTGGCTATGCTCCAGCCAGTCGTGATCGGCCGATCCGACATCGTGCGCGTACACGATGGTTTTAAGTATCGTCTGGATCCCGGCCTCGATAGCCTGTACGGAGCGATCAGCAAAGTACGCATTCTTGAAAGGCTGCAGCCATTGCCTGAGCAATGCGGTTTCGGCTTCCTCGTCGCGTTTGCCGACGCTGTTCCGGGCTGTGCTGACACGGCGCGCCGACTGGCCGGGCCGCGAGAATACTGGTTGTTCTTCGGTCCATGCTTGCAACTTTTGGCTGGCGGCATGCGTGTGGCTGGTGATGCCGTCGAGTATTGCCGTGCAAAATTCGGTATCCTGGTTCGGCTTGTCGTTCTTTTTATCCCGGTTGGCAGCGACGTGCTCCAATAGCGCCGACGCCACCTTGGTTTCCTCGATCAGTCGCAGGGCGAACTGCTGTTCGGCTGCAGGATCCGACAGGGACGGGCGCAGCGGGTTTTCCCATAACGAGTTCATGATCGAACAGAGTAGCGCCGCGTAGCCGGCGCTCCATGTCTCGAGCGAAAGTCCGTCATATCCGTTTGATGCCCTATGTGCGTCATCTCGCGCGCCGAGATGATAGGCGTGCCAGTACTGGGTCACCATCAGCGCGTTGTGCCGTATCGTGCCAAGGCGAGCATTGCGATAGCGTCCCATTAATGGTTCACGATTGGCTTGCCCGCGCTGCATCCTTAACGGGGAGCGTTGGCTCGTGCGCTGAGGCAGTGCAGATTGAGCTATTTCGTCCAATGCAAGTGTCAGCTCCTTCACGCACGCTGAGTTGTCGGCGAGCCATATTTGTAGCTTAGACCGTAAGGGCATTGGCAACCGGATGTTGCTGTAGGGCGGTTGTCCTTCTGCAGAGGCGGCGGGTTTGGGTTCGGCATGCGACGTTTCGGAGAGCGAAAAACTGGGCAGATGCCAATGACCATCGAGCGCCCGAGGTGGTGTGGACGAACTAAGGGAAAACGATTTTGTCCAAATCTGAATTGATGTCTGGTCGATTTCCTCCGCTGCGCGGCGGATCATCTCGTCTTTGCCCATGTACAACGATGTTGCCGCGAAGGGAGGGCGAGACGGGTCGGCGCTTGCCATGGCTTGACCAACCATTGTTTTCCAAAATGTTGGCGGCAGTTCGCCCAGTAGACGTTGCGCTTCAATCAGGTTTTGTCTTCGTGCCCGCAGCGCGCTGATCTGCGCCTTTAGGTTTTCGCCTGCGGCCGGGATTTCCCGAGCGGGAAATAGACCGCTCATGGGCAAATGCCTTTCCAAACTTGGGCGCGAGATCCGGACTTCGTCCTGAAGCGATGCTATCGCGGCCTGGGTCAGCGTCAGGTAGGCATGCGCGCCGTTGGTAATATCCTTCAGCTGCAGCGCTTTTAGCGCTTTCGCGGTGGACGGGTCGGCGCAAAGCTTGGTGAACGTGTGTATCGACTCTTCAACGCGGCTGATCTCTGCCTTCATGGCAAAAAGATCGTTTGTCGGCGAGTGGGCGCTCAGGAACACGCGCGCGGCATCTCGCTGTTTTTTGCGTAACAGTTCTATGTCTCGCAGCACAGTTAAGCATGGCAACAGCTCGCTCGCCAGTTTTTTTGCTGCATCATCCAGCATGTTTGGCTTAGGGCAGCCGGCGGTGTTCGCCACGCGGGACGAAGCGGGCGGTATCAAGCCGATATCGCGAAGCGCCGGATTGGGCATGGGCGCGCGATTAGCCGTGATGCGGCCCGGCGTCTGGGTTGAGGAACCCGGTGTCTGGTTTGAGGATTGAGCGACGCAGGGTGGAGGACTAGTGGACTGCGTTGCGTCGGCAAGTGAGTGTCGGCGAATCGTCATGGTTTAGGGGCTGCGGCGCGTGCGGCACGACGTCGAGATACGGAAGCATTAAAGGATGTAGCATAGATGCTCTTCGCGCAGTCGATATCCGAAGTGGTTGGCCGGGTCGCGAACGGGGACTTTTTCGATCCAGCGCAACGCGCCGAGGGCAGAACGCCGGAAGTCGCGGCGTGTACGCGCACCCGCGACTGTTCCCTTGATACGGTTCAGGCCGCCGTTCCCACCCGGCTGTACGGCTTCAAGATCTGCACCATCTGCGCATACTGCTTCGGATTGCCGGCGACGATCTCATGCTGGTACAGGAAGTTCGAATCCCCTGTGTAGTTGCCGATCAAGCCCCCCGCTTCGGTGACGAGCAGGCTGCCGGCCGCGACGTCCCACGGTTGAATGCCTTGCTCGAAGAAG
The DNA here is from genome assembly GCF_021498065.1 of Mycetohabitans sp. B3. Lineage (NCBI taxonomy): Bacteria > Pseudomonadati > Pseudomonadota > Betaproteobacteria > Burkholderiales > Burkholderiaceae > Mycetohabitans > Mycetohabitans sp. B3. The sequence continues at coordinate 272,943 of NZ_JAHLKN010000026.1, read as the reverse complement.
CCGTCATAGCGGCCGGCGGCCACATATGCGAGATCTAGCGCGGCTGCGCCTGGTCGGCGCAGGCCGGCGCACGCACGCGTCATTTCGCTGAACAGCTTCAGGTACTCGTCCAGGCCGCTCTGATCGCGAAACGGAAAACCGGTGCCGATCAGCCCGTCGGCCAGGCGGTCGCGCCGTGACACGCGGATGCGCCGGTCGTTGAGGAACGCACCACGGCCACGTGATGCGGTGAACAAGTCATTGCGTGTCGGGTCGTAGACCACCGCCTGCGTGACGACGCCGCGATGGGCAAGCGCGATCGACACGCAGTATTGCGGGAAGCCGTGGATGAAGTTCGTCGTGCCGTCCAGCGGATCGATGATCCACAGATACTCGGACTCGCTGGCGCTGGCCCCAGACTCCTCCGCGAGGAGCCCATGGTCGGGATATGCAGTGTGCAATATCTCAATGATTGCCGCCTCGGCTGCCTTATCGACCTCGGTGACGAAATCGTTGTGCTGCTTCTGGGTCACTTGTAGCAGGTCGACGTCCAGCGACGCGCGGTTGATGATTTGTCCGGCACGGCGTGCGGCCTTGACAGCGGTGTTGAGCATCGGATGCATGAGCTTTTTCCTTGGGCACGAGGCAACTGCCGCGGCGCGATACCGTGCGGCCAGAGCTAACGAATTGATTAAGAACGATGCGCACCAGCACGTCGGTCGTGCGGCGGCATAATGAATGAATAATTTTATCAGTAAGCGCCACTGCGCGTTGGCGCATGCTCCGCGCCGCTGCACTCGCGATACCATTGCAGTCCTTGGTTATCGAATCTGAACCGTGAATCACAGTGTCACTCCACTCGGCTCGTTCCCGGCAGGCCCGTCTTCGATAGGCCCGTCCCCGGCAGGCTCATCCCCAGCAGGCTCGTCTCCAGCAGGCTCGTCTCCAGCAGGCTCGTCTCCAGCAGGCTCGTCTCCAGCAGGCTCGTCTCCAGCAGGCTCGTCTCCAGCAGGCTCGTCTCCAGCAGGCTCGTCTCCAGCAGGCTCGTCTCCAGCAGGCTCGTCTCCAGCAGGCTCGTCTCCAGCAGGCCCGTCCCCGGCAGGCTCATCCCCAGCAGGCTCGTCTCCAGCAGGCTCGTCTCCAGCAGGCTCGTCTCCAGCAGGCTCGTCTCCAGCAGGCTCGTCTCCAGCAGGCTCGTCTCCAGCAGGCTCGCGCTCGGCCGGCACGCCTTCGCGCATGCGCGGCGACTCGACGTCTTTGGCGGGCGGCTTTACGTCGGTGCGCTTCGTGCTCGTCGAGCCAAGCCATCCCGGCAATGTCGGCGCAGCGGCCCGCGCGTTGAAGACGATGGGTTTCTCCCGGCTTGTGCTGGTCGCCCCGCGGCTCGAGGCGGTACGCACCGATCCCGACGCGCAAGCAATGGCTAGCGGCGCAGGCGACGTGTTGGCGGCCGCGCATATCGTGCCTACGCTGGCCGATGCGTTGGCTGGTGTTCACTGGTCCGTGGCGCTGACTGCTCGCGAGCGCGAGTGGGGGCCGCCAACGCTGGCGCCCCGTGCGCTCGCGTTGCGTGCCGGCGGCTTGGCGGCGGCCGGCGATGATATCGCATTGGTGTTTGGCAACGAGCGCACGGGGCTGTCCAATGCCGATGTCGAGCGCTGCAACGCGCTAGCGCATATCCCAGCCAATCCCGCTTACAGCTCGCTGAACCTCGCACAGGCGGTCCAAGTGCTCGCTTACGAGTTGCGGCTGGCGCTATTGGACACCGCACAGCGGACGCCGCCCGCCAGCGTGGCCTCGTCGCTGGCGTCCCACGACGAAATCGAACGCATGTTCGTGCATCTGGAGAATGCGCTGATCGCGCTGGATTTCCTCGATCCCGCCAGTCCGAAGAAGCTGATGCCGCGGCTGCGCCGGTTGTTTGCGCGGGCCGGCCTGGAGCGCGAGGAAGTCAATATCGTGCGGGGTATCGCCAAGCATATCCTGCTGAAATCGCAGGGCTTGCGTAGCGGCGATCGGTAGTTGCCGCGTGTCGAATCGGGCGCGCTGCCGGTGCGCGATCTCAATACAATGACCTGCCTATGTGCTGTGAGTCGCCATGTTTGACAGACTTTGCGAAGACATTGTTGCCATCCGCCAGAAGGACCCAGCTGCACGCGGCACGTGGGAGGTCCTGACCTGTTACCCTGGGTTGCACGCGCTGATGTTCCACCGGCTCGCGCACCGTTGCTGGCGGGCGGGGTGGCGCTGGCTCGGGCGCTTCGTGTCGCACCTGGGGCGGTTTTTTACCGGTATCGAGATTCATCCGGGCGCGACCATCGGCCGTCGGGTCTTTATCGATCATGGGATGGGCGTGGTGATTGGCGAAACGGCCGAAGTGGGGGACGATTGCACGATTTATCAAGGCGTCACGCTGGGGGGCACGTCGTTGTCGCGCGGCGCCAAGCGGCATCCGACGCTGCAAGCCGGCGTGATCGTCGGTGCGAACGCGCAAGTGCTCGGTGGTTTCACGGTCGGCGAGGGCGCGAAGATCGGCTCCAATGCCGTGGTGGTGAAGCCGGTGCCCGCTGGGGCGACCGTCGTCGGCAATCCGGCGCGCGTGATTGTGCCCAACGTGCCATCGCCCGGCGCCACGCCAATCAACGGGGTGAGCGGCAAGCATGAAGGCATGCCGCTGAAACAGCCTTTTGCTGCGTATGGCCTGACGCCGAACGCCCATGATCCGATGTCGCTAGTCATTCACGGACTGATCGATCATGCCGCGCAGCAGTCGGGTCGGATTGACGAGTTGGTGGCAGCGCTCGAGCGCCTGGGCGCGCGTCTGGAACAACTCGACGGCTGCCAGTCTAGCATCGCAGACCTACGTAAGCTCGGCGAGGTTATTCAGAACAAGTAGCCCGCGTTGGGCCGCCGCAGACATCGAGCGGTAGTGCGTGGATGCCGTCTGCGTCGATTTTCAGGTAGCCGCCGCGCGGTGCACCGTGGTCCAGCTCCCAGTCTGGCAGCACCCAGCGTGTGGTGCCATGTTGGTGATGGCAAGCGGGTAAATGCGTGTGGCCATGGATCATCGTGCGGGTATGGGTCGCGGCGAACAGACGCGCGAGCGCGTCGGGTGTCGCGTCATATCGCGGCGACGGTTGTGCCGGTCGGGCGAGGCTCTTGCGTCGCATGCTCTCGCCGACCCTTTCACGCCAGCGCAACGGCAGCGCAAGAAATAGGCTTTGCGCGAGTGCAGTGCGCGCGACGCGGCGAAATCGTTGGTAGCCGACATCGGCCGTGCACAGCGCGTCGCCATGCGTGAGTACGATGCGCTCGCCAAAGGCAGTGATGACGAATGGATCGGGCAGCGGCATGGCGCCCGCAGCCGCCATGAAGCGGCGGCCGAGCAAGAAATCGCGGTTGCCAGGCATCACGTACAACGCGATGCCGTGTTCGGACAGCGTATGCATCAGCTCGGCAATATGTCGTGAAAACGGCGACGCGAGCATCTCGTCGCCGATCCAATACTCGAACAGGTCGCCGAGAATGAATACCGAATCGGCGTCGCGCGCGGTGACGCGGATGAAATGCGCGAACGCATCGACGGTGCGCGGCAGCGCCTCGCTCAGATGCAGGTCGGAGATCAGCAGCAGCGCGCGCGACGCGGCGCCGTTATCAGCGGGGCTCAACGCGCGCGTTCCGGTCTCAGACGACGACGGCCTTCTCGATCACGACGTCTTCCAGCGGCACGTCCTGGTGAAAGCCGCTACTGCCGGTGCGCACCGCCTTGATCTTGTTGACCACGTCCATGCCTTCGACCACCTTGCCGAACACGGTGTAGCCCCAGCCTTGCGGCGTCGGCGCGCTGTGATTTAAGAAGTCGTTGTCGTTGACGTTGATGAAGAACTGGGCGCTCGCTGAATGCGGATCGTTGGTGCGGGCCATCGCAATCGTGCCGACCTCGTTCTTCAGTCCGTTGTTCGCCTCGTTGTCGATCGGCGCATCGGTTGGCTTTTGCTTCATGCCGGGTTCGAACCCGCCCCCCTGGATCATGAAGCCGTTGATCACGCGGTGAAACACCGTGTTGTCATAGTGGCCCTTCTTCACATAGTTCAAGAAGTTATCGACCGTCTTGGGCGCCTTTTCGGCGTTCAATTCCAGCTTGATGACGCCGTAATTCGTGTGTAGTTCGACCATGTTCGTTCCTTGTCCGTGTCGGTTGAATGAGGGTTACGCTCGGTTGCGCTGCAACGGCGTTCTTACTTGGACACCACCGTGGCCGATTGGATCACGATGGGCTTTTGCGGCACGTCTGAAAAGCTGCCGCGCAGGGTGGTGGGCGTCGCCTCAATCTTCTTGACGACGTCCAAGCCAGCGATGACTTTGCCGAATACTGCATAGCCGTGGCCGTCAGGATTCGGGTAATCGAGATTCGGATTGTCCACCGTATTGATGAAGAATTGAGCGCTTGCCGAGTTCGGATCACTGGTGCGTGCCATCGCGATCGAACCGGCCGTATTCTTCAGCCCGTTGCGGCTTTCCAGTGGGATCGGCGCCCGTGTGGGCTTTTGCTTCATCTCCGGTGTGAAACCGCCGCCTTGAATCATGAAGCCGCGAATGACGCGATGAAAGATCGTGTTGTTGTATTGGCCTGATGCCACATACTGGATGAAATTATCGACTGTGCGTGGCGCTTTCTCCGGATACAGTTCGACGCGAACCTCGCCCATCGACGTGTTGAATAGCACGTTCGGATGGCTTGCGCCCGCCTGGCGAGTTCCGGCATTGGATTGGGCATGCACCGGCGCTGACGCGATGAACGCCGTGCCAAGCAGGGTGGACAGCAGCAGTTTCATGTTTCGGCTCCTGTGTTAAGGGCATCGGTTGAAAAAACACCTCGTGCGCCGCGTGCAGCGCAACACGCCCGCGACGGCGCAGGCCGGGGCGGACGGATCAAGGTTGTGTCGTCTGCGGCGCCATATAGGGGGCGAGCGCAGGCGCCGCGCTGGTGCCCGGGACGATTGTCGGGAAGTTCGGCGTCGCGTTCTGTGGTGGCGGTGTGGTCGGCACCGCCACCGCGCGGCCGGCCGGTGCCTCGCCGTCGCCCTGCGGTGCGCCGGCGCCGCCGGGTTGTGCGTCGGTGGCGCCATGCGGTGCATCGGTGGCGCTAGGCCGTGCATCGGCGCGCGCCAGCGGGCTCATCAGTTGCGTGAGCTGCCGGCTGCGCCGCGCCGAATACGCGTCACGTGAATCGAGCGCGCTGGCGCGCTTGAACGACTCCGCCGCCAGCCGCAGGTAGAGGTCGCCCAAGTTGGCTTGCGCGAGCGCATAGCCTGGACTGGCGCGCAGCGCCGTCTCGAGCGCCACGCGGGCTTCATCCAACTTGCCGCGCTTCGCATACAGCGCGGCCAAGTTATTGTACGGCTCGGGCAGTTCTGGATAGGTTTGCGTGAGCGCCGTGTACGCGGTTATCGCGTCGTCGTCGCGGCCCAATTGCGCGAGCACATTAGCGCGCTTGAAGCGCGCCTGCGCATCGCGCGGGTGCGAGCGCACGCGCGCGTCGAGCCGCGTGAGCGCGCCGGCCCAGTCGTGCTGCGCGATCGCGGCGTCGATTTCGGGCGTGCCGTCGGCGACGGCGGGCGAAACCTGCGCTTGCGCTGTGCCGGCGGCGACCAAGAAGCTCATTGCCGCAAGCGCGATGCGACCGCGGGTCATGTTCATAGGCTCTTTTCACGGTGTTATACTTCAGCCCATTCTAACAAACGTCCGGCTGTTCCCGAAAAGAAGAACAGTCAACGGTCTTCGCGCCACTCGTGGCCGCATCCGACCCAGTCGTCTCCCCGAACGGATCACGTCGGCGGCCGTGTGGCCGTGCGACACCCTCGCGCGAAGCGGGTGGCGTATCGCGTGAGTGTCGCGGCCGGCTGCGTTTGACAGCGCTCGGCGCACGCAACGTTTTTCTATGGATCAGCTCCGTCTATATAACACGCTCAGTCGCAACAAAGAGACCTTCGTTCCCTTGCACGATGGCGAAGTACGCATGTACGTATGCGGTATGACCGTCTATGACTATTGCCACGTCGGTCATGGTCGGCTGATGGTCGTGTTCGACATGATCCAGCGCTGGCTGCGCACGCTTGGCTATCGTGTCACGTATGTGCGCAATATCACCGACATCGACGACAAAATCATTCGTCGCGCGGTGGACAACGGCGAGCCGATTCGCGCGCTGACCGAGCGCTTCATTGAGGCAATGCACGAGGACGAGGCGGCGTTGAACATCCAACGCCCGGACCATGAGCCGCGCGCCACGCAATTCATTGCGCAGATGCTGGGCATGATCGACGCGCTTGAGCGCAACGGCTATGCGTACCAGGGCCGTGATGGCGACGTCAATTATGCGGTGCGCAAGTTTGCCGCATACGGCCAGTTGTCCGGCAAGTCGCTCGAGGATCTGCGCGCGGGTGAGCGCGTGGCGCAGAACGACGCCAAGGAGGATCCGCTCGATTTTGTGCTGTGGAAGCGCTCAAAGGACGGCGAGCCGCCCGACACCGGCTGGGATTCGAAATGGGGGCGCGGGCGACCGGGCTGGCACATTGAGTGCTCGGCCATGAGTTGCGCGTTGCTCGGCGAGCGGTTCGACATCCACGGCGGCGGCCAGGACCTGCAATTTCCTCACCATGAGAATGAGATCGCGCAGAGCGAGGGCGCGACTGGCCAGCCTTTCGTCAACTACTGGTTGCACAACGGGTTCGTCAACGTTGACAATGAGAAGATGTCCAAATCACTTGGCAACTTCTTCACGCTGCGTGACGTGTTGCAGCGCTATGACGGCGAAGTGATCCGAATGCTGATTCTGCGCGCGCATTATCGCTCGCCGCTGAATTATAGTGATCCGCACCTGGATGACGCGCGCGCGGCGCTCACGCGGCTTTATACTGCGCTCAAGGATGTCACGCCGGACGGTCATGCGCTGGACTGGAGCGAGCGTCATGCGGCGGCATTCCGCGCCGCGATGAACGACGATTTCAACACACCGGTTGCGTTCGCAACGTTGTTCGACCTGGTCACGGACTTGAACCGTACTGGCGATCCCGCGTTGGCGCGCCAGCTCAAGGGATTGGCCGGCGTACTGGGCATGCTCGGGCGCGATCCGCGCGAATATCTACAGGCAAGCGCGCCCGCTGCGCAGGGGCTTGCGCTGCTCGATGCTGCGCAGATCGACGAACAAATCGAAGCCCGCGCGCAGGCCAAGCGCGCGAAGAACTATGCCGAAGCAGACCGGATCCGAGCGGCATTGCTCGATGCCGGTGTCGTGCTCGAAGACAAACCGGGTGGAAAGACCGAATGGCGACGCGTGTGAAGCGCGGCGGCGTTGGCATGAGTCCGCAGTCAGGAGGCGAGATGGCAACGGCCAAGAAGGCGGCGCGCAGCACTGAGGCGAAGGCGCCGCCGGAGGCGACGACAGCGGCGGCAAAGCGCGGCACGGCCCGTACGCGTGTGACGCACACCAATGGGCTTGACGAAGACGCCGCGCCACGACGCGCGCCTCGTGCAGCCTCGAACGTGGAGCCGGCACGCAGCGCGCGCGCGTCGGTGTCGGGGGCTGAGCCAGTGCGCCAGGCGCGTTCGCCGGAGTCAGACGTTGGGCTGGCGCGCAAAGCTGCCGCACCGGCGTCCGAGGCATCGGTGCCGGCCGCATTGCAGGAGCGGATGTCCGCCGCGTCTCGACCCGAATATTGGGACCGTGCGTGCGCAGACCTGGTTCGTCGCGATCGTATCCTGAAAAAGTTGATTCCGCAGTTCGGGCCCGTTCACTTGATGGTGCGCGGCGATCCGTTTATGACGCTTGCCCGTTCCATCGTGGGGCAGCAGATCTCGGTCAGCGCTGCGCAGGCGATATGGGCGCGGCTCGCGGCCGCATGCCCGTCGATTGCGCCGGCGCGCATCGTGAAGCTTGGGCAGCCGCGATTGCTCGAGTGCGGATTGTCCAAGCGCAAGTCGGAGTACATCCTGGACCTTGCGCAGCATTTTACGTCCGGTGCGCTGCATATCGCATCATGGGCGTCGATGGATGACGAGGCGGTCATTGGCGAGCTTACGCAGATACGCGGAATTGGTCGCTGGACCGCCGAAATGTTTCTAATTTTCAACCTGATGCGCCCGAACGTGCTGCCGCTGGATGACCTCGGGCTGATCCGTGCGATCAGTGTCAATTATTTCAGCGGCGAGCCGGTCACGCGCAGTGAAGCCAGGGAGGTCGCGGCGAATTGGGAGCCGTGGCGTACTGTCGCGACGTGGTACATGTGGCGCAGTCTGGAACCGCTGAGCGCGCAGGCTTAGCCCGCGCCATCGGGTGCAGGTTGGACATGGTGACGCAATGTCCGCTGCCAGCATCGCATCGGTAACTATCAGAACGCCGATGCGATAGTTCAGAGCCGGTTCCGGTAAGGCGACACGCGGTTAGAATACGCGCTGCCGGATAGTTCAAGGATTCGAACAAATGAAGACCACCTTTCTGGATTTCGAGCAGCCGATCGCGGAGCTCGAAGTAAAGATCGAAGAATTGCGCTTCGTGCAGGATGATTCGGCCGTCGATATTTCGGAAGAGATCGAGCGGCTGTCCAAGAAAAGTCAGCAACTGACGAAGGACCTGTATGCGCACCTGTCGCCTTGGCAGGTGTCACAGATCGCGCGGCATCCGCAGCGCCCCTATACACTCGACTATGTGAACGAGTTGTTCACGGATTTCCACGAATTGCACGGTGACCGGTCATTTGCCGATGATCTGTCGATCATCGGTGGCCTGGCGCGCTTCAATGGTCATCCGTGCATGGTGATTGGTCAGCAGAAGGGACGCGACACGAAGGAGCGCGCGTTGCGCAACTTCGGTATGTCGCGTCCGGAAGGCTATCGCAAGGCTGAGCGGCTGATGCGGGTGGCTGAGAAATTTAACTTGCCGATTTTCACGTTCATCGACACGCCGGGTGCGTATCCGGGCGTGGGCGCCGAGGAACGAGGTCAGTCCGAGGCCATCGGTCGCAATCTCTATGTGATGGCCGAGTTGAAAGTGCCGACGATCGCGACGATCATTGGCGAGGGCGGCTCCGGCGGCGCATTGGCCATTGCCGTCGCCGACAGCGTGTTGATGTTGCAGTTCTCGACCTATTCGGTGATTTCGCCGGAAGGGTGTGCGTCGATCCTATGGAAGAGTGCGGCGAAGGCACCCGAGGCAGCGGAGGCGCTGGGCTTGACCGCGCACCGGCTCAAGGCGCTCGGCCTGATCGACAAGATCGTCAACGAGCCGCTGGGCGGTGCACATCGGGATCCAAAAGGCATGGCCGCGATGCTGCGTCGCGCGCTGGCTGACTCGCTGCGACAATTCCAGGGCATGAGTTCAAATGATCTGTGTGCCCGCCGCTTCGAACGGCTGATGAACTACGGTAAATACAAGGTCGGCCCGTTCGGCAACTAACAGCGTAACGCGGCACGCGCCGGGTGACATCCATACGGGTAAGCGGATGACGACTGCGGACGAATCATCGGTCGAGCGTCTGGTTCTCGGTGCGGTGGCAGCACAGGTCGCCGCGCTGCATGGCGATGAGTCCGTTGCGATCGCTTTCAGTGGGGGCCTCGACTCCACGGTGCTCCTGCATGCGGCGACTCGCGTGCTCGGCGCGTGCCGGTGTGTCGCGTTGCACGTTCATCACGGGCTCAGTCCTCATGCCGATGCCTGGCGCAGCCATTGCGCCGACGTGGCGTGCCGGCTCGGCGTCGTTTTCGATTGCCGCGCTGTTGCGATCGCGCGCACGCCACAGCACAGCGTCGAAGCGCTGGCGCGTGACGCCCGCTATGCAGCGCTCGAACAGATGTGCGCGGCCCATCGCGTGCGCATGCTGTGGCTCGGCCATCACGCGGACGACCAAGCCGAGACCGTGCTGCTGCAATTACTGCGTGGTGCGGGGCTGCCCGGACTCGCCGCGATGCCGTTGCATCGCGTGCTGCCGAACGGGCTCGTCCACGTGCGGCCTTTATTGTCGGTACTGCGGGCTTCTCTCGACGCGTATGCGCGTCAGCATGCACTGCGCTGGATCGAGGATGAATCCAATGCAGACCCTCGGTATGCGCGCAATGCGGTGCGGCGACATGTGACGCCGACGCTGGCCGTCCATTTTCCCGGGTATCGCGACGCGCTAGCGCGAACGGCCCGGCATGCCGCCGCCGCGCAGCGTCTGCTCGAAGATTTGGCCATGATCGATCTGCGTGCATGCACGTTTGCCAGCCGGCGTGCTGCCGTCGTGACCTTGAAGCGATCCGATGCATCGGTGCCCGTGGGTCCAACGTTATCGCGGCGTGCGCTGGTTGAACTCAGTGACGAGCGCGCGGTCAATCTGTTGCGCTTCTGGATGCGCAAGGCGGGGCTGGCGACGGCATCCGCAGCGCGCGTCGATGAAATACTGCGCCAATTGCGTGAGGCTGGTGACGACGCAGCGCTGCGGATCGAGCACAACGAACATTGCTTGCGCTTGTATCGCAACCGAGTCTGGTGGGAACGCCAGGATGACGGGGCGGCCAGCCATGACGCGATGCCGCCGAGCGCCGAGTTGCGATGGTCGGGCCAGGCGGTCTGGCGGCTGCCGGCGTGGCGAGGGGCGATTGTTTTCGTGCTGTGTGATGCCGATGATGAGCAGGGGGTGCAGCGCAGCGTCCTCGAATGCGCGCCGCTCACGGTGCGCGGCCGGCGCGGCGGCGAGCGCATGCGCTTGCGCGCCGGTGGCCCGCTTCGCACGTTGAAGAACCTTTTCCAAGAGGCGGCGGTGCCGGCCTGGCGACGCGATGTCCCGTTGTTGTTCGTCGGCGACATGTTGCTATGGGTGCCTGGGCTGGGCGTCGATCCCAACGTCGCGGGCAGAGGTCGGGTGCGGATCGAATGGCGCCCGGACATATTGCTTGCATGATCCCCGGCCGCGGGCGCGCGGCGGCGTGGCACGCATTTTCGCTTGTCAAGTGCACCGGCATACGGTAGGGTTACCGGTTTGCTCGTCTGGCTTTCCCCGATTTTTCTCGATTGGGCAGGCGTGCACGCGCTGACGGCGCCGCTTCTCGTTTGTGTCCCTTTTTGTCGAACGACCCCGCGTGCGCGCCGGCGTGGTTTCCCCTCTAGCTCATAACGACAATGGCACTCATCGTCCATAAATACGGCGGCACCTCGATGGGCTCGGTCGAGCGCATCAGGAATGTCGCGAGGCGCGTCGCGAAGTGGCACAAGGCGGGTCACCGGTTGGTCGTCGTGCCGTCCGCGATGTCCGGTGAAACCAACCGCTTGCTCGCGCTTGCGAAGGAAATGTCGGCGCAGCCTAGTCCGCGTGAACTCGACATGATCGCTTCGACGGGCGAGCAGGTCAGCGTTGGCCTGTTGTCGATTGCACTGCAGGAAGAAGGCGTCAACGCGGTCAGCTATGCAGGCTGGCAGGTTGCGGTCAAGACCGATAGCGCGTTCACGAAGGCTCGCATTAGCGAGATTGATGATAAACGCGTGCTGGCCGACCTGGATGCCGGCAAGGTCGTCGTCATCACGGGTTTTCAGGGCGTGGATCCTGACGGCCACATCACCACGTTGGGTCGGGGGGGCTCCGATACGTCGGCAGTCGCGATCGCGGCCGCGATGCGCGCCGACGAATGCTTGATCTACACTGACGTAGACGGCGTGTACACGACCGACCCGCGCGTTGTCGAAGAGGCACGCCGGCTTGATCGGGTCACGTTCGAGGAGATGCTGGAGATGGCCAGCCTCGGCTCCAAAGTGCTGCAGATTCGATCGGTCGAATTTGCTGGCAAATACCGGGTCAAGACGCGCGTGTTGTCGAGCCTGACTGATCCGCTGATGCCGCTGGACGACGAAATGCGTTCGGGCACCCTGATTACCTTTGAAGAAGACGAGAAAATGGAACAAGCCGTTATCTCCGGTATCGCCTTTCAGCGTGACGAAGCGCGCATTGCAGTCATGGGCGTGCCCGACAAGCCAGGCATTGCCTACCAGATCCTCGGGCCGGTCGCCGACGCCAACATCGACGTTGATATGATCATCCAGAACACCAGCGTGGACGGTAAGACCGACTTCACGTTCACCGTTGGCCGTGGCGACTACCAGCGCGCGATGGACATCCTCAACCAGTCCGACGGACATGGGAATGTGCAGACGGTGCTGGGCGATCCAAAGGTGTCGAAGGTATCGGTCGTCGGCGTCGGCATGCGCTCGCACGTGGGCGTCGCTAGCAAGATGTTCCGCACGTTGTCAGAGGAGGGCATCAACATCCAGATGATCTCGACGTCCGAAATCAAGATCTCGGTGTTGATCGACGAAAAGTACATGGAGCTTGCCGTGCGCGCGCTTCATAAAGCGTTCGAACTCGACCAGGCGGATTGAGCGGTGGCTGTCGCATTGGCGGCTGCCGATCGTGGCGCGCCCGTTGTAGCGTCTTATGAATTGACGTGATCGCGTAGAGCCGCTATGATCTTGCCTTCGTCGCGTGGACTCCCTACGCGAGCGAAGTTTCGGGAGACGTGGCCGAGAGGTCGAAGGCACTCCCCTGCTAAGGGAGCATCTGGGCCAAAACCTGGATCGAGGGTTCGAATCCCTCCGTCTCCGCCAGTACTTCGGTATAGGGCGGTGGAAACCCCGGTTCTTCACGGAGAACCGGGGTTTTCTTTATTTGTCGCCTGTTCCGATTGCTACGCAAATTACGTGCGTGTTACACGTGAGCTAGTGGAGAGTCGGGTGGCAACACACCTGACGCGGCGCGGCGGCGTTTACTATCTGTGCCGCAGCATTCCCCCAAACCTAATCGACGGCTTCGGTGGCGATCCCTGCGAGCACTGTGGGGCGGACCTCGTGGCGGCGGAGAAACAGGCCAAAGTTCTAAGGTTGGAAAATCGATTAGCAAGGCTGCGGGTAGGTCTGGAGCGTGGTCGGTGCCCTTATCTTCGGGGCGCTTGCCTGACCTACCTCCGGTTTTAATCCAGACCGCAGTGAGCGTCCGAGGTTAAAAACCGCTGAGCTCCTTCAGTGCTCGGGCGAATGGCTCAGATGTCAGGTAACCAATGGCATGATCCGCCATTAATCTCATCATTTTTGTTCGCCACTGCGCTGATCCAACCGCTTTGGGCTAGCCTGCTGTGCAGCATCGCTTCGCGTTGCGCGTGCCTCATGCCTTATCCCTTATCGAGCTTGCCATGGACTTTGATCCGAACGCCGCATCGCACAGTGCTCAAGTGGCCCTCTATGCTATGGAGAGTCGCCAAGCCGGCCATCCTGCCGCGGCTGCGCCGCCTCATGTCCCAAAGTTGGCAGCGGCTGAGCGCGCGCGCATGCCGCAACACCCGACGACAGGCTTGTTGGCCAGCGCAACGAATAGCTTGACGGATGGCTTAGCAACAGGCCGAACAAGCCGTCCGACAACGTACCACGATCTGCCGCCAGAAGTCCTTCAACAAGTGGCTGACCATGTCCCATTCGACGACATCGGCAACTTGTCGACCGTGGACAAGCAAACGTACCACGTGCTACGGGAAAGGTGGCTGAGCCGGCGTTGCTGGCAACGTGCCAAGGCTGCTCGCAACGTACCGCTCTCTCCGTTAGAGAGCAGGGATGATCCGGGGATGAACGTGCTCGATCACGCGTCGATGCAACAGCTGCTCACCGAGATCGAGCGTATCCGCGTCGAGCCGGCGCTGCGCGCTGAACCGCTCAAGGCCCTGTGGCCCGCAATAAGGGCCATGCGCTGGGAGCAGCAGCAAGCAGCGTTCGAACAAGTTTTTGAGGCCGCAGGTCGTGTGCCCAAGCAAGGCTTGCAGATACAAAATGACATGATCCGGGCCATACATCAATTTTCACGCTCACAGCCGCGATGCAATGTGTACGAGTTTGTCTATGGGCTATACAAGTTTGTATATGCTCAAGCCGAGCGCCGTAGCGCTGAGCAGGGCAGCACGTGGGCTGCGGTTGCATCGCTGCTCGGATATTTGGACAACGACGCGTCACAGTTGTGGTACGAGGGCGAATATCAGGCTTTTTGGGGCCGGCTCCCCGCGTTGCGCACAGCCGAACAAGCGGACTTGATCGCGGAACTGGCGATACTGTTGCCCCGCGTTTTCCGCCATGGCAGTGGTAGAAGCGCAAAGACTGTCCAGTATTACGAAACGTTGCTGGCATGGGTGCGGCGCTTACCGCCATCCTATCAGGGTGCACCAATCGGCGCATTGGCCCATTCGATACGGTTGCTGCCGGACGCACACCGGCCCATGCACTATGCCAATCTGCGGCACTTGATACTGGCACTGCCGGATCACCAACTAGACAGCGCGCTACGTTGCCTACCGTTCGGGTTGACGACACTGCCGACGGCTCAATACGCGCACGAGCTTTCGCTACTTGACCCCGTTTTTCACCGCGTGCTGCCCAAGCAACGTGCCTCGGTGGCGCTCGGACTGCTCAAAAGCACGAAAGGCTTGAACGAAACGCTGTCAAAGCAGCTATGGCAGCGTGCACTGCGCCTGCTCGAAAGCGGCGATGAGACGGATGTACAGAGCGTGCTCAAAGAGATGAAGCAGGTGATGTCCTCTTTGCCTCTCCAGCATTTGGAGGACGCAAAGATTGAAATCAGAGCTTTTGTCGATCGCACTCGATTTAGTGAGGAAACTCGTCAAGCGCTGCTCGACTATAGTAATCCTAATGTACTGTGGGTCATTCCAGAAATAGTCTATTAACTGTTGGTCAAAAATGGCTTTTTGAGAGAGAGGCGCGAAAGAAAACTTGGACTACTTGGAGGTAGTTCATGTACTCGTATGAAGAGCTCATTCGAGCGGTTCGGTGCTACGTAAAACTAGGAAAGCGCATCGCAGCTACCATTGGTCAGCTGAGGTATCCGACAAAGAACTCGCTCAAATCCTGGCATCGAGAATACGAACAATGTCATGATTTGCGATCGGGTTATGTGCGTTCGAGGCCGAAGTACTTGCTCGAACAGAAGAAGGTGGCTGTTGACCACTACCTAAGCCAAGGTCAGTGTAATCTGCTCGCGTAGCGGCTGGCGGAAAAAATCTCCCTTTGGCATCGGCGTCTTCGGATCCATTTAACCCTCGTCGAAATTTGCAGGAAAGTCACGCTAATATGCTGCCTCTTGCAATTCCACAATACCGTTTCAGCTTCATAGCGTTGCTGCATGAGCCGGGCGGATTGTTCAAGTCCGGCTCAGTAGCGAGCGAAGGCCGTTTCGAGTTCCTCGATATGCTTCGCGAAAACCGCCGGGCGTCTTTGGCGGAAGGTCTCAAGGTTCGCGAGCTTCCAGCGTAGTGCCGGCAGCTCGGCAGCGTGGGGAATGGCGAGGAGTGACCAGTCCGGCGTGCCACGCGCCAGGCCGAGCAGGAAGTGTCGATGCGCGAGAGTCAGGTGCGCTGGCAGTTCCTGCCGTAATCGCTGGCGGGTATTGAGCAGCGTGTCCAGACTGCAAGGCACTTCGGTCATGCCGACAAAGCTGCTGTCGTAGTCCCGCGTAATATTCTTGTCGCGGCCAAACAGCACCTCGTGGATGGGGCGATTATGGCCGGCGAGATACACGACGAAGCACTCGATCATGCCATGCGTCAGTCGGCCCGATTGATAAAGCTGCCAGACGTCGAACAGATCGCGCGGGTGCTGGCGATCGAGGGCCGCCACGAGTTTGCCGCCATAGAGTTCGTCGAGCGCGAGCACGGGAAGTTCCAGTTCCGCAGTGAATTGTTCCGTCGTTCGCGCACACAACGCGCGCCGTTCGATGGGCAGGGCCGTGCCGCGAAAGACGGTATTGACTTCAATTTTGACCTGACTGGTTTCATCTTCGACAAGAAGCTTGGTATCGCTGAGACCCTTACTGCCGATGAGGCGGGTGCGTACTCCTTGCGGAGTCAGCCGTTGTTCGACGGCAGCCAGTTCCTGTTGAATGGTGGAGAGCGCTTCCTCACGCGGTGTCTGCCGGGGTATATAGACGACGTCGATGTCGACCGACAGACGCGGCATATTCTGCACAAACAGGTTGATGGCCGTGCCACCCTTCATCGCGAAGAGATCGTTGGCAAAGACATCCGGCGCGATGCGCAGCAGTAACCGGACGGTGTCGGCGAAGAATTTATCCATGCGGTCTCAGTACGAGGAGTGTGCTATCGGGAAGCTGGCTTATCCAGCGCCGGCCGCTACCGGTGGGAAGCGAGAATTGCGCGAGCAGTGCATCGACATCGAGCAGGTTGGTCTCGCGCGCCCAGGTTAGGCACAGGCGAACGGTTTTCACGCTGGTACAGCAGGCGAGCAACTGACCGAGCAATTTCTTGCGTGGGCTGCGCAGGCCTTCGAAGACCGCATGGGCGTCGTCCAATCCTTCACGGACGCCGACGTCGTACAGGAGTTCAAGTACGGCGCGTTCGGGGACCGCGACCTGAACACCAGCCGGGACATCGGGTGGTGCGATAAGTGTCTGGGTGGCGAAGGGGGAATCGGGCCAGTTGAACAATCGGGCATACATATAGCGCGCGGGAAAGCGGCTGGTGAACCAAGACGGCAGCGCAAAGCGCGTATCGCCCCACAGCACCAAGGGCTCGCGCCGGCCGACCTGGTGCCGCACGCCCTGCCAGGCAAGGGCGGTTTTGCCGCCGACGTGCAGACCGGGGACGCGCTGCTGCAGGAACCGGAGCGTGGCGTGGAGATTGAAATCATCGTTGGGAAAGGCATATACGCCCGATGCCAGCCGGACCAGCCAACCGCTGCTCACGTAGCGGGCGGCGAGCTGGGACGACACACCAAGCCGGTTCAGTGTGGCGACGTCGAACGGCGCTCCGCGGGGCAGGTTAGTCTGCAGGCGTTTGATTAGTTGATGTCGAGGAATTCGCTTCATGAGTGAATTTTACGACAAATTCTAATCTTACGGGCGCAAACTGATCGGAAGTTGACGTACAGATAGATCAAGGTCGGCGGTTGACCTGTACCTCTCGCGTTGCCGCCGCCGACTCAAGGGAAACCTACGTTGCCATGTCAACTTAAGCGCGGCTTCGTTGAGCGGGAAGTAGTCGCGCGCCTTGATGATCTTGTGCAGTTGCATATGCAGCGACTCAATTGCATCCGTCGTGTAGATGATCTTTCGGATGCTCGGCGAAAAGGCGAGGGAATGATCGTCGAGGATAGTTTGTCGTTGCGTAATCTTTTTGTGGCTATCGCGCTGGTATTTGATGTGTGCACTGCGCGTCGAAGAGAAAAGGCGTATCTTTCGCCGGCCCGCACGGTTGCATGCTGGACGGCACGCGCACGACGGTCAGCGCGGCGTACAGCTCACTAACATAATCCAGACCACCCCACTGTTGTGCGTCGCCGATCACGTACAAACGGCATTTGGCGCGGGTAATAGCGACGTTGAACAGGTTCGGCGTATTGGTTGCCCACGCGCGGGCGCGCGCGCCTTGCTGGCCGGGCGCCGTGCCCAGTACGAGGAAGACGATGGCGGCTTCCTTGCCTTGAAATGTGTGGACGGTGCCGACCTCGATGCCGTCGAATTTACCACGTCGCACAAGATCGCCGCAACGTGGTCAGGCACTGGCGCAGCACGTCCAGCTCGTCGTCCGACACCGGATGGTGCATGCGTGTGGAGGCCACGTCGAACCAGGCGCTGTCGCCGAGGACACAAGAAAAAGGCGTGGACAGCGGCTGTCCTGCGTCATCGACACGCCCCTGCACCATCTAGCCAGCGTACGCGATACAGTTGGCGACCGAGAACATTGGATCGTTACAGCGCCGATGCGTGCGCAACGGCATGCCGGTCCAGGTGCGCGTCTTGCCGTCGGTGTATTGGGCCGCCGTGCTAATCTAGGAGCCGAACGGCGTGATGCGGTCGGCGAGCGTTTGCACCGACTCGTCAGCGGGCGACCAGGCTGGATCGACCTGATGGCGGTGACGCAACGCTTCCGTGACGTGCAACGGCACGGTGAAGATCGGTTCAACTTGCAACGGATCACCGACGATGACCGCACGACGGCTGCGCCCGATCGCACCAGCGGCCGATTGCGGGGTGGCCTGTCCCGCTTCGTCGATTAGCAGCCATCCGAGACTGTCCTGGCCCATGCCAATGAACAGGCAATCGAACGAGGCGAGGGTCGTGGACACGACAGGTACCACGAAAAGCAGCACATCCCACAGCAGTGGCCGTTGATTGGCGAGCAGCTTGTCCTGCAGCGTGTTGGTTAGCATGCCGTGCACCACGCGCAGATTGCATTTGCGTTGAAACAGGCAGCGCTGGGCACGCTGGTAGCTGAGGTGTGCCGCAAGATGGGTACCAGCGATGCGACGTTTTACAACTGGCGGTGAAGTATAGGGGCTTGGGCTTTGTCAAGGCAGACAATGGCAGCGAATTCATCTCCAAGGGCTCGACAAGTGGGCGTATGAGAACGGCGTCAAGTATCGATTTTCCCACCTCGGCAAGCTAACCGATAACGCGAAGAATGAGTCGTTCAACGGCGACTTGGCTGTGCATAAGCGCATTCTACCTAAATGATCTTAGGCGGAGCGAAGCTGCAAATGGTGGCACACTTGAACGTCGGGCAGCTGTAAGGCGGTGCTGTCCCCGCCGTGTTTTTTTGCAAACGAGACCGGTTTCATCCAGGGTAAGACAGTATGATTTTGCGTGAGAGGTGTAAATAAACACTGTGTTCATGCGATCATCAAACGTGCGAATGAGGTTTAATGTAGGGGGAACAGGTACTGATTTTTAAAATTTGTCGGTTCAATCAAAGATGACAAGCTTGCGTTTGTCGTACCGGGCGTCTATAGTCAAAATAGCCTTATTCAACGAAGCGGCGCACGGTGGCTACGCATCATGCTTAGACATGGTGTGAGTGATCGCACAATAGGTACTTTGACAGTGAACGGATGCATTGCAGTAGCCGCTGATTATCGCAGTAAGCGTGTAATTAAACGATGAAGTGCCCGTCTTGTAAGAACCGACGCAATAAAGTGCAATTTGCGATATGTGGAATTTACAGTGCGAGCGTAAAATGAAGGAGAATTACGATTCCAAAGGATTACGCAAGGCCATACATATTCACAAGCCAGCTGGCAGTGTGGTACCCAGATACTGCGTTTGAAGGCCTCAGGCGATTGCCTAAACAAGCGTGCTACTTCTTGACACACTGTGGCCGGCCGTCTATGTTGAGTTCTTAATTAAGAATTATAAAAATAAAAATTAACTTCTCCACTTTAAAACTTGAAAGGATAAGCATTATGCGTCGAGTAACCATCGTAACAATGACGTTTGCTGCTACTTTAGGTTGCGTAACATGCGTATCGGCCTTTGAGACAAGGGAATCCGCCTATGGGCTGATAGAAAGCAAGTACAAACAAGAGGCAAAGCAGGCCAGTTGCATGCGCACATTCGAGAACAGCACATCCGTGCGGATCGGCGTCTGCGAGGCTCAGGGAGGACCAAGTGATTACACTTCCATGAGGCAATGGCGGCTCATGGAACAGGAAGATGGCACTTATCTAATCCAAAATAAGTATCGCAACGATATGGGGGCTGGCAGCTGCCTACAAGCTCTGCCACAGTCGACAGACCTGATTGTGGGAAGCTGTAACGGTGATACATCTGCTCCATTATCGACAAAGCAGTGGAAATTGGAAGGCGGTACCTTTCGACTCGCAAAAAACCTCTACAAGGAAAGTGTGCAGCCAAGCCATAATTGTGCCCGCGTCTATGCCGGCAGCAACGCAGAGATACAGATTGGCGCGTGCGATGCGCAAGGCGGGCCCAGTGATTACACCTCTATGAGACAGTGGCAATTCGCTATGTTTCCCCCGCCTGTGACACCGGGTGGAATGGCATCGCTCTCTTACCACATTCCTACTACCCCGCCGGTCACCCAAATCACCTTCCCCATCACCGTGATCCGTGCTCCCGATGCGGCTGGCTACTACTTTGCCCAGCAGTATGGTTTTTCGGGCGGCAGCGTCGGTTACATGGGTGTACGCCCGCGTCCGGGTGGAAAGTCGCTTGCGGCTTTCTCGGTGTTCGGCAGTGGAACAGAAGTCGTCGATACCACTCGTTGCACAGGCGGCGCAGATGGCGGAGCAGGCGTTAGTTGCTCGGCCGAGCACGAGTTGGTTCATGGCCGGAAGTATCTTCTCACCATTACTCGGGATTCAGCTGACCCACGCGTATGGCGAGGCAGCATTACCGACTATGTAACGCATCAGCAAGTCGTGCTTGGCGCCTATAAAGTACCAGCGACATGGGGTTCACTGTTTTCTAGCCAAGGCGGATTTATTGAATACTATGCAAAAGTAAGCTCCTGCGCGAGCATTCCCCTGGCTGAAATACTTTTTTCACCCCCTTATGGCTCCGATGGGCGGGCCGGCTCGCTCTATGCCCCAAAGGAATATGGGCGGTGCCAGGGTAATATGAATTATGTGCATAAGGTACGAGGCGAGGACTCTTATTTCAAGGTGGGTTTCTAGAGTCAATCGTCATGAGAAAGCTCGCGAATGCGGGCTTTCTCACGGAATGAATTTCTGATCTTAGTGTCAATAGCGAACGATTTTTCCTAACCGCCAGTAAAGATTTCAATAATTACCAATAAGGGGCCCTAATAAATAGGGTGCTTTCAAGAAACTGGCTGCGATGGCTGGGCGACGCTGGCGCTGTTGAGCCTGACGCATCTGTCGTCCGGGCTGACCTCAAAATCCCAGTCACCGTGGTCGTACCAGTCGTCCCCGAGCAATTCGGCCGGATGCTGGGTGCGGCTCTGCCCGTTGCCGCAGCGCATGTCGCTGGCTGGACAGTAGTGGTCACAGCCCTAGCAGATCCGCTCCGGATGCAGCGGGTGCAGTGGAAATACCTTAGCCATGCGTTTTCTCCGAGCGTTCGATTGTGACGACGCAAAGCATCATTATCCCGCCCTTGTCTCGGGCCAGAACTGAGTCGGAATGACGCGGAGATAGGACTCGCCTTCCGCCGGGCGTGAACGGCCAGCAGACTAACGCTGTTATTTGCTGCGTTGATGTCGTCATCCGTGTCTGAGATGACGCAACGCGCGAAGTAGCACCGTCGCCGGCATGGTCCTGGCATGCAGTCGATGGGGTAGCCTTTGCCATTGGACAAGATGAATCCGTTGGCCTCGTCGGCGAATCCGGCTATGGGAAGTCCACCCTGTCGCGCGCGACCATGCGGCATGATTCGATCTCGCGCGGCGAGAGCCGTTTCGATGATCTCGATGTCGTCCCGTTTGGCGCTTGAACCGGCGTTGTTGACCATGCGCGGCACTTTCATTGCGCGCGTGTAAACAGGGAGCGGGTTTCCCTGCTGCCGGCCAGCTATGCAGGAGACGACGCGCCGTCGTCCGATGGATTGATGTCGCGGTGGCCGTCGTCGCGCAGTATCTTGACCGGAATCGACTTCGCGGCCGGCACCTTGCTGTGCTCGGCATGATGCCACAGCGGCAGCAATACATTGCACTCGGGATAGTATCCGGCAATGCAGCCGAGTGGCACATCGTAGGCGTGCACGCGCAGACCGCTAAGGCGCCGCTCGACGCCATCGCCCGCGATGGTTTGCAGCGTAATCACGTCGTTCTCGTGCAGGCTGCGACGGCGGATGTCCTCCGGGTTCATTAGGATGACCATTCGTGAGTCCTGGATGCCGCGGAAGCGGTCGTCATGAGCGTAGATCGTCGTGTTGAACTGATTGTCGCTGCGCAGTGTCATGAGCCGCAGCGCATCCGGATCGCGCTGCAGCATGTCCAGGTCCTCGCCGAGCGCTGCGGGCACGAGGAATTCGGCCTTGCTCGATGCCGTGGCAAAGCGCCGCTCGCGTGCCGGCAGCGGGCGCGGGAACCCACCTGGTTGCCCCATGCGCCGCTCGAAGTCCTCGAACATGTCCGGATAAGTTTTGGCGATATCGCTGCGCACCAGCGCATAGTTGTCGCGCCACGCGTCCCAGTCGGGCCCCGCACGCGGGTCCAGCGTGGCCTTCGCTATCCCGGCGACGATGTAAGGCTCCGAGCGCAGCTTGTCGCTGGCCGGCTGCGCATAGCCACGGGAGCCATGAATGCACGCAGTGCTGTCCTCTATCGACACGGCTTGTTCGCCGCTTGCCTGTCGATCGATTTCGATGCGGCTCAGGCAGGGCAGTACATAGGACATCTCGCCCGGCAATAGGTGGGAGCGGTTCAATTTGGTGGCGACGTTGACAGTGAGCCGCAGTTTGCGCCAGGCCGGCTCGATGCGCGAGCGGTCTGGGACGGAGCGGACCAGGTTGCCGCCGAGGTTCAGCACTGCGTCGATTTTGCCGGCGAGCATGGCTTCGAATGTTTCGACGGTGTTCAGCCCTTTTTCGCGAGGTGGCTCAAACGAGAACTGCTCGGCGAGCCGGTCCAGCGGTGCTAGCTCTGGCTTCTCGGTGATGCCGACCGTGCGCTGCCCCTGCACATTCGAGTGTCCACGCACCGGCGAGGGCCCCGCGCCCGGCTTGCCGATGTTGCCACGCAGGAACAACAAATTGCATAGCAGACGCACGTTTTGCACACCCAGCCGGTGTTGTGTGAGGCCCATTCCGTAGTGGGCGATCACCGCGTTGGCCTTCATGTACTCGGCGGCCGCTGCCTGCAACGCGTCACGCGTTAACCCGCTGGCCGTCTCAATGTCGGTCCATGCTGTGTTGCGCAGGTAATCGGCGAACGCGTCGTAGCCGGTCGTATGCTGTTCGATAAATGACACATCGATCGCCCGCGGTGCACCATTTTGCCGTGCCCAATCATCGGCGTCGATCACGGCCTTGCAGATGCCGATGATCGCGGCGCTGTCACCACCGTTTCTGACCTGATGGTACTGCGTGCTGATTGGCGTGCTGGCCGGCGTGAGCATCTGCACGGGCGACTGCGGATTGGCGAAGCGGATCAGTCCCGGTTCGCGCAGTGGGTTGAACGTGATGATCGGCACGCCGCGTTTGCGCGCGTGCTGCAGCGGATGCAGCATACGCGGGCTGTTGGTCCCGACGTTTTGTCCGAAGAAGAACATCAAATCGGTCTTTTCAAAGTCCTCGAGCGTGATGGTGCCGACGCCCACGCCGATGGCTTCCTTCAGGCCGACGCTGCTGCTTTCATGACACATATTGGAGCTGTCCGGCAGATTGTTGGTGCCGAAAAGACGCGCGAATAGTTGCAGCATGTAAGCTGTTTCGAGCGACGCGCGCCCTGACGTGTAGAACACCACCCGCGCGGGATCTAGCGCGCGCAATTCGCGGCCGATTTCATTGAACGCGTGCTGCCAGCTCACTTCGACGTACTTGTCCTGCGCGCGATCGTAGCGCAGCGGCGCGGTGAGGCGACCCGCTGCCTCCAAATCGCGGTCATGCCAGGTGGCCAGCTCGCTTATCGTGTGAACGTCAAAAAAGTCCGGCGTCACGCGCTTTTTCGTGATATCCCACGCGGTGGCTTTCGCCCCATTTTCACAAAACTCGGCCAAGTGCGGCCGCGCTGGCTTTGCCCATGCGCAGCCCACGCACATGTAGCCATCGGGCTTGTTCTGATGGATCAGCAGGCCGCTATCCTTGAGCGCGACTTTTTCCTTCGTAAGCATTTCGGCGACTGCCTTCAGCGAGCCCCAGCCGCCCGATGCATAGCGGTAAGCTGCGCGTTTGGATTTCGGGGCGTTCGGTGCGTCTGGCATGATCGACCTCGCTATGCACCGCGGGGGCGATGGAGTGCAAAGCAGCGCAATACGGCGATGCCGGTCAGCGTGCCCAGCAGCGCCGTGGCCACCGGGAAGGTGCCAGCCATATCGAGCGCGATGCGCGCCGGCCGGCGCACTCCGAGTAGTTGGACGCGCCGGCGTGTCATCGCCGCGCCCAGGCTCGCCAACTCGGCTTCGAGCGCGCGTTCGGCACGCGGTAGCAGCACGGTTTCTTCGTCGGCGACGTGATGGATCACGGTACGCATCAGTTGCATGAAAAGACTGTCGTAAGCCGCATTGTCCGGTCCCATGCCGCGCAGTTGTTCCATCGTTTGCCGTATCGCGTCATGCTCGGGCTTGCTTTTTTTCAGTACGTCATCATCCGGATCAACGCGTGCGAGTGCCGGGTAAAGGATTTCCTCTTCAAGCTGTGTGTGGATCTCCAGCGCAGTACATGCGACGCTAACGATCGCGCGCTTGCGCCACCAGGGCGAGTCAGGGCGATAGCGATGGAAGGCCGCCAGCACGTGGGTGTGGTCGGCGCGGATCGCAGCGGTAACGGGCAGCGCCGCAAGCGAGGATAAAACCATAACCTCTCCTGGTCACAAAGCGTCATGCGTGATGCATTTGCTGTGCCCGACTGCGTCTGCCTAACGCGGTGAGCGGGCGCTGGCGTTGCGGCGGCGGCCTTGTCGAAGCTGTACAGCCAATGGCCGGGCACGGGCGTTGCGCGGCAAGCGAGGCCGGCGCAACCACACCCGTCCGGCGTCGTTTTTTAAAGTTCGACGAAGGAGGTTCACGATGGCACGCAAGACCTTGGAAGACCTGTTTATCCATTCGTTATCTGAGATCTACAGTGCAGAGAAGCAATTGACACGCGCACTTGGCAAGCTAGCGCGCGCCAGCACGAATCCTGAACTTGCACAGGCCTTCGAGACGCATTTGCAGGAAACGCATGAGCAGGTCGAGCGCATCGATCAGGTGGTCGAGAAATGCGGCATCAAGCTGAAACGGATCAAATGCGTAGCAATGGAGGGGCTAATCGAGGAAGGCACGGAACTGCTGGACGAAATCGGGAAGGGGCCCGTGCTCGATGCGGGGCTGATCGGTGCAGCCCAGAAAGTAGAGCACTATGAGATTGCGTCTTACGGCACGCTGTGCGCGCTCGCGAAACAGCTCGGTAAGGACGACGCGGTGCCGTTGCTCAAGGCGACGCTTGAAGAGGAGAAGGCGACCGATCAGAAGCTGACGCAGTTTGCCGAGAAGGTCGGCAATCCGCAGGCTAGCCAAGCCTAATAGAACCGTGCCACGCGCCGGCGCCGTGTGGTCGTTGACGTGTGGTAGGGCTCAGACGGTGCCGCTTCGGCGGGCACGCTTCGCAGCTGCAGGCCGTGCGATACTGCCGGACGGCAGCGGGTCCCGCGCGCCGGGTGCGGGGCACGTCGGCTTTATCATAGTGAGCGAACGGCAATACTGCACCATTCGCTGAAACTGCCCCGCCACGGCAATACCGCGAGGCCTCCGGACACGCTGGCATGGGGAAAGACGCTTCTTGCATGATCAAGCTGTGTCTGAACGTCATTGAGATCGATGTAGTACAGCGCACGCTGGCGTCCATCGGTGGGCGCCTCGGCGAATTGACGCAGCAGCAGTCGCACCAGTGCGTCCTCATCGGGGAAACTGTAGCCGACCAGCACGACGATCCGGGACTCGCGCAGCAGCCGCACGGCCTTCGGGAACAGCGCCTGGAAATAGGGTTGGTCGTAGTCCTGGGCGCGCGAGGGCAGCATGATATCCGGCGGGTTGCTGCGCAGTATCTGCGTGTCGCGGCGACGATAGTCGACTTCAAAATGACCGTCATGCCGATAGATCTCAAACCCCCCATTGAGTTTCAGCAGATGACCGCCTGCAAAGGGCACCGCTACCGCACGCCTGTCCGTCTCACCGCACCACGCGGACGGCGTGAAGCCTCGATACAACTCGCGCGAATGGGCACGTCGGAGCGCTGTGTCTACCATCGCCTCAATGACAAAGTCGTAGTTCGTCGTCAGGAAATTCACGCCGATGCGGGGTGCGGGCCGCTCGCCAGTCGACGCCGCGCCCGCGTGCTCCTGCAGCGCGGCAAACAGCGAACTGATCGCTGTCTGTGCGTCGCTGAGCGGCTGGCCGAACGAAAGCGTGTCGCCGACTAGGGTGGGAGGCGTGGTGTGCTGGTGGAACTTGCGAAGCACCGCATAGCGCAATTCTCGCTCGACCAGTTCCAGATAAAACTCATCGACGTATCGGTTGCGGATCAGCGGATACTTTTTCAACATGCCTACCTGATAGACGATGTCGAGAAACGCGGATCGGTTTAGCCCGACAGTGCGATCGATCTGCGTCATACGCAGAAAGTCTTCCAAGAATGGAGACTCGCTCGTCCAGTCGTCATCGGTAAAGTCGAATAAATCGGCGCCGGTCGGATAGCGAGTGTCCCATGCGTGGGAGAACCCGGCGCCGAGCACGAACGTCACGTTACCCACCGCGGGATCGCCGTGCCGCGCCAGCGCATGGATGGCTTGCGCAAACTTGATCGGCGCTTGTCGGGATCGTGATGAGGAGGTTGGACCGCTGCGTCGGCGCGGGTTGCGTTGTGGGTCGATGTGTTCCGTCATGAGTCGTTGAGTCGGGGACGATGTCCGAGGTCGGGTGGCGCGCTACCAAGCCGCGCCCGCCGCCGTTTTTGTTGCGTGCCTGGCCGAGTGCAATACCCGTGCCCGCCGCGCGACGATGCACTGCTGACCATCGACGAACTGGCGGAACGAGGCTGGCGCGCGCAGGAGCGCAGTCGTAACCTGCGCGAGGATAATGTCGGCGGGCGGGGCGAACTCGGGGCGGCTGATGGGCAGCAAACGACGCGTGTACTGGTGCGACTCGCGTCTGTCGATGGACGGCGCGCGGCGCCCCACAAGGCGCGAAACGGCACGCCGCTTCAGCGCGATTTGCTTCTGGCACTCTTGCGGGCAACGGCGGCACGCGCGGTGTCCTTGACCGATGCCGGGCTTCCGCTATTCCATTGCTCCATCCACGATAATGTGTCTGCGTACGCGAGGAACTGCTGTAGATACCCGGGCGACAATTCGCGCATCAACAAAAGCGACCGATGCACGAGACTGCTGGAATTGAGCGGACCGGCATTTCTCGGCACTTGGTTTAGCGATTGCCGAAGCTGCTTTTCAATGCGGACCCTGGCCCAGGTCTTTCTGAAATACTCCAGCGTTGCCGGCTCCGGATCGGACACGGGGTGCGGCGCAGCGGCAGTGGCGCCGGCATCGCCGTGCGCGTGTTTGCGCGCGGCGATGTAGTCGAGCAACGCCGCGAGCGTAGGGCCCCCGGGCTCGCGTGATGCCGTTTTGGCAGCTGCGTTGCCGCAGCAGGGATCCGCCCGCTCGAGATCAGCGGCATACGCATCCAGTAACTCGCCAAGCCGGCGCTCCAGGCGGTGTCGCACCGCGCCGACATGCCCGGCCGTGCGCCGCTCCAGTGCGTCGATAAAGCGGAAGCGTACCGGGTCCAGCCGATCGGCGCCGGATGCTCGCCATGCGTCAAGCCGGGCCCGCGCATGCGTTTCGCTATGGTTCACGGCGTTCACCGTTGATGGCGGGCAGCCTCGGCACCGCGGCGATCTCCACGCGCCGGTTGCGGGCCCGTCCAGCGTCGTCAGCATTCGAGCTCACCGGTTGTTCAGAGCCGAACGCGGCGGCGAACACTGATGAGGCCGGCACGCCTTCCGAGATGAAGGCGCGCGTCACCGTCAACGCGCGCTGTGCCGACAGGTCCCAGTTATCGGCGAAGCGACGATTGCCCGCGCGGACCTGCTGGTCATCGGCGAAACCGCTCACCATTAGGATCTCGTCACGGGCGCTAAGGTACGAGCGAAGCGGATTGGCGAGACTTTTCAACAGCTCGCGGCCTTCGGGCTGCAACTGATCCGAATTCAGTGCGAATAGTACGCTGCCGCTGATGCCGATACGGCCATTCACCAGCGTCACGCGTCCGGCGGCCAGTGGCCCGGCCAATGCCTGTTCCAGCGTCTTGCGGCGCTGTGTTTCCATTTGCCGCTGTCGAACTTCGTTCTCGAGCTTGGACGACAGTTGCAGTTGCATGCCGATGACGCCGACCAGGATCAGCACGAACGCCCCCAGCAATACCGACATCAAGTCGGCAAACGCGGCCCAGATGGGCGCCGCC
The DNA here is from genome assembly GCF_021498065.1 of Mycetohabitans sp. B3. Taxonomy (NCBI): domain Bacteria; kingdom Pseudomonadati; phylum Pseudomonadota; class Betaproteobacteria; order Burkholderiales; family Burkholderiaceae; genus Mycetohabitans; species Mycetohabitans sp. B3. The sequence continues at coordinate 245,018 of NZ_JAHLKN010000026.1, read as the reverse complement.
GCTTCCACGTCGCCGTCGATGTTGTCGTTCATGGCGCTTCGGCTCCAGCACGCGCCCGCTGCATGGCGAGTTGTTGCAACTCCTCGATAATCTGTTTCTGCGACATCATGCTTAAGTCAATGACTTCCCGCGCCTGCGCGACGTAGTAGGCGAGTTGCTCGTCACTGCGCGCGAGCGACTTGTCCAGCGCCGCTTCGATGCGCTGTAGATGCTCAACCAGCGTATCGTTGGACGCGCCAAAGGACTGGGCCGCTGCGCCGAACGCCTCGCCCAAGCTGGCCACCTCGACCGCGCTGCTGGTGAGTTGCGTCGCGGCGGCCTCCACCTGCTGCGTGCTGGCCCGGACCTCGTCGGTGAACCGGTTGCCGACGCGCTCCAGCAAGCTTGCCGATGTCGAGACCAGTGCGTCGATGGCCGAGCGCTGCTCATTGGACGCATGGTTGACCGCGTCGAGTAGCGTCGCCAGCGTTTCGAGTACTCGGCCGCGTTCCTGCAGAACCGCTGTGTCGCGCTCGAGGCTATCGGACAGTTGCTGGCGCAGCTCGGCGATCACCTGCGCTGCGGCCAGCGGCGCCTGCGACGCGGCTTGCACGAGCTTGCCGATCTCTGCGATCGTCTTATTGGCCTGCTCGTTGGCTTGCGCCGAGATCTGTTGCGCTGTACGCGCCAGCGTGTCGCAGATGTGTTGCTGCTGCGCGGCGGCGTGCGTGCCGGCTTCCTCCCATTGGTGGCGCAACGTGGCGGCCATCGACGTCAGTGTCGTGGTCCAGGTGTCCAGTCGGTGTTCGTCCTGCGATTGCAGTTCGGCGCGCAGCCGCGCCTGCGATTGTTCCATTGCATCCAGCGACGCCATTGAGCGCTGCGCGAGCGTCGCAACGGCCGCTTCGAGCGCGCGTTGATGGTCCGCGGCGCGTTGCTCCGCGGCCTGCTCCTGCCGGGTTAGCGTCTGCTGACAAGTCTGGGCAAGCGTCGCCACGTTGGCTTCCAGGCGTGCCGACAGCGTCTGCAACAGGGTCGCGGCGCGTTGTTCGGCCGCCTCTGCGAATTGGTCCGCCGAGACGCGAAGGTGCTCGAGCAGCGCGTCATTGGATTGCCGATGGTCGGCCAATGCCTCGCTCCAGACCGCCGCCACATCGCGCGTGGTCGTGTCCAGGCTCGCGGATAGCGCATGTAACTGTTGCTGCACGGCGCCGGCGACGGTATCGTGCAGCGACGCCGTATCGCGTGCCAGGCTAGCCATCGTCGCCTGGACGACCGGCTGCAGCGCCGCGCCCGCGGCGCGGGCGCTGTCAGCCACGCACTCTGTCAACGAGTGTGTCACGGAGGAGATCAGGCGCGCGTGCGCGTGCTCGATCCGGTCGAGGAAAGCTTGCTGCCCGGCGAGCTGTTGCTCGCTCAACGTCCGTGTCTGCTGCTCGATATGCGTGATCATCGTTTGCAGCCGGTCGACCAGTGCAGGCAACGCATCGGCTTGCCGCTGCAAGACCTGCAAAGTCGTCTCGCGCTGGTGAGCGCTCGAATGGGCCCGCAATGTCGTCGCAATGGCGGTATCGAGCTGCTGCGCGGCCTCGATGCGCTCGCGTCGGCACAGGGCGGAAAGCAGGCCCAGCATGGCGGATGCCGCCACGCCCGCGATCGATGTGCCGAACGCAAAGCCCAGTCCGCTGACCGGCGCGGCAAGCGACGCCCGGATGGCGCCCAGATCGGTCGCGCTTTGCAGTGCGGCGCCGGTGCCGCGCAGCGTCGTTACCATGCCGAGCAGGGTACCCAGCATGCCGAGCAGCACCAGCAATCCCACCAGGTAGGGCGTTAGCACCGGGGCCGGCAACGCGACCCGCTGACCGTCCAGCCGCAGGCGCACCGCACTGCGTAAGTCGGGATGCAACTGTGCCAGCCAGGGCTCCAGCGTCGGCGGGGGGGCGGATAGGCCGGCTACGGCGCGCATCAACGTGGCACTGGCCTGTTGGTAGTGGCGCAATTCCAAAGCGCCTGCAAGATAACCGCCACCGATCAGCAGCGTGACGGCCGAGGCCAGCGGGTTGGCGCCGAAGTAGCCGGCGCCGATCCAGCATACGATGGCCAGGCCGGCCAGGAAGACAACAACGTTAAGGTGAAAGCGGGTCATAGCAGGTTGGTTAGCAGGTACGGTAGGCCGACAGCAGTCCCTGCACCGGTTGGAACCGGACGTCGAGTTCGGCGATCAGCACGCTGCGCATGTCGTTGCGAAATACGTCCAGCCAGCTGCCAGGCGCACCCGCAGGCGTCGGTGCGTCAGTTTGAAGTGGAACTTGCGTGCACGCTTGCTGTGGCACGTGCGTCTGTGCCGGCGGCGCGGGGAGAGACGCGGCGTCGCGCAAGCGGGCAAAATGCGCGCCGAGCAACGCGGGCACGTTGGCCAGCAGGTGATGCTCGCGTGCTGCTAGTGCCTGCTCCATGACGGTATCGACGGCGCACAGCTGCGCCATATCCGGCGCGCGCGTCACTAGCATTGTGCGTAGCCGCCCCCGCAGCGCACCGATATCCGTTGCCATCGCGTGCTGCACGCCGACGTAGCGGTGACGAAAATCGGCGTAGTCGGGCACGGCGTCGCTGCTCGCCCCGCGTAGCGCTGCGGGCTTGGCTGCGTGGCGCGCTCCGGTGGCGAAGCCGCAAGCTGCATCGATGCGGCGGATCAACGACGTGCGCACGGTGGCAGTATGCGCCGACGCGTCGTCGCCCAGATCTGCTACGCTGGCCGCGTCCGATGCGGCACCGTACGCAGTAGCGTTGAGCGCGGTTGACAACGCAATGGCGTCGGTCCAGCCGAGCCATTGGCTCAACTGGTCCGGCAACGATTGTCCGGGTTCGGCTACATCGAGTTGTGCGAGCCGCGCAAGCAAACGAACAAGTGTCGGAGCGCTGGACGCCGTTGGCCGGGGGACTTGCACCATACCACCAGAGTCAAAAAGACAGCAGTTTACACGTCTGTGGAACACGCGGGCCGCATCCGGTTCTCGCCTGTCATCATCACCAGCACGGTTGTCCACGCGTGGACATCATCGGCGTTGACCACATGCTAGATAAAGCACGGCGCGATCTCGATCCAGCTATTTAGCCACCGTAGCGAGACACGATTTGGCTCACGGTGATGGCCATGTCGTGCATCATCGACGCGGCGGGCAGGCCGGCGCTCCCGTACCAGAATGCCCGATGAGCTAAACGAGGCGTTAGCTCGAGATGGTGCGCGCTGGGTTATTTATGTGGCTCGCGTCAGTCAAAAGCGTCATCGGGCGAGCACGGGCACGTCAACCGGTGAGATTGTGACGCTGCGCGCACCGCGCGACTCGACGAAGGTAACGCCGGTACTGAGCAGCAAAGCGACGACTGCCTGATTGTGCATGGTGCGGTGATCATTACTGTGCGGCGGTCGGATTCAGCGCTGCTGGTGAATTATCGTGGCGTAGAGCAATGGCGATTCAATGATGGGCGAGACAATCGAGCCGTTTCATATCATGCGATTGTGCGAGGGGCCCCTGACGCGCAGCCGTGTTTTTCTGTGAGGTAGCCCGGCCTCTGCAGGTCAACGCTTGGCGGTACTCACGGCAATTTGTCGCATTGAATAAAGGGAATGTGCTTGGATGCTTTCGGGTTAGTGCTTTATAGTTGTCGTTACCTTAAGTGCCGAAGCGGCATATGGCAGTTGAGCACAACGCTTGAACGCGTTGTGAGCAGCAGCAAACGATGAAGTGATCTGTCAGCGAACGGGTGCATCGCATTAGCTGTTTTTGCTGAATACAAATGATGTCTGGAGGGAAAATGAAGAAGTACCCCAGCTTAAACACAATGGCCTCGCGTCTGCGTGCCACGTCTAATTTTTCTATTTTATTCTGTTTCCGACTTTGCCCACTTAGCGTACGGCAAGACAGTGTCGCTTTGAGCACGTGGCGCGTCAGGGCACGGTCTTGCATCCAGCGGCAGCATGGGTTGAGTGCCGTCGTTTGAGGCCTGGCGTAGCGCGCTCTATTGGACGGCGGAGAATGTAATGCGGTCCTATTCAAGAGTAGCGATCCATTGATAGCGAAGTGATAAGGACAACATGGCAAATAAGATTTGCTACGCTGTCTGCGTCGATTTTGCGATGGCATTAGGATGTCGAAATCGCTCACGTGTAGCATCCGAATTGGAAATTGGCATGGTTCCAAGGAAAGTGATTAGTTTTCCAAAACAGAAGGCCGTGACACAATCTTTGACCCATGTCAGGAGTGGATATGAATCAAAAAATCAGCCCGCTAATCAATGTGCTTGAAGCACGCTACAAGACGGCGGGGCGACTTGCTGAACTGGGCTACCAGTCTGTCTTTGATGTGGCGCGTGTGACGCGGGAGCAGTTTGTCCGTGAACATCGCGAACAGCTCGGCCCTAAGGCCGCCCGTGCCTGTTATGACCAAACAGTCGGCTATGCGCAGCAAGTGGCGTTCCGGTTTCGTCAGCGGCGCTTGACGCGCCTGGTGCAGCAAACCTTTGGGCCGTTTTCTGGTCCCGGTCCCAGCTATGATGAGCAGTTTCGCTTAGACTGGGGGCAGATGAGTGCGGTAGACGCCATCGAAGCGAATACGTCACCGGCAGCCTATCTCGTGTCGCTGTATCACTTGGCGATGAATCAAGAACGAAACGCGCCTCAGCCCGACGCGATCAACTCGCTGGCAAAGCGCCGCCCCGATATTCCAGAGCTGATCGTGGATAACGACAGTTTGAACCAGCGGTTACCCGAACTGACACTGGTCAATACGGTGTTGAGCCGTGCGATTGAGGACACGGTGCCGGACGGAAAAACGGTCGATGAAACGTTGGCAGAGACTTACTATCCGAACCAGCTGCCATACCATTTTGCGCATCAGCAAACCATCGAAGGATTCGCCGTGAGCGGCACATCACTCACGGAGGTGATGCAGCGGGTCGATACCTCGTGGCCTTACTTTATTGCCCCTATCTCGCCTGCCGACACCACAGCAAGAATGGAGGCGATGCGACTTGCGAGTCCATTAGCGCCGCCATTGCAAATGTTGATTGCTGCTGCACCTTATTTTAGTACTCATATGCTGACGTTGGCGCAACTTGTCGCTAAATGGGGAAGTGATTTTTACTCCACGACAGAAATTGATCCGTGGTCAGATCTTAATGGCCATGCTTATGTCACGCCATTGCAAAATGCCGTGCTTAACGGGGTGACTGAATTAATTTCGGTAGGGAATCAGTACGATGTCTTTACGCAATTAACATTAAAATCTGCAAACGATTGTCATGTTGTGTTGGGTGGGCAAAATAAAGAATATTATTATCGTGGCATTAATAATTCAATAACTACTGAAGGTAAGCCATATAAGCGCTACCCTACATTACAATATCGCGATGAGGATAATGCGGGATTGGATCTGAAGGCTAATCCGCTGCGTGCCGATTTCTTTATCCGTATGCAGACGTGGTCGTCTAAAAAATATTATGCAGAAATCAGCTTTACATTGATATTAGATGGCAACGATAATCCTGTTTTCTACACATCGAATCAAGTCAACTTCTACCACAATCACTTTGGAATCAGCCCAACACCGATCCATCACAATCATGCAACTTACCTCAGCAACGTCACCCAGCTGACTTGCCACACGGGCTTAAGCGTGGCGGATCTAGAACGCGCACTGTGCACGCGAGTCGGTGGCGATACTGTGATAGTGTCGCCCCATATTGTGACTCGTAATGCAATCTTCACTAACGGAAAGACCGATCAAACGCCGCATATGCCTTACCATTATGGTGCCGTCTACCTGCATGCGGGTAAAAGACCAGCGATTGAAATGGTAGAGGATAAAGATGGTAATCTTACACTCACTGATTTGACCGATGATCGTCTGGATCGATTGAACCGTCTGATACGCATGCAGCGTGCATTGGACTTGCCATTTGACCAACTGGATTATTTGATCACAGCCGGCATGCGTGCCGAAGGTGTCGATCCGCTTCAAGCGGATGGCAATTTGGGACTGTACACAAACACAAATACGTTGCGGCTGCTTGGGGTCTTTCGTCATTACCAGCAGCGTTACGGCGTTACGGCCGAACAGTTCGCCGCCGTCGTGCATCAAATCACACCGTATGCGATTACTCCCGATGTGCCCATGTTGGACCGCTTATTTAACATCAAGCAGCTATTTGATCAATCTTACACGCTGGATTGGGAAAATGTAGATTATACGGCGACGGCCACCACTGTGGATAAGGAGCGGGACGCACGTATTGTCAAGCAATTGGCAGCAGGTTTAAAGCTCACCGATGCGGAGTTTTCGCTGCTGGCGGACCTCGTTGCTCAGTATCAAGGCAATCAAGCTAACCATAACTTTCCCAATAGCTTAGATGCCGTCTCCGCGCTGTACCGGCTGGCTAGCATTCCGCGTTGGTTGGGGCTGACCATTGCAAGTGGTTTGGCGTTCATTCGCTTACTAGATCAGGCCAAGTGGTTAGGCGATGACTGCTCGTTGCTTGCGCAGTTGGCAGGTGTACCCGCGATCGCGGTATTAGATAATAACGGCCGACCGCAAGCTAATGACATACTCGATGGGCTGATGTTGCTGTCCATAGCGACTGACTGGTTGCACGCGCAGGAGGTAAGCGTGGCGCAATGCGCTGCGTGGCTGTTGCCTGTGCCGCCGCAAATAGGTAATCAACGCCAGTTAGACTTAATTCAGCAGCTGAGCCAAGGTATCAGTCACAGTGTCGTGACACCCCCTCGTTATGCTCAATCGGGTGCGCCAACAACGGATACTGAGGGCGTGGCGCTGGATTGGGCAACGCTGATGCAACAAGCCAATTTGGTTGATGCACAGGGGCTAGTACAAGACAATGTGAACACGGTTTCGCAAGACAGTATCACAGCGGCCGTGCAGGCCGTTGTCATGGCGCAAGCACTGGATAAGGACAGTCAGGCGCAGGCCACGACCGCACTGAGTGCATTACTTTATAACGCGCAGCAGTCGCAGCACGGCATCTTGGCGAGCACATTGGCCCAATTGCTGATGGTGCCGCAAGCGCTGGTGCGGCCGCTGGTGCAATGGGCTGGCAGTACGCCCTGTGAGTTTTTAAATCAAACCTTGGCTCAAAAGTCGGTGACCTGCCCACAGCAAATTACCGATACTTACCTGAAGCTACTCGCGATGCTATCGCGCGGCGCACAGCTAGCCTCCTGCTTTGAACTGAGTGCGGCGATGTTAAACAGCTACTTGGCGCAGCCTGCCTGGTTTGGCGAGTGCGAACCGAACCTCACGACGCTAAGCTTTGCGACACTGTATCACCTCGGTTGTTATCGCGACTGGCTGCATCACACGTCGCACACCGAGAACGATCTGCTTGCATATCTGGGACGGGTCAACAGCAACGCGCCACCGTCGGCGCAAGATGCCGCCCCGTTGCTGGCAAATTTGCTGGGTTGGCAGGCCAGTGAAGTGCAAGCTGCAGCGGCCTATGTGATGGGCGATGCCGATACGCCAGCGCGCACCATACCGCAAATTGCAACGATCTTACGCTTATACCGCTTGTCGCAGCAAACGGGCTTGGCGGTTGCGTCATTGACTTCAACGATCAGCATTCGCACCAACAGTGACTACGCGAGCTGGCAGCGACTAGGACAGGCAGTGGCCGCCGCCAGTGAACAGGTCACGACGGCCATGCATTAGCCAAGTGAGAGCGACTGACCGATTCCCTGATCACACCGGCTGGCACTGAACCTGTGTGCATCAAAGCCGCTTTATCTTAAGCAAAGGATCACCATCATGCAAAATGCGCTTGCCAAACGGCTCAATGAATCCCGACGCGATGCGCTACAAGCCTATTATCGGGGTTATGTTGCGCCGACGCTGCCGGGTGTAGGCGATCAAGCGGTGACCCAAGACGATCTGTATCAATATTTGCTCATTGATACCGCAGTGAGCGAAGAGGTCGAAACTAGCCGTGTCGCGCAGGCAATCGCGAGCCTGCAGCAGTACCTATACCGCATTGCGTTGAATCAGGAGCCAGGCTTTAACCCAATGTCGCAAGACGATATCGCATCATGGCGGGAGATCGATAGCCAGTATGCGCGCTGGTCAGCCAGTCAGCAGGTCAGTGACTATCCGGAAAACTATATTTTACCGTCCACGCGTCAGGACAAAAGTCACTTCTTTGAAGAGCTGGAAAATTCCCTAAACCAAAATCGACTCAACGCTGACCGCGTGCAGGACGCGGTGCTCAGCTACTTGAACGAGTTCGAGGCGGTCAGCAATCTGTTGGTGATCAACGGCTGTTGCAGCCAAACCGATTTTGGCAAAGGGACTTATTACTTTATCGGTCGAACCGCTGCGGAGCCGCATAGCTATTACTGGCGCAGCATGGATTTGAGTAAAAACGGCGGCACGGCCGAGCATCCGCAGATTACGCCAAATTGTTGGAATGATTGGCGAGCGATCACCTTACCACTGAATAGCAGCAATGTGCTCAGTTGGACTGTGCGGCCGGTATTCTTCAATAACCGGTTGTACGTTAGCTGGGTTGAACGGGACCCCACGCCGAAGAAGAAGAGTGACGGCACCGACGTCACGCCGGAAGTGCATGCCTACCGCGTGCATTACGGATATTTGCGTTATGACGGCACCTGGTCCGCGCCGAATGTGGCCGAGCTGCAAGGGTTCGACAAAACGGGAAATTCCTATGCCTTGACAGGTGGTGTACTAGAGATTACGGAAGATACCAATTTTGAATTAACTAAGGTTGATACCGTGGCGATCGTGGATTTTAGCCGCGGCGTGACCGGCAGCACTCGTCCAGAAGGCAACCTGTTTATTGGCTTGTTTGTGTATGAAGGTGAGCAGGGTAAAATTCCTGATCAATCGGCGTTTTTGTTCTGTGATACATCTTTTATCAGTATAAAAACAACCGGCGATAACGTTAAATCAGATTTTCTGATCTACCAGCCGGGCGCTGTCAAAGACGGTATTCGCTATCAGTCGTTGCAATATAATTTGCAGGGCAAAAAATACCAAATTGTCGCCGGATCAACCCAAAAGAAAACCTCGCATTATGATTCAGGTATTCCTAGCAACTGGCCGGGGGCTTTGGCCACACCTTCGGTGTCAATTGCGAGTGACGGACTGACGCTGCAAGTTGGTGCTGAATTAGGTCGATGCCCCGATGAAACGCGCGATGGAGGCGTATGGAAAAGCCTGTATGTGTTTCCTAGCGGTGATCAGACGCCAACCGGAAGCACAAGTAATCGAATGCGTTATCATTTGACAGCGGGTGATGCAAATCGATCAATTAAGTTTAGCTTCGATGGGTCAAGTTATTATTTTTACGATACCAAAATTAAATACGATACTAGTTATGGGAATGTCGATATTCAGGCTGGTGTTTATCAATATAGGACTGTCACTCTTCCGGCTTACATAGGTTGGTACATGGGCTGGAGATTTGTGACCGATAGTTCACGCAACATCGCTTTTGAAGGGGGTACGCCCACCTCCAAGACACTGGATCTGCACGGAAAGCGGGTTAGATTTGAGAATAATTCTCCCACTGAAATATTTTTTTCTATTGGTCCAAAAGATGGTTATTGGGATTCGTATCACTTAACCTTTGGTATTAACAAAAACGCCAATAAAGTCAGTGTCACATATCGCTTCCAACATAAATTATCCATCTACACGGTTCAAGGTGGTACGGAAAAGAGTGTGGTGGCGAACAACACCACCACGCAACGCTACGTGTTGCAACCGACAGACAACTGTGCCGCCACGCATTCAATCAGCAGCGAGGACTTTCCGGAGCAAGGAAATATCACTTACCATCTGCGCAATGAACTGGTGCGCACCCCGTCTTCTGGCAGTGTCGGTAGTGCCTATCAAACGTGGTCAGTGCAAGTTGAATTGGTGTCGGTGAACACACCGGATCAGATTCCTCAGCTGTGCACGCGTTATGACAGCCAGCAAGGTAACGTCCAATTCATTACGTTTAACGGTAATAAGGCGGAGGATGGCGGTTTCCCCCTGCCCGACACTCGGCTCAATACGACTTTTGTGCGCGAATTGATTCGCCGGGCCAATGTTAGTTTGGGCACGCTGCTGCACTATACGACTCAAGCAATGCCGCAAGAACCGCAATTACGTGTCGACAGTAGTGCACCCAACGGCAATTTGCAGCCGATGGATTTCACAAGTGCCAACGGCCTGTATTTTTGGGAGCTGTTTTTCCATGTGCCGTACCTGGTCGCCACGCGCTTTAGCAGCGAGAATCAAAACACCGATGCGCAGCACTGGCTGCACTATATCTTCGATCCGGCGGCCAAAGATAAAGACACTGATGCGGTCACCGGTATCACGGCACCCGACTATTGGAACGTCTACCCGCTGTGTCCGCCTGAGGACGCCGATGTATCGACGGCCAGCTTTTTGATGCGCGATGCGCTCAATCCGGATGCGCAAGCGTATGCCGATCCGGTTATTTATCAAAAAGCGGTATTTATGGCCTATGTGCGCACGCTCATTGCGACGGGTGACAATGCGTATCGGCTGCTCACGCCCGATGGACTGACGGCCGCGCGTGTGTTTTATGATCAGGCACGGGAGCTGATGGGACCGCCGCCCACGGTCTCGATGAGCAGTCGTTGGACGCCCAATACGTTGCAGGCCCTCGCGAGCCAAAAATACGCGACGGTGCGTGAATTAGAGCACGAACCGAACGTACGCTGGCTGGCACTGCCGGCGCAAAATCTAAGTCTGCTCAGTATATTAGACAACCCGAACTTTCGCCCGCCGCTCAATACGCAATTGCTTACGTATTGGCAAATGCTCGACGCACGTCTGTACAACCTGCGCCATAGTTTAACCCTGGATGGCAAGCCGCTCAGCCTGCCACTGTTTGCGACGCCTGCTGATCCATTGGCGCTGTTGACGCAGCGTGCCCAAGCGGGCTCCCTGGGTAACAGTGGCAATGGCGCCAGCCAGATTATTCTGCCGTATCGCTTTCAATCGCTGCTGCCGACGGCGTACCGCGCGGTTGATATGCTCAGCCAGTTTGGCAATACGCTACTCAGCGTGCTGGAGCGCGGTGAGAATGCACACCAGCTGGAATTGAGCCAACAGCACTTGGTGGACCTATCCAATTTCACGATCAGCCTGCAGCAGCAAGAGCTGGACGCGCTCAATGCCGATGTTGACACGCTACAGGCCCAAAAGACGCTGGCGGACCAGCGCTACCAATACTATTTGGATAGCTATAACGACAATATCAGTCGCGCCGAGCAAGAATCGATGGATCTGCAAAATGCCGTCAGTGATATGTCCGTGAGCGAAGCAGCAATGTATGCGGTTGCTGGCGGCCTCGATATGGCGCCGAACGTTTTTGGCCTGGCTAATGGCGGTTCCCGTTGGGGCGCGGCGACACAGGCCGTCTCGCTTGGCATGAGTGTGGCGCGCACCGCGATGGAAGGGAAAGCTGCCCGTCTCGCGCAAAGCGAAGCGTACCGGCGACGGCGCGACGACTGGCGACTTCAGTATGAACAAGCGCAGTTAGAATCCCAGGTGATCGACAAACAACTGCAGGCGCTCGCAATACGGCAAAAAGCCGCTCAAACGGTGATTGACCAAGCCCATACGCAGCAGGCTCAACAACAGGCGATGCTCGATTTTCTGAGTTCTCGCTTTACGCAAGCAAGCCTGTATCAGTGGTTGACCAGTCAACTCTCAGCACTATATTACCAAGCGTACGATGCGGTACTGTCACTGTGCATGAACGTGCAGGCGTGCTGGCAATATGAATTGGGGGATTTCAGCACATATTGGGTTCCGACTAACGCGTGGAACGATAGTTACCGTGGGTTGCTGGTCGGCGAGACGTTGTCGCTCAGCCTGCATCGAATGGAATCCGCCTATCTGGCGCGCAATGACCGTCGGCTCAATATCACCCGGACCTTTTCGCTTAAGACGCTGCTAGACGATAAATTTGACGCGCAAAAAGCGCAAGGTAAGTTTGAGTTCACGTTGTCAGAACAGGACTTTGACACCCATTATCCGGGCCATTATGCGCGTTGCTTACAACAGGTTAGTGTCACGCTGCCTACGCTGACCGGCCCTTATCAAGATGTACGGGCATTGCTGACCCAAACGCGCAGCCAAACGCTGTTACAACCGGATATCGACGGTGTCAAATATTTAAACGATAACGCAAGTGGCAGTGGCACACATGTCGTAAATAACTTGCGGCCAAGCCAACAGATTGCGCTGTCCTCGGGCTTGGATGACAGCGGCACGTTTGCGCTGCTTGTGCAGGATGGGCGCTATTTGCCGTTTGAGGGGACCGGCGCAGTGTCCAGTTGGATGCTGACTTTCCCGCGTGCGGTGGAGGAAACGATTGATGGTAAAAAATTGCCCGCTGATCCCGCACAAAAAGCGTCATTGGACGCGCTTAATGATGTACTTATTCAAGTGCAGTACACCGCCTTGGATGGCGGAGTCAGCTTCACCAATGAGGTCAAGCAAACGTTGATCCCGAGTTAAAGCGCCGGTTTGGCCTGCAGGGGCGTCGTGCTTGCCAAGTCGTGCTCGGACAGCCACGTTAAGCATCTGATCAAACTCGGGATGGTATGGCCGGTCGGCTAGCGCATAGGTGCGAGAGGAAACCGAACGGCGTTTTTCTATGTTCAGTAGCCTGTTTCTCGAGTACAAACCATGAATACGACTCATCCAGCTGAAATAACTGCGCCTAACGTCAGTGTGCCGTCGCTGTCACTGCCCAAAGGCGGTGGCGCCATTCAGGGGCTGGGCGAGACGCTCAGTGCCGGTGGCGTCAGCGGCACAGCATCCTTGAGCCTGCCATTGCCGCTCACCGAAGTAGGCAGTGCCACGCCGGCGCTAGCGCTCACCTACAGCAGTGGCGCGGGCAATAGCCCATTCGGGCTAGGCATGGCGCTGAGCGTGCCCAGCATTGGCCGGCGCACCGCGAAAGGCGTGCCACGTTACACAGAGACGGACGAATGGGTCGATGCGAGCGGCGCAGTACTGGTGCGCGTCGGCGACGCACCAACTCAGACGCTGAACGGTCGCGCGTTTCACGTCACACTGTTCGCGCCGCGCGTCGAGGGCGGTTTTGATCGGCTTGAATACTGGCAAGCGCAAGACGACGCCACGCTCGCCTTTTGGCATGTGCGAGCCGCAGACGGTGCGCAGCATCTGTTTGGCTATACGGCAGCCGCGCGCTTGGCCGACCCGGCCACGCCCGAGCGCATCGCACGCTGGTGGCTCGAAGAAACTGTCACGCCACACGGTGAGCATGTGTATTATGCGTATCAGGGTGAAGATGACAGCGGCATCGATATCAGCTCCGACATTGAGCAGCCACGCGAGCGGCGCGCGCAGCGGTATCTAAAGCGTGTGTGCTACGGCAACCGCCAAGCGTGCACCGACTTGTACTTAACGAATGACACGCCGGTGCCTGCCGATTGGCATGTCGAGCTGGTATTGGACTATGGCGAGCATGCGCAAACTCCCGAGGCGTTGCCTACCTATGCGCCGACGCATGCATGGCTCGCGCGGGCCGATCCATTCTCCGAGTATGCGGCGGGGTTTGAAGTGCGCACGCATCGGCTGTGCCAGCAGGTGCTGCTGTTTCACCGCTTCGACGCGCTCGGCGCCGACCCGGTGCTGGTGCGGCGGCTGTACCTCGAGTATGACGAAAACCCGGTCCTTACGCGGCTGCGCGCCGCGTGGGTCACTGGCTACGGACCCGATCCCGCCAGCGGCGAAGCAGCCACGGTTAGCTTGCCGCCGCTCGAATTCGGCTTTGGTGCTTTTACGCTGGATCAGAGTCAGTTCACGCCGTTTGAACCACTGAAGGGGCTCAATGATGGTGCGCTTTATCAAATGGTCGATCTATATGGTGAAGGCCTACCGGGCGTGTTGTACCGCGATGGCAGTAGTTGTTGGTATCGTGCGCCGATTCGTGCGACGTTAGACAACGACGCGATTGCGTACGATGCGTGGCAGCCGCTGCCGCAGGTGCCAGTTGGCGGCTTGGGGCCCGACACGCGGCACGCGCTGATGGATTTGACCGGCGACGGGCAGCTCGATTGGGTCGTGGCACAGCCTGGCATGGCCGGCTTTTTCTCGTTGGGGCCGGATAAGCACTGGCAAGCGTTTGTGCCGTTTAGTGCGTTTCCAACCGAATTCTTGCATCCGGACGCACAGCTTATCGATCTGATCGGTGCCGGCCTGCCAGATTTGGCACTGATTGGCCCCAAAAGCGTGCGGCTGTACGCAAACCGGCGCGAGGCCGGCTTTGGCGCGCCCGAAGACGTCGAGCATGCGCCGGATCGGCTGCCCAGCGGTCGCGGCGCGTCGAGTGAACTGGTCGCGGTCAGCGACGTACTCGGCTCGGGACAGTCCCACTTGGTGCGCGTGCGTCACGACGCATTGGTGTGCTGGCCGAATCTGGGCCGCGGCCAGTTCGGGGCGGCGATTCCATTCGCGCCGCTGCCGTTCGAGCCCCGCACGTTTGATCCGGCACGCGTGCGGCTCGCGGACTTGGACGGCTCAGGCGCGGCTGACTTGATCTATCTAGAAAGTGACCGACTGCTCATTTTCCTGAACCAGGGCGGCAATGGGTTTGCGCAGCCGGTGACGCTCGCGTGGCCCGACGGCGTGCGCTATGACGACACGTGTCAAGTCAGCTTCGCGGACGTGCACGGCACCGGCTGCGCGGCGCTGGTATTGACCGTGCCGTATCCCAGCCCGCGCCACTGGATCGTGGACTTTGTCGCGGGCAGCAAACCATACTTGCTTGAGCGGGTCAATAACAACCGAGGACTGGACACGCAGCTTGTGTATCGCAGCTCCGCGCAAGCGTGGCTTGACGAAAAGCGTGAGACGCCCGACGCGGTGAGCCGACTGCCGTTTCCGGTGCCGCTCGTGGCGCAACAGATCCAGACCGATGAGATTACCGGTAATACACTGACGCAACACTATACGTATCGCCACGGCTTTTATGACGGACACGAGCGCGAGTTTCGTGGCTTTGGCTATGTCGCGCATATGGACACTGAGCGCGAGGCGCTCACGCAACCGGATGACGATACACTCAGCGCACCAGTGCTGACTAAAACGTGGTATCGCGTCGGCACCGAGCAAGACGACGCGCCCGATGCCGACTATTACGCGGGCGATGAGAAAGCGCCGTCGCTGGGCGCCACGCGCTGGGTCGATGACCAAGGTGAGCCGATCGCGCAGCCCGACGCCGACCTATTGCGTCAAATGCGTCGTGCGCTACGCGGGCACGTGCTGCGCGAGGAGGTGTACGGCGTTGATGACACGCCGGCGGCCGCGCACCCGTACACGGTAAGCGCATACCGCTATCAGGTGCGCGTGGTGCACGATGCGCCCGGCGCACGCGTGCTATTGCCGCAGCAATTGGAGCAATTGAGCGTGCATTATGAGCGTGCGCCCGACGATCCAATGATCACGCATGACGTGCTGCTGCACGCGGACGCCTATGGCTATCCGACCGAGGCGGCCACCGTGCACTATCCACGGCGAATCAATCCCGCTACACCCGTCGAGTATAACGATCCGCAACAGCAAACGTTGCGCGTGAGGTGCACACGGCATCGGTGGATTCACCTGGATCAGGGGCCCGCACACTGGCGGCTGGGGCTGCCGTGCGAAACACAAACGGCAGCCTTGCAGCCGCAGGCCAGTACAGCAGAGAGGCTTGGTTACGAACAGTTGACCGACGGTCGACTGGATACCGCACCGCGTGAGTTGATTGGTTGGCAACGCCTGAACTATGTCGATACGGAAGGTACCAAATTGCCATTCGGTCAGGCAACGCTTGAGGGGCTGCTGGCCTGCACACGGCAGGTCGAGGTGACGCGGGATCAGCTGGAGCAAGCCTGCAAAGGCTTGCCGTCGCCTGGCGACCTCGATCAATGGATGGCGCAAGCGAAGTATCAAAAGTTTGACGAAGACGGCAACGACTATTACTGGGTGGAATCGCCGCGCGCGCATTATCTGGGCTTGAGCGACTTTTATCGGCTCAGCCATCAAACCGATGCGTTCGGCGCTCAAACGCGCATCGAATACGATGCGTCCGGCTACTGTGTGACGCGCGTGACCGACGCATTGGGCTATGTGACGCAAGCCGAGTATGACTATCGATGGCTGCAACCGACGCGCGTGATCGATGCGAATGAGAACCGGCATGAAGCGGCGTACGATCCGCTAGGCCGGATACGTGTCACCAGCTTTTACGGTACGCAAGACGATCGCGCAATCGGTTTCGCACCGGTCGAAATTTATCGAACCGCCGTCACGACGCTCGACGCGGCACTGGCCGACCCCATCGGCGCGATCCAGCACGCGGCTAGCGTTTCCTACGATGCGCTACTTAGTTGGATGGGTCAGCTCGAGGATGGCGTACTGAGCGACGTTGAACAAGCCATGCTGTGTCAACAGGGGCTGCTCACGTCCAGCGGTCAACTCCGCGCGCGGTGGCGGTGGCTGAGCGCTGCGCCCCCCGGCCTATCAGCCGAGCGCTGGGCACAGATTCGAGCGCTGCTCGATGACGCTGCCCGTACGCCGGTGCATACGGCGAGTTTGGTGCATGATGGCTATCCGGACGACACACATCGGCAGATCCGCTGCACGGTGGCATTCACCGACGGCTTCGGCCGTGCACTGCAAGCCAAGCAGCGTGTTGCCGCCGGTCCCGCGTGGGCAACCGATGCGCAGGGCAACCTGGCGCTCGAAGCAGGACAGCTGGTGAGCCACGATACGCCGACGCGTTGGGCGGTCTCGGGTCGCGTCGAATACAACAATAAAGGTTTAGCGGTGCGCGTGTACCAACCGTATTTTGTGGACACGCCCCGCTATGTGAACGATGCATCGCTGCGGCAGTTCGTGCCGCACGACACGTTCTACTATGATCCGTTGGGCCGCAATACGCGGGTGTACACCGCGGCAGGATCTCAGCGGCGTAGTTGCTTTGATGTATGGTTTGACGCGCACGAAGACGAAAATGACACGAGCGACGATCCGCTGTATCGCGACACGCCGATGGTCGAGGTACGCGACAATCAGGGTTTAGCGGTGCGCGAAGTACGCTACAACCGCACGCCCGATATTTCGGGGCGCAATCGCACACCCGAAGTTCCCGAGCGACAAGTCCTTGTGACTCGCCATGAATTCGATGCGAGTGGTGCGCTGGTGAGCAGTGCTGATCCGCGGCACATCGCGAAGGACTCAGTCAATTTCCGCTACCAGCGCACGCTCTCAGGGCAGCTGCTGCGTACCGACAGCGTCGATGCGGGCGCGCAGCTGCAGCTACGTGATGCGCGTGGGCTGATCATGTGGACAGCGACCGGCAATGGGCATCGTCAGCGTTGGACCTATGATGTGCTCGGCCGTCAGAGCGCACGGTTTGAGCAACCCGCCGGCGCCGCAGAAGCGTGCCGTGAACGGTTTAACTATGGGGCGCCGGACAGCGACGCGCGCCGCAATGATCGTGGTCAGCTGATTCGCCATGCGGATCCAGCGGGCGTGACCGAAATCGGTGGCTATAGCTTGAGTGGTCAAGCGTTGAGCGCCACGCGCGGCTTTTTAGCGACGCTGGACGCGCCCGATTGGCCGGAAGCGGAAACGGCGCAGACTAAGCTGCTCGAGCCCGAGCGCTATACAACCTGTTGGACCTATAACGCGCTGGGCGAAACGCTCACGCACACCGATGCGGGCGGGCATTGCCGGCGCTTTGAATCCGATATGGCTGGCCAGCTCAAAACGGTTTGGCTACGCTTAGCCGGTCAGCACGGCCAAGACGAGTGCTGCGTCGCGTCGGATTTCCTCTATAACGCGGCTGGCCAGCCGCTGCAGGTGTGCGCGGGCAATGGCGTGGTGCGTACCTATACTTATGAGCCAGCCACGCAACGCTTGACGCAGCTGCGTGTGCAGCGTGAGCACGATAAAGCGCTGTTGCAGGATCTGAACTACACGTATGATCCGGTGGGCAATATCACGCAAATCGATGATGCGGCGCAGCCGGTGCGCTATACGCGCAACCAGCGTGTGACAGCGACAAGCCTCTATCGCTACGACGCGCTGTATCAATTGGTCCACGCCACCGGGCGGGAAAGCGCGCGGGCCGGGCAACAAAGTGCCGCGTTGCCGTCATGGCAAGGCTTGGACGACACGCAACGCGTGAACTACACGCGCGACTACACGTATGATGCGAGCGGCAATTTACATTGCATCCAGCATACCGGGGCGCAAGACTATACGCTACGCATGACCGTGTCGACCCGCTCGAACCGCGCGGTGCCCTGCGAGTGGACCGAGCAATCCGATCAAGTGCATCGATATTTCGACGAAAACGGCAATTTGACACAATTGCAGCCTGGCCAGCCCGTGGACTGGAACGCATGCGATCAGCTCAGCCGCACCGTGCAGGTCAAACGCGACACGGGTGACGATGATGACGAGCGCTATGCTTACAGCGATCAAGGCCAACGCGCGCGCAAGCAGCGCCGCTGGCTTGCGGGTTCCCAGCAGCATACGGAAGACGTGCGCTATTTGCCGGGACTTGAGCAGCGCGAACATCGGCAGGCCGCCACGGATGAGGCCAACCAGTCAACCGTCAATGAGCGTCTGCAAATCATTGTGGTGGAGGCGGGCGGCATCGCGCTGCGGGTCCTGCATTGGGAGGTGGGCAAACCGGATTCAATCGATAACGATCAAGCGCGCTATAGCTTGGGTAACCACCTGGGTTCCAGCACACTAGAGCTCGATGGCGAGGCGCAGTTGCTGACCTACGAAGAATATTACCCGTATGGTGGCACCGCACTGTGGGCGGCGAAAAGCGAGCTTGAAGCCAAGTACAAGACTGTACGTTACTCGGGCAAAGAGCGCGATGCAACCGGGCTCTATGACTATGGCTTCCGGTATTACGTGCCATGGCTTGGACGATGGCTGAATCCCGATCCAGCGGGAACAGTTGATGGTTTTAACCTTTACCAAATGGTCGGAAATAATCCGATAACACGATTTGATGCACGGGGGTTGTACGGAACCGTCGACTGGCTCGACTTGCCAAGCGCGCCCGATCCGTCTCGTGTGACGAGAGCTGTCTTGGCTCTTCCAGGTGTTCAGGCAGCCTACGAAGTCTTTTCACAACAAGCGGAAAATTTTTTGGCAGAGGTTCAACAGAAAACTGAACAGTTCAATAAATTGAAACCTGCGCAAAAAAATAAACAAGGGGATAGCGACACATATCGTCCTCGCAGTAAAGAGCTAAGTGACTTCAACGCGTATGCTGCCGTATATAAGATTGGTACGCAAGAATATGAAGGTGGGTTTGTCAATCTGCCAGCAAGTTTAGGAAAAAAAGACACATTTAACGGAATCGCGCTACAAGATACAAGCTATAGAATTAATGATAAAAAAGCATTTATGTCAGCAATAGAATCCAAATATGAAGAGGGTAGCTGGCTTTATAAGCGCGACGATGACTTAAACCAGAGTAAACGCGGCGATCCAAAGAGAATCAACCCGCTGCACACGGGCATTGCGCACTTAACGAGCTTGCACATACAGCATACGGAGCGGAGCAGGCAAGGGACGCTTTCAACCTTTCCAGGCGTGCCAGCGCTCCATGCAGAAGTCCAGGCGTTTAA
The DNA here is from genome assembly GCF_021498065.1 of Mycetohabitans sp. B3. Taxonomy (NCBI): domain Bacteria; kingdom Pseudomonadati; phylum Pseudomonadota; class Betaproteobacteria; order Burkholderiales; family Burkholderiaceae; genus Mycetohabitans; species Mycetohabitans sp. B3. The sequence continues at coordinate 225,307 of NZ_JAHLKN010000026.1, read as the reverse complement.
TCATGCATTGCAAAATGGCACTAGCATGACGGATATTGTCATCTTCACCAAAAGGCTCGTAGGCAATAAGCTAGGTAAGGCGGGAGATGATTTTCCCGCGTGTTTCAACTGCGATGCCCTATTGAGTCTTGTGCACGTGACGACCGGCCGAACGACGGCTGATGCAGCTTACGCTGCGGCGCAAGAGGCCAAAAGCAGCCAGATTTTGGCCCGTAAGTTGGAAGCACAGGTCGGTGACCTAGCGGTGCCACATCAAACTATTTGGCGTGCATATCGGGCATCGCTCGGCAGAAAAGCGGCTCCCACTGCATAGTGAAGCGGCCTGCAAAAACTGGTCGTCAATCGGAGGAGACTTATGCGAAAATGCCCCGACGAAGCAGCGTTACATGACGTAATCTTCATAATGAACCGCGCCGAGCCGACGATTTGGGTGACGCTGCTAATAGCCAATCTGATCGAGGCCCGTGCTCAGCTTGCTGAGCGCGATCTGGAGACTGCGCAGCTCAAGGCGCAGATCGACAAACTCAAGCGCATGCAATTCGGACGCAAGTGTGAGCAGCTGGACCGGCAGATCGCGCGGCTTGAAACGCAATTAGAGAGCCTGGCGGGTGAGCGTAGTGTCGCTGAGGTGCGGCGCGCCTGCCAATCGAGCGCGAGCACGCCTGTGGGCGAGGCGTCGCCGAAACAAGCGCTGCCGCAGGCAACAACCCCTGCTCGCGCTCCCCTGGCAGATTTCCTGGCCAGTCTTGGCACAGCGTGGCAGGATGGCGAGGTAAGAGCGACGCATCACCGAAGGCGCGCGTTGCCCACACTTGGCGCAGCCGGGAAGATCCAGGTATCTATAGAGGTGCGGGGTTGACGCGGAGGGACAAGTCAATGACGAAGCTGCAAAGTGCCTCGATGAAGTGATCGCGGGTCGACTCCGCACCATCAGATTCAGAGTCTTTTTGGCTGAATCCGGGCGCAGAGCGAACCCGATGAGGAAGATCATGAGGAGCTTCTGCGGCTCCGACTCGCCGTTCAGCTCCCGCCTTCACTGCCGCTGGTACTCTTGCCTGCGGGCACCGAGCCCAGCGACCTCAAGAACGTGGGAGAGCCTGCAATGTTCGTCCCGACGATGTGAAGCCCATGGTTGCAGGGTTCGGGCTGGCGCAGGCAAGCGTAACGAGATGGTGGCGCATGAATGTGCAAGTTTCAAGCGGCCACGAATGAAACACCAGCCCATGCCACAATCAGCGTAGAGCATCGTTTCTGGCCGTGAATAAGCGTTGACAGTCGGTACGAGATCATTCGAGCATACGTGGCCGACAATACAGCAATGGCTTGAAACCAAGCCCGGCATCACGGCTAAGAAGCTACACGAGCGTCTCGTCGCCTTTGAGCACGACAACGAAAGGTACCCGCATAGCCCGCTGAAAGACCACTCGCCGCGCGAGTTCCGGCGCAGGACCGATTCATCAACCTTAGTGTGAGAAGGTATCCGGAAGTACGGGGGCAAATTCACTTCCTGTCTTCAGTGACCTTAATTTCTGCGAGGCGGTGCAGCCTTTTCAGGCCAACGTCTGATGGTGCCCACGACAATTTGTCGCATTGAACAAAGGGAATTTGCTTGAATGCTTTCCGGCTAGTGCTTTATAGTGGTTGCTACCTTAGGTGTCGAAGCGGCATATGGCAGTTGAGCACGACGCTTGGATACGTGGTGAGTCGCAGTCAAATGATGAGGTGATTTGCCAGCGAACGGGCGCATCGCAGTAACCGTTTCGGCTGAATACAAACGACGTCTGGAGGGAAGAAAATGAAGAAGTACCCCAGCTTGAGCATCATAGACTCGCGCCTGCGTGGCAAGTCTACTTTTCCTGTTTTATTTCGTTCCCAAACTTTGTCCGCTTAACGTACAGCGGGACAGCTTTGCTGTGAGCGTGTTGTGCGTCATCACGACGTTTTGCATTCAAGATAGGTAGGTGTTGAGCGCCGTCGTTTGAGGCAATCAATCTCTCGTATGGCAGGCTCGATTAGATGGCCGCGGGTGTAACACTGACCTAACCAAGCGTGGTACCCTTTTTATGTAAAATGATGAGTACAACGTAAAAAATGCGTTTTGCTATGTTGTTTGCGTCGATTTTACAACGGTTCATAAGGCCAAAATCGCTTGCGCTGCAGCATTCGAACTGGAAAGTGGCGTGGTTGTTCTAAGGCACGTACCCACCTTTCCCAACTTATTCCCTTATTGTTTAGCGTTCTAAAAAAGATGGCAGACCTACTCACCTTTCAGTCGGGCAATCCAGACCAACGGCTGCTTGATGCCGGCTATCGCAATGTGTTCGACATCGCGACGATCAGTCGTGCCGCCTTTATCGAATCCGTGCCATCTCTAACTGCGCAAGATGCTCGCGCAGTGTACTGTCAGGCGCGTGAGCGCGCGGCCAATTTGAAGGCCCTTTATCGCGCCTGGCAACTGCGCCAGGAGCCGGTGATCCAAAGACTCGCGAAGCTCAACACCCAGCCTGACGCGCCCGCCTTAAAAGAGGCGCTGGTTCGCAATATTGGCGGTGATGGCGACTTCTCTGATTTGATGGAGCGAGCCAGCGCCTATGCGGACGCTGCCTCCATTCAATCGCTGTTTTCACCAGGCCGTTATGCTGCCGCGCTGTACCGCGTGGCGAGTGCACTGCACGATGCAAATTCCAGCAGTTTGCATATTGATCAACGTCGGCCGGATCTAAAAAACTTGGTGTTGAGCGAAACCACGATGCAGCAACAGGTCACGTCGCTCGATCTTTTGCTGCAGGTGCTGCAATCGGGCGGTGAGCATATCGACGCATTGTCTGATCGATATTTTCCGATGACGCTGCCCTACGACGACAATTTGGCGCAAATCAATGCCGCGTTGTCGGCTCAGGCGCGAACGTTAAATGGCCTGTGGGACACGCTGACCGATGCCACCGCTCAGGCCGTTTCGCAGCAAGTCTCTGCGTTCGGTCCTGCCCGTCGCGCCGGGAGTGCGCGGGCAGACGGTGATTACCTGACGGGCAATGTATTTTATCTGCAAGCGCTAGACGGCGACACAGAGCCCATGGTGTATCTGTCACATTATACAAACGGCAGTGGGATCATTGGCGCGCAACTGGTCGCGGGCAATGCTGATCATGCAGCCGCAGCCATCGTAGCCCCTCTGGTGTTGAGCTGGTCAGTTGAACAACATTGCTATTACTTGGGTGTCCCGGACGGGACACAGATGGCAGGTAGCTCCGCCAACGTGTTAAATGGCTGCTTTCTAAGAGGCAATCACAATACCAATCCCGATAAGGACGGGGATTTTGCGCAGATGGCAAGCCGATCGGGTGGCACTCAACCTCGACCCAGTTTTCATTTGCCGATCACGCTGATACCCGGCAGGCAAAAAAATCAATACTATTTGAAGACCGATAAAGGGTATGTTGGGGTAGACACTTCCGGTCAGTCCAACTGGAAAGACGCACTAACCGTAACGGCTCCACGGGATAAGGCGCTGTTGGTGACGATGTGCAAAGATGCCGAAGGCAATCCGATCGAAGACGGCTCAACGCCGTTTCCCGAAGTCGTATTTGAGCAGCCCTCGCCACCGGCGCGTGAGACGTTGTCGCTGACGCCGGTCAGCTATCAGCTGATGACCAACACTGAGTTGAGCGAAACGGATATCGTCGACCATTACGGTATGGAGGACGCCAGTTTGCGCAGTGCGGGCTCGTTAGCGACGACGCTCAATTCAATTGCCATCTTCTGTGAAAAAACCCGCCTGCGCTTTAACCAATTGCTGGAGCTGACCGCGCAGTACGCTTACGATAAAAACGGCAAGGAAAGCGGCGCGCGCAGTCGCTTTTTACAGTTTGGCAAGCAAGAGCCTGTTCGAGTGAACGAGTACGGTGCAGCCTATTTGAATGGTGCATTGGACGACACTGAGACGGACCCAGCCCGCTATTTGTGGGTACAGAAAGATGGCAAAAACTTGAACTTGACGGATGAGACGGTGGTCGAGTTGGCAGGCCGTGCAGAAAAACTGGTGCGCCTGTCCAACTTAACCAGCTTATCGTTTGAGGCGCTGGATTGGGTGATCGTCAATGCGAGTCGCTGCGTACCGGAACATCACAATAAGCCGGTACTGGACAAACCCGTGCTGGAAGCCTTGGCCGAATATGTGCGGCTGAAACAGCGTTACGGTTTGGACGTCAACACGTTTGTGACTTTTATCGGTGCCGCAAATCCGTATGCGCCGGGTCAAGTGCCTAGCTTTTACGCGTCCGCGTTCCGCCCGGCCGACGGTGGTGACACGATTGCGTTGGGCACAACGGTGAACTATGCACGAGATCAGCAGGATGCGCTGTCCGCTATCTGTTGCAAGGCGCTGAGTGTGACCAGCGACGAGTTCGAGCGGATTGGCCGTTGGTGTTTCGGGGACGCAGGCAAATTTACATTGGACGAACACACCGCAGGTCAGCTGTATCGCTTTGGTGCAATTCCGCGTTTGCTAGGGCTGACATTCACACAAACCGAAGTGTTGTGGCGCTTGATGGCCGGTGGGCAGGACACACTGTTGGAACAGCTAGGGCAGCCGCAGTCGCTGGCGCCCTTGGCGATTTTGAGCCGCACGGAAAAGATCCTGGACTGGATGGCTTCAGTGGGACTAAACCTGCTCCAGCTGCAGGGAATGGTGAGTACTGTTTGGAGCGGCACGGCTACCGCGGAGATGTTTAATTTTCTGAAAAACGTCTGTGATAGCGTCAATCCCTCAAGCACCGCTGCCACTCGGCAGGACGCGCTGGACGAAGGATTGCAGCAAAAAGTATTGCGTGCGTTGGGTGCGGGCTTCAATCTCAAAAGCAATGTAATGGGTGGAGTGACCACGTGGCTAGAGAAACTCACAGTGGATACAGAGAATGCATATACGCTGGCTAACTACTGGCATGCCATTCAAACACGATTCAGTCAAGCCAACGTGAGTTTGGACGACTTGCAAAAGGATACGGCGCTTGTACTGGCGACGCAGCGCCTCAGTCAGCTGGTGCTGATTGCGCAATGGCTGACGTTGACCGAACAAGACTTGCAGTTGCTCACAAGTTACCCGGACCGCCTGGTGGCCGGAGCCATCACTGTTCCTGCACCGGATATGACATTGCTATTGACGCTGTCGCGCTTCAAGCAGTGGCAAACGCAGGTTGTGGTTTCCCGTGATGAGGCGATGCGCTGTTTTGATCAGCTCAATGCTCAGGAGATGACGTTTGACGCGGCCGCCGCGCTGATCGCGTCGCTGCATAAACTGGACACGAAGACCGTCGCGCAAATGAATGCCTCATTATTGGGAAAAAACACATGGCCGAAAGGCTTTGATGTGCTGTGGCAATTGCTAACGTGGTTGCGTGTGGGGCAAGCGCTGAACGTTGGGACCACCACGTTGGAGCAACTTCAGACGATGATGCGGGCCGACCCGTCCGCTGAAGACCGTACCTTATTAGCGGCCGTGGCTCAGAATCTAAGTGCAGGGATCAGCGCCCATCAATAATCGAATTCAAAGGAAATCAGTTATGTCAGCTTCGCTATTTTCCCAAACTTTAAAGGAAGCGCGACGCGACGCGCTGGTCGATCACTATATTGCGACGCAGGTGCCGACGGGTTTGAAGGACAGCATCCATACCGCCAATGATTTGTACGAGTATCTGCTGCTGGACACCCAAATCAGCGATCGTGTGAGCACGTCACCACTGGCCGAAGCGATTAGCAGCCTGCAGCTGTTTATCCATCGGGCGATGGAAGGCTATGACGGCGAGTTGGCGAGCACCGCGAAGCCTTACTTTGCACAGGATAAGTTCCTGTACAACTGGGACGCTTTTAATCGACGTTACAGCACGTGGGCTGGTAAGGAGCGGCTTAGGTTCTATGCGGGAAATTATATCGATCCCACGCTGCGGTTGAATAAGACCCAGCTATTTCGGACCCTAGAGCAAGGGATATCGCAAGGGAAATTAAGTGACTCGCTGGTTCAGAAAAAGTTAGGTGAGTATCTAACTGAGTATAATACTCTTGCCAACCTTGAGTATATTAATGCGGCCAAAGGCGAGGATGAAAAGGCTGTATTTTTTGCAGCACGAACTCAAAGTCAGCCTTACAAATTTTATTGGAGAAAGCTAACGCTAGTCACTAGAGCGAATGGTAAGTTGGTGCCAGACCAGTGGACTGAGTGGCGGGAAATAACTGCTGGAATCGGGGATCCGTATAAGGGTTTGGTCAAGCTCTTTTGGGATAAAAATAGATTGAATGTTTGCTGGTATAACAAAATAGATAAGGGCAGTGAGGGATTTAGTTACGCCAAAAATATTTGGGGTATGGATAATAATTTTAGTTGGGGCTCAAAGGGAAAAATGTTTGCATGTCACTTTGAGGAGATTGAGAGAAAAGGTGTAACTGGCACCGTTGAAGATCAACATGTAAAAACGCAATATACTTCTGATGCAGAATTTATATTTTCTGGAGATTATTTCGTTTTTATCAATTCTGATACGGGTGCAAGACCAAGCTTTGGAGTTACGCTGGTAGATGAATTTGGAAATGTATTTAAAGAATTAAAGGATGTGGGGAGGTATATATTAAATAATAATGATTTTTCTCAAAAAAAGATTTTGAAAATTGCTCATGGGGTGGGCGATTCTAGCTCTAATTATTTAAAATTTGCATGCAATACAAATTTCGATAATTTAAAAAAAATTGAAAAATTAAAAAATTTTATAAATTACGATAGCTACGGGGAATTTGTTGAATCTGAAAATTTTAAGTTGCCAAGTGGTGAAGAAATTATACTGAAGCTGCCAAAAAATGTCGATTTGGCTAAGCTTTTTTCTGATCGGCAGGATGCGCTGTTTAATTACAGCTTGCAAAAGGATTTAGGCGGTCTAACCGCGTTTAGCGGCCCTTACGGAATGTACATTTGGGAAATTTTCTTCCATATCCCGTTCCTGGTGGCCGTACGGATGCAAACCGAACAACGGTATGACGAGGCAAACACTTGGTTTAAGCGTATCTTTAATAGCAGCGGCTATCGCGATGACGATGGTAATCCGCACGATGACAACGACAATCCACGCTATTGGAATGTGATGCCGCTGCAGCTTGACACTGCCTGGGACACGAGCCAGCCGGCGACCACGGACCCAGACGTCATCGCGGTGGCCGACCCAATGCACTACAAGCTAGCGATCTTTCTGCATGCGCTGGACTTGCTGATCGCACGGGGCGATCACGCGTATCGGATGCTGGAGCGCGACACACTAGTCGAAGCCAAAATGTATTACATTCAGGCGCAGCAACTGCTCGGACCGCGCCCGGATATCCGCATCACGAACACGTGGCCCAATCCGACATTGAGCGCCGAGGCGGGGGCGATTGTCGAGCCGACCCGCAGCCGTCCATCCGACTCACTCACCTTCGCGAGCTGGCTGCGCACGGGTGACACGGCCGACATGGGTGACGGCCATTTCCTGCCGCCGTACAACGATGTGTTGCTGGGCTACTGGGACAAACTTGAACTGCGCTTGTATAACCTGCGTCATAACTTGAGTCTTGATGGTCAACCGTTGAATTTGCCGCTCTATGCGACGCCGGTGGACCCGGCTGAACTACAGCGCCAGCAAGCCGGAGGCGACGGCGCCAGCAGCGGTGCGATGGACGGCCAGAGCCATGTGCAGGGCTGGCGTTACCCGCTGTTGGCAGATCGTGCGCGCAACGCGGTGGGTTTGTTGACGCAATTTGGCAGCAGCCTGCAGATAGCGCTTGAGCGTCAGGACAATGAAAAGATGACGCTGTTGCTACAGACGCAGCAGCAGGTGGTGCTGAAACAGCAGGCAGACTTGCAGCAAAGTAACCTGAAAGGGCTGCAACATAGCTTGAGCGCGCTGCAAGCCAGCCGTGACGGCGCAACATTGCGCCAAACTCACTTTCGTAACTTGATTGACGGTAACTTGTCCGAGGCGGAAATCGCTGGCTTGACGCTGCGCAGCACCGCGATGACGACCAATCTGGCGGCGACGGGGTTACTGATTGCCGGTGGCATCGCGAATGCGGCACCGAATACATTTGGTCTGGCCAACGGTGGGTCTCAATGGGGTGCGCCTGTGCTAGGTGCAGCGCATGCCACACAGGCTGCGGCGAGCGCGCAGGATCAAAGTGCGGGCATTTCGGAGGTGACGGCCAGCTATCAGCGCCGTCAGCAAGAGTGGCAACTGCAGCATGATATTGCTAAAAATGAAGTGACTCAGCTGGATGCACAAATCAAGAGCCTGACCGAACAAATTGCGATGGCCCAAAAACAAATCGCATTGGCTGAGACCGAGCAAGCGCATGCCCAGGCGCTGTACGAGTTTCAGACCACCCGTTTTACCGGACAAGCTTTATATAACTGGCTGGCTGCGCGCCTGTCCGCGCTCTATTACCAACTGTACGATGTTACGCTGCCGGTATGCCTGCAGGCAAAAGCGGCGCTTGTGAAAGAACTGGGCACCCAAGACACCGATGGTGTGTTCCGGGTACCGGTATGGGACAACTTGTGGCAGGGTCTGCTGGCGGGCGAAGGGTTAAGTGTGGAGCTGCAAAAGCTTGAAAGCGTGTGGCTGGCACGTGGTGCTGATGGATTGGAGGCAACACGTACGGTATCATTGAATACATTATTTGGTGCCGGTACCTTTAGGAAAATCATTCAAGATGTGTTGGATGGCAAATCCGTGTCACCGTCCGGGGGCGTGAGCCTGTCGCTGCAGGACAATGTTTTCCAAGCCACGCTGGACTTGAGCGTGTTAGAGCTGGACAAATCCTACAACATGAAAGAAAAGGTACGTCGCATCAAGAGCGTTGCGGTAACGCTGCCGACGCTGCTGGGGCCCTATCAAGACATCGAGGCGACGCTGACATCAGGGACGGAGACGGCGACGCTCTCGCACGGCCTGAACGATAGCGGTCGGTTTGTCACCGATTTTAACGACAGCCGTTTCTTGCCGTTTGAGGGCATGGATGTCACTCAGGGCACGTTGTCGCTCAATATTTTCCATGCGGGCACGGACGATAACGCACAACGAGATGTGGTGGCGAACTTAAACGACATCATCGTGCACCTACATTACATTATTCGAGACGCGTAGTTCCTGCTTCACATTTGCTCGCAGGCACTCGTTGGGCGAGTGCCTGGAGGATAAAAAGTACTTCAGCATTCCTCAGGAGTCACTATGTCAGCGCAGTCAGCTTCCGATGTCGCCCTATCCGAGCCGACGCTACCCAAAGGCGGCGGAGCCATGCGTGGGCTGGGCGAGGCGTTCGGGCCGGTTGACTCGTCGGGCGTCGCGACGATGACGCTGCCGCTGCCCGTGTCGGCCGGCCGTGGCTACGCGCCGCAACTGGCATTGCGCTATGCGAGCGGCAGGGGTAATGGCCCGTTTGGCGTCGGGTGGAACATCGGGCTAGCCAGCATTGGGCGACACACCGCTCGCGGCACGCCGCAATACGGCGACGGCGACGCATTCGTCGGTCCAGGCGGCGACGTACTCGAGCCGGAGCGCGATGCCGATGGCGCTGTGGTGCCACCTGCTGAGGTCAGTACCTATAACGGCCTGGCATTGGACGACACCTATCAGGTGGCGTGTTACTTTCCGCGCATCGAGCGCGGTTTTGCGCGCATTGAGCATTGGATTGGCAAAGCCAACGGCGGTGACTTCTGGCTCGTTCATGACGCGAGCGGTGATCTGCATTGCTTTGGCAAAACAACCGCAGCCCGCATTGCCGATCCAGCGCAACCGTCGCATATCGCGGTGTGGTTGCTCGAAGAATCGGTCTCGCCCAACGGGCAACACATTGGGTATGGGTACAAGCCGGAGGATGATGTCGGTGTCGACCTGCAAGGCAGTGAAGCGAGGCGTGACCATGCCGCCAATCGCTACCTGGCCCAAGTGAAGTACGGCAACGTGTTGGCAGCCGACGCACTGTATCTGTTCACTTCATCGAAGCTAGATGACCAGTCATGGTTGTTCTCGCTAGTGTTCGATTACGGCGAGCGTGGTACCGACCCGCAAACCCGGCCATCATGGTTGGCGACTGAGCATTGGCCGGTTAGGCGCGATGCGTTTTCACGCTACGACTACGGGTTCGAAGTGCGTTATCACCGTTTATGTCGTCAGGCGCTGATGTTTCATCACTTTCCGGAAGAACTGGGCGAGCCCGCCACGCTAGTCGCCAGGCTGCTGCTCGAGTATGACGAGAATCCGGTGCTTACCCGGCTCGTTGGCGTGCAACGGCTCGCTTATGAGCCAGACGGCACGCTGCAATCACTGCCGCCGCTGGAGCTGGAGTACACGCCGTTCGACGCTTCGGTGTCATCGGGCCAGTGGCAGCCATGTGAACTTTTTCCCGGATTGAATAACGCGCATCCGTACCAACTAGTGGATTTGCACGGCGAAGGCATCGCCGGCCTCTTGTATCGAGTTGGCTCCCTCTGGTATTACCGGGCGCCGATGCGGGCTAGCGGCGGCGGCGATGCGGTGACCTACGACGCGTGGCGGCCACTGCCCGAGATCCCGTCACTACAGTCATCGGCGATGGCGCTGACGGATATCAACGGCGATGGCAGGCTGGACTGGCTTGTTACGCAGCCTGGTCTGGCTGGCTACTTTAGCTTGGCGCCCGACGGCACTTGGTCGACTTTTACGCCGTTCTCGGCGCTGCCCGTCGAGTTTTTCAACCAGCAGGCGACGCTGGCCGATTTGATGGGCGCGGGGCTGTCCGACCTCGCGCTCATTGGTCCCAAGAGCGTGCGCTTGTACGCAAACAAGCGGCACGGCTTTGCGGCCGGCATCAACGTGGAGCAGGCATCGACACTTCCCATTGCCGGGCGCGATGCACGAGAGGTGGTGGCGTTTTGCGACCTGCTGGGCTCTGGCCAGCAACACCTGATCCGCATTCGCTGCGATGAGGTGACGGTCTGGCCAAACCTTGGGCGGGGCCGCTTTGGGCAGCCGTTCAGTTTTGCGCCATTGCCCTTCAATGCGCAGCAATTTGATCCTGCTTGCGTGTACCTGGCGGATTTGGATGGATCGGGCGCGGCCGATCTGTTATATGCGCAAAGCGACCACATCCGTATTTTCTTTAATCAATCGGGCAACGGGTTTGCACCGCCCGTCGATCTGGCCTTGCCGCCGGGCGTGCGCTTTGACCGGCTCTGTGCGCTCAGCGTGGCGGATATCCAAGGGCAGGGCATGGCCAGCGTCGTGCTATCGGTGCCCCATCCGAGCCCGAAGCATTGGCGCTACGATTTCGCCCGTGCTAAGCCCTATTTGATGAATGTCATTAACAACAACATGGGGATGGCGCACCGGATCGTCTACCGCAGCTCGGCTCAGGAATGGCTCGATGAAAAGCAGCAAGGCACGTGCTCAGCCAGTGGTCTGCCGTTTCCGGTGCACGTGGTGTCACGGCAAATCCAACTCGATGAAATTTCCGGCAATCAGCGGGTCCAGCAATACCGGTATCGTCAAGGTGTCTACGACGGGCAGGAGCGGGAATTTCGTGGGTTTGGCTTCATCGAGACACAAGATACGGGCGAGGATGCGAAGCCCGCGGGGCGCAATGTCAGCGAGGCACCGCCGCGGTTGACTCGAACCTGGTACCACATGGGTCGGCAGGATGACGAAACGGCGCTGTACGGCGAGCCCTGGCAGGACTCCAAAGCGTTCGCTTGCCACCCGAGCCGTTTGACCCGATGGGATGCAGAGACAAGCCAGGATGTGTTGCTCGACGATCCGGATGCAAAGCGCCGATGGTGGCTATACCGCGCGTTAAACGGCAGTGTATTGCGCAGCGAAATCTATGGTTTGGACGGTGCGCCCCACCAGCAGGTGCCCTATCGCGTGACGGTAGCCCGTTATCAGGTGCGCGAGGTCCAGGCGGCGGGTCGCGATTACGCCCCGGTCGCTATGCCGTTGCCGCTGGAGCAGCTGGACTATGCGTACGAGCGCATCGAGGGCGATCCACAGGTCAGCCAGACGGTGACTTTGCGCATCGATGCCTATGGTGTGCCGCTGCATAGCGTGACGGTTCACTATCCCCGGCGCGCCAAACCGGCGACGTCGCCTTACCCGGATACGTTACCAGATACTGCCTGGCACAGTTCGTACGACCCACAGCAGCAGCGCCTGCGGCTCACTGAGCAGCGCGCGAGCGTTTGGCATCTGACGCATCCCCAGCAGTGGCGGCTGGGTTTGCCGTGGCAGCAACGCAGCAACGCGTTGACCTACGACGCGGCGCGCGTGCCGGCCGGGGGGCTGAATTTTGAAAATCTAAGCCAGGCGGATGGTTTGTTGGGTGATGACCAGGTGCGCGTATTCGGCGGTCAAAGCGTGGTGGTGTACCGGGACACGGACACCCAGGGCGCCCCCAATTTCCTGGCGCTGGTCGATCACCAGGAAGTCGCGGAGTTGGATCAATCGAGCCTGGCCGCCTACGGCGGCTTATTCGATGAGCCGACGCTGACCGCAAAGCTCGTGGACGCCGGCTATCAGGCTTCACCCACCGTACTGGCCGTGCCCAATACAGTGGAAGCGCCGGTGTGGGTGATCGCCAGCGGCTATCGCACTTACCGTGGGCCAGACAGCTTTTATGTGCCGAGCGAAGTGCAAAAGACTAAACTCACCGGTGCCACGCAGCTCTCGTACGATCCGTATTGTTGTGCGGTCACGCAGGTACAGGACGCGCTGGGCAACACCACGTCGGCGCAATACGACTACCGATTTCTGCAGCCGTGGCGCATGACGGATGTCAACGACAACCACCATGAAGTGCAGTTCGATGCGATGGGCCGCGTAGTGGCCAGCACATTCTACGGCACGGAGCAGGCGCGCGACGTGGGATTTGATCCCATCACGGTTGCTCCGGTACCAACGAGTCTGACGGTGGAGCAGGCGATTGAGCAAGCCGGGGCCTCGACGCAGCGGGTGGCGAGCGTTCATGCGACGGATCTGTTTGCGTGGATGGGTCAGGTGTCCCGCTCAGAACTGTCGCCAGGAGAAGTGGATGCATGTTGGCAGCAACTGATCGCTGAACGGTTCATCACGCCCCAGGGTTACATTCGCGCAAGCGCGCGTGACGGGCTGCGTGGCGGCGTGCTGAAGCGCCTTTCCGAACCTGTGCGCCAAGCGCTCGCCCGCGCTACACGGAACCCGGTGAACGCCGTGACGCTGACCGCTGACCGCTATCCGAATGACACAGAGCAGCAGGTTCGGGTGGATGTTGCGTATACGGACGGCTTTGGCCGCACGCTGCAGGGCTGTGCCAAGGTGCCCAGCGGGTTGGCGTGGCAGCGTACTGCCGACGGCGAGATTGTCGTCGATGTCGATGGCAAGCCAAAGGAAGTGGATACCGGTTCAGCACCACGCTGGGCTGTGTCGGGGCGGATCGAATACGACAACAAGGGTCAGCCGGTGCGCCACTACCAACCCTACTTCATGAATGACTGGGCGTATGTCGTGGATCGCGCGATGCGCAGCTGTGGTTATGCGGAGACCACCTACTACGACCCGATCGGGCGGGCGGTGCGAGTCGTAACCGCGAAAGGGTATGAGCGCAGGACGAGTGTTTATCCGTGGTTTGTCGTCAATGAAGATGAAAACGATACGGCTGGCTAATCCTGCCAACGCAGGGTGGACTAACACGAAAGGTATGCGATGAACGAAACCAACTGGGAAAACGTCTGTCAAGGCACGCCGGTAATACACGTGATGGACAACCGCGGGTTGGGCATTCGCACGCTTCACTACAATCGCGACAGTAGCACGTCGGCGTTGGACGAGCGCGTGAGTGTGGCGCAATACACGGAATTGGGACATCTGCTGTCGATGACCGATGCGCGCCTGTTTGACGCGCAGCAGCAGGATCCTACGGTGGCACCCAATGTGCATTGCGTCAGCTCATTGAGCGGTCGCGCGCTGCGCCGTGACAGCGTGGACGCGGGTTTGAGCGTCGCGCTGTTCGATGTGGAAGGGCATATGGCCTGGAACCAGGATGGTCGTGGCACCCAATGGCGGCAGGTCTGCGACGCGTTGGGGCGTGCCGTTGCCACCTACGTTCAGGCTTCACAAGAGGTCGAGCGGTGCCACGAGCGCATCCTCTATGGCGAACAAGTGCCCCAGGCGTCGGCGCATAATCTGAGAGGCCAGGTGGCGCGCTATTACGATTCGGCGGGCCAGGTGCGTACGGCAGGATACACCCTAAGCGGGAAGTCATTGCAGGATACTAGACAGTTGCTGGTCAACCGGGATGTCCCGGCTAATTGGGCGGGCGAAGACGAAGCAGCGTGGGCGGCTCAACTGTCGGCCGATGCGTGGACCACCGAGCGGCAATACGATGCGCTGGGCGAAACGGTCTGGCAAACGGATGCGAAAGGTAACCGGCAGCGCCTTCGTGTCGACGTGGCGGGTCGGCTACAGATGAGTTGGCTAAAACTAGCCAACGCGAGTGACGAGCAGATTATCGTTGGCGACATCCAGTACACCGCCGCCGGTCAGCGGCTGAGCCAGACAGCCGGCAACGGCATGGTCACGACCTACGACTATGAAGCCCAAACGCAACGCCTGCTGTGCACGAACACGCGCCGCGACGATGGCACGCCGCTGCAAGCGCAGGAATATACGTATGATCCGGTTGGCAACATTCTGACCGTGGGCGACGCCACACAGCCAACCCGCCACTTTCGCAACCAGCGAGTGGCACCGCTGCACACATACCGCTACGACGCGCTGTACCAATTGCTGGAGGCCAGCGGACGAGAGAACGCCCCGGCTGGCCGTCAGGGGCTGGGCCTGCCGACACCGCAGCGCGATCCGATCAATTTGACCAACTACACCCGCAGCTATACGTACGATCGGGGGGGCAACCTCACCGCGATTCGCCATCAAGGCCAGGGGGACAACGCTTATCGCAACGATATCGTGATTGCGACCCGAAGCAACTACGGTGTCGCGCAGACTGAACAAGGCAATCTGCGCCCGGAAGACATCGACGGCGGCGGTTTTTTTGATTGTAATGGCAACAGTTTGCAATTGCAGCCCGGCCAGCCCGTTGGTTGGAATGAGCGCAACCAGTTAAGGCAGGTGACGATCGTCGATCGCGGCAATGATGATGACAATGACCGGGAAACGTACGGCTACGATGGCAGCGGGATGCGGGTGTGGAAACAGCGCCGCACGAAGACCGGCAGCACGTGGCGCACCGAAGAGGTGATCTACCTGCCGGGTTTGGAGCTTCGCACGACACGCGTGGGCGAGAACGTCGAAGAGGCACTGGACGTGGTTTCTGCTGCAGACGGCGCGGTGCGCGTGTTGCATTGGCATGCCGGGCAGCCCACACAGATACCGAACGACCAATATCGCTGGAGCGTGAGTAATCTGATCGGCTCGGTGAACCTGGAGCTGGACAGTGACGCTCGCATTCTGACGCGCGAAGAATACTACCCGTACGGCGGCACCGCGGTGTGGGGCGGCAACGATTGTGAAGTGAAATATAAGTTTGTCCGGTATGCAGGTAAGGAGCGTGATGCGACGGGCTTGTATTACTACGGCCATCGCTATTACCAGCCGTGGTTGGGGCGCTGGGCAAGTGCCGATCCAGCAGGACCGGTTGATGGTCTGAATCTTTACGCGATGGTGAGAAATAATCCCATCAACCACGCGGATCCGAATGGGTTAAAGGCATCGAATTGGCAGCTATTTAAAACCATGGCAAAAAAGCACGGCCCGAAGGTGGTGCCATGGGTAGCGCCGATCGTAGCGGCGGGCGCCATAGCGTTGGGCGCGCCGGCTGTGGTCATCGGCGCGGTAGCGGCGACTGCAGGGCTCATTTACTCGGGCTACCAAGGTTATAAAGCTTTCCAGCGATTCAGACGCGGCGACGCAGGGGATGCGACCCGGCGTCGCCAGGAATCTGTCATTGCGACGGCGTCCTCCAAACAACTGAGTTTCTTGAGCAAAGTCGGTAGGGCATTGCGCTGGGGAGGAGCGGCCGCCGCGGTGGCGGGGGGCATTGCCGCAGCCGTCGGCGCAGCGCCGTTTGTTGTCGCGGGCGTGGGTATTGCGGCGGCCATTGGCGGTGCGGTATTTGCGGTGTCGGCCGCCTCACGGCTTGCACGAAGGCATGCCGCTCATCAGGCTCACCAGATCCAACGGGAGGGTGGAGGAATCCTAAGTTACGGCGCTCGTTCTGCGGCCACTACGTTTGTATCAGCCGAGATGCATGGCGCCTCGCACACTGGAGCCGCGGTGGCAATGGCCGGTACCGCGCCGATTTCAGTTTTAGGGTGGGCGGAACAAAATGCTGAAGCGAGCGTAGCTGGTGCCCATGCGGGCGGCGTGGCGGTGGGGGAATATGAAAGTATTTCACGAGCCGTTGGCGTTGAAACGGCGGCGGATATACCGGCGCTCGTTGGGACGGCATTGGGCGGTGGTGCAATGGGTTATCTACACGGCCAACTTGAAGGAGCCACAGAAGTAGGTCAGGCGGCTGGGGCGATGGCACGCCAAACGCGGGCCCGGCTTTGGCTGGGATTCGATGCCATCAATGCGTACACCCGGAGTTTGGGCGAATCTATATTCGACACCGGGGTTTCGTTGGTTCGAGACGTCGCCCATTCTATGGGGCTGACTGGAGGGCGCTCATGGGGGGGACGGGCTGCTCAATTCGGGTGGCGCGTGGCAGGCTGGTTGTTGGGGAACCGGATCAGGGCGGCGGCAGGGTACGCGATTGGAGGCGCCGTTTTAGGTGCGGTGGGAATCGGTGCACTCCCAGCGAGCACCGGTGCGATAACATTTGCCACTGCAGCGGGCGGGGCTGCTTACGGAGGGTATCACGCCCTGCCCGAGGGCGGGTTTGTCTCAGGTATGCGGCGCATAGCCACCGGAATAACCAATAGGGTGACGACCTATTGGATTACGTTTCCTAACCTCGGCACCAGTTCAATCGCTTGAATCTGCTCACGCTGGATTGGTGGGACGACGTGTGGCTGAACGAGTCGTTTGCGACGTTCTTTGAGGACAAGACCAAGATCCGCTTCTTCCCGGACCGCTTCAATTGGGCCGACGAGGTGAAGAACCAGTATCGTGTGATCGCGGCGGAACTGAAATCATCGGTATTCCCGGCTCAGCCCAACTTCAACACGTACGCGTCCAATGACTTCGTGCTGAGTGCGGGCACGTTTGCCTACGATAAGTGCGGCCAGGTGCTCAAGATGATCGAGGGCTATCTGGGCGAGTAGGTGCTGCGCGGCGCGTTGCAGTCCTAATTGGCCGATTTCCGGCGCGCCTGACTAACCTGAAGCTGGAAGCCAAGTTGCTCGTGGAAGCAGGGCTGGCTGATGCTTCGCGCCCAACCAGCATCGATTCGATTGGACCAGCGCCGGCGGCACAGCTGCGTATGCTGCGCCGTGACACGGCGGGCTTTGCGCAGCCGAGCGTTGAGCGCCGCGTGCAGCGCTTGCTGGGTCCGGTCAAGCCGCAGCCCAGCGTCCGATAGGCGGCAAAGTAGCTCCTAGCCGTTGGCCGGGGACAGGGTTGCTCGGGCTCAGGACGTGCGCGTTATGCCGTCATGGTGAAAGGCGGCATGACGCGCCGTGTTCTTGGACAACCTTAAGTTCCTGCCAGCTGGTCACCCCGGTCGGTCGGCTCGGCCGCCGCACTCAGTGCGCCTTAGGCTCGGTCACGAACCCGATTTTGGCCAACCCGCCCGATTGCGCATAGGACATCACGTCGGCTACGCGCTCGTACGCGACCTTGCGATCGGCTCGCAAATGCAGTTCCGGCTGTGGGTTGGCCTGCGCGACGGCGGCGATCTTGCGCTGCAACTCAGCGTCGGACACTTTGACGTTATCCCAGAACACGGTGCCATCGGCATTGACCGACACCGTGACGTGCGCGGGCCGCACGTCTTGCCGCTGGCTGCTTGCGTGCGGCAGGTCAAGCTTGACTGCGTGTTGGATCGCCGGAATCGTCACGATGAAGATGATTAGTAGCACGAGCATCACGTCGACCAGCGGCGTCATGTTAATCTCGTTCATCAGCCCGTCGTCATCGTCGTCCGCAAAGGGGGGCATGGCCATTGTCGTACCCCGCTCATTTGCCGGCTGTGGCCAGTCGCGGGCCTTCGCCGCGCTGGAGCGTCGAAGACAATCGTTCGCCTGTTACAAAGTACGCGTGCAGTCCGTGCGCGAAGCGATTCAGCTTGGTCACCACGGCCTTGTTCGAGCGGGTTAGCGCGTTGTAGCCGAGTACCGCGGGAATCGCGACGAATAGGCCGAATGCCGTCATGATCAGCGATTCGCCCACCGGTCCCGCAACCTTATCGATTGACGTGTCGCCGGTTGCTCCGATCGTCAGCAGCGCATGATAGATGCCCCATACGGTGCCGAATAGGCCGACGAACGGTGCGGTGCTGCCGATCGATGCCAGGATCGCCAGCCCACTCTGCATCCGGGCGACGCAGTCGTCCATGGTGTCCTTTAGGCAGCGCGTTATCCAGTCCGAAATGTCCATCCGGTCATGCAGGTGGGGCTGGCTCTTGTGGTGATGATCGGCGGCTTCCTTGCCGGACAGCGCGAGTGCGACAAACGGGTTATCGGCGGCGCTGGAGCCGGTCGAGCCAAGCTTCACGAGACCTTCGGTGAAATCGTCGGAATGCCAGAACTGCTGCTCGGTGTTACGCGTCAGGCGCCGCAACCGCAGCACGTTCCATCCTTTCATTAGGATCACGCTCCACGACAGCACTGACATGATCAATAGTGTGATCGCGATGCCGCGTGTGACGAAATCCCCTTGCGCCCATACGTGGGCCATACCGTAGTTCTGCATGGTGTTTCCTTCGGATCCTCGTTATCGGTGACGCTGTTGAGCGGTGGACTCGGCAATGGGCGCATCGGCGGCGCGGTATCAGCGCGGCGTTGCTCAGTCGCCCAGATTGAACACATACGGCTGGTCGGCCGTAACCCGGATCGGTTGCCCATTTTCAATGTACGGCCGGCACGTGCTAGCTAGCGCGGCATTGCGTGCGGCGGCGTCCAATCGATCATAACCGCTGCTTTTCTTGACCGTGGCCCGTTCCACCTTGCCCTCCGGACCGATGACCAGATTGATGATCACCGTGCCCGTTTCCTCGCGTCGTCTGGACAGGGCGGGATAATCGGGCCGCATGATCTGGCAGTCGAGTTTGGCGACGCCCTTGGGTACGCCCTGCGCGACGGCCGGGCGAGGGCTCGGCGCGGGTGACGCGGGCTCGGCGGCCGGTGCCGGCGCGGGCGCGGGCGCGGGCGCTGCTGGGGGCGCCGGCAGCGTGGGCGCCGATTGCGATGGGGTATCACGTACCGGCATCGGTGGTGTAGGCACCGGCGTAGGATTTTTGACAACGGGCTTGGGACTGGGCCGCGGCGTGACCACAGACTTGGGCTTGGGTTTGGGCGCCGGCGCCGGCGTCGGCGTGGACTGCACGGCGACCGGCGCCGGCGGGGCTAGCAGTTCGGCCATGATTGGCCGGGACTCGACCGTCACGGTCGGGACGGTGTCGGCACGCCCATAAACCAGCCATGCGATCACGCCGGCATGCAGCAGTGCCACTACGGCGAGCGTGGTCGTGTAATGCGCGACGGGGCGCGATTTCATCGGCGAGGCTGCACTGGAGCGCAGTGCTCCAGCCAAACTGGGAGAAACCTGCATATTAGCGTTGGCCAACGGCAGATGCACGGGGGGCGCGACGCGGACAATGGCCGACCTTGCTTCGATGCGAACCGGCGTGTGCCCAACTCAACGTCGAAAAATCAGAAAAGAGATGCATAGCGTTGTCGCGAATCCAAGCAGCAGTTCCATGAAGTCCTCCGAGAGCGAGGCGAGGTAGCGTGGCTGGCTCGCGCGTCGCGCTGGCTGGCACGGAGAAAGACGGATCCAGCAGAACCGACGCGGCATCGGGCTGCAGCCCGGTATCAATCGGCGTCAGGCCGCCTTGCGTTCGTAGAACGTAACCGGCGCCGGCGCCACATGACGCGCCGGGTGGGCGCCGGGGCCGCACAGGCTAGGGCACGCGCCGCAGGCGGCGACCAGGTCACGCACGGTTTCCTCGCACTTGCCGCAGCACGTTGCCACGCCCAACTCAAATTGCAACTCGTCGAACGTCGATGCACCGGACTCCAGCCACGCACGGATAGTACGGTCAGAAACAGACTTGCACACGCAGACGATCATGATGCGCTGACAGCTAAAGTTAATGCGAATTATTATCATTCTTTGTGGCGACGTGCGCAAGCGAGATTGATGATTTTTTGTAACAGCGGGGCGGCTAACCTCGCGTCAGGCCGGCACGTTGAGATAAAGCGGTTCCGACGCTATTTCGACGTGTTCGGCAGCTACGTTGACGCCGAGCAGTTGCCAAGCGATACGAGTCAATTGCCGGGCGTCGCCTGTGGTGACGAGCCGCAACGGCGTTGGCACGGGTGTTGGTTCGGTGTGTGCGGCGGCGGCCGGGCCCGTGTCGGCCAGTAACTGCTGGTCGGTCAGCCGTCGCACCAGTTGACGTGCGATGGCTTCGCCGGTGTCGATGATGTGAAGCTGGTCGGCGGTAATGGTGCGTACCGCATTTAGCAGAAACGGATAGTGGGTACAGCCCAGCACCAATGTGTCGGCGCTGGCGTCCAGGATTGGCTGCAGGCATGCGGACAGACGCTGTATGACGACCGGCGAATCGATGTCGCCTGCCTCGATGGCGTCGACCAGGCCATGGCCTGCCTGGCATACGAATCGGCAATCGCCGCCGTACTGGGCGAGCAGCGCGTTGAAGCGCGCGCTCTTGAGCGTGCTGGCGGTCGCCAGTACGCCGGCCACGCGGGTGCGCGACTGCAACGCGGCAGGCTTGATGCCCGGCTCGACGCCGATGATCGGCAGCTGTAGCCGCTCGCGCAGCATCGATACGGTATGCGCGGTGGCGGTGTTGCAGGCCACTACAATCGCCTTCACATGTTGCGCCGCGAGCCACCGGCCGATGCCCAGCGTGCGCGCCGCGATGAACGTGTCGTCGCGCTCGCCATACGGCGCGTAGCGGGAATCGGCGCAATACAGCAGCGCCTCATCGGGTAATGCCGCACGGATCGCGTGCAGCACCGATAGGCCCCCGACTCCGGAGTCGAACACGCCGACCGGCGCCGCGTTGCGCATCGTCATTATCACCGTACTGGTGGCTGCCGTCGCTTAAGATTGGACGGCCGTCATCACGGACTGCTGGTAATTCTGGATGCCCACCTTGTTGATCAATTCGAGTTGTGTCTCGAGCCAATCGATATGCTCTTCCGTGTCGTCCAAGATGCGGCGGAAGATTTCGCGTGACACATAGTCACGCACGGACTCGCAATACGCAATCGCTTCCTTACAGGTCGTTTGCGATGCCAGTTCGAGCTTCAGGTCACATTCAAGGATTTCCTGCGTGGTCTCGCCGACCAGTAGTTTGTGCAGATCCTGCAGATTCGGCAAACCGTCGAGCATGAATACGCGCTCAATCAGCCAGTCGGCGTGCTTCATTTCACCGATTGACTCGTCGTATTCGTGCTTGCCCAGCTTGTCCAATCCCCAGTGTCGGTACATCCGCGCATGCAGAAAGTACTGGTTGATCGCTGTCAGTTCGTTTTTCAACTGAGCGTTCAAATATTCGATGACTTTTTTGTCGCCTTGCATGATCGGTTCCTTGTTGGGGACAGGCACGGATGGTGTGCAAGTCATTGATCGAATAGAGCAGTCCGTTGCCCGCTAAATGGGAAGCCGCGCAGCTGCGCGGCCCGCCGATTCACTACGCGGCCGCAATCGAAACCTTGCCGATCCTGGCCTGCCATTGCTTTGGGCCAGTCTGATGGACCGACGTGCCGTTGGCATCGACTGCCACGGTGACCGGCATGTCCTTGACCTCAAACTCGTAAATGGCTTCCATCCCAAGATCTTCGAACGCGACCACGCGCGAGCCGCGGATTGCCTTGGATACAAGGTACGCGGCGCCGCCGACCGCCATCAAGTAGGCAGCCTTGTGCTGCTTGATCGCATCGATCGCGACCGGGCCGCGCTCGGCCTTGCCAATCATCGAAATGAGGCCGGTTTGCGCGAGCATCATCTCGGTGAACTTATCCATCCGCGTCGCGGTCGTCGGGCCGGCGGGACCGACGACTTCGTCGCGCACCGGATCGACTGGGCCGACATAATAAATCACGCGGTTTGTGAAGTCGACTGGCAGCGGCTGGCCGTTGGCCAGCATGTCCGCAATGCGCTTATGCGCGGCATCGCGTCCGGTTAGCATTTTGCCCGAGAGCAACAGCGTCTGGCCCGGCTTCCAGCTGGCGACTTGCTCGCGCGTCAGCGTATCGAGGTCCACACGTTGGCTGGTCTCAGTGTTCGGTTGCCAATGCACATTGGGCCACGCCTCCAGCGGCGGCGGATCCAGCCGCGCGACGCCGGAACCGTCGAGCGTGAAGTGCACATGGCGGGTCGCCGCGCAGTTCGGAATGATCGCAATCGGCTTGCTGGCCGCGTGCGTGGGCGCCGCCATGATCTTCACGTCCAGCACAGTCGACAGACCACCCAGCCCTTGTGCGCCGATGCCCAGCGCGTTGACCTTTTCGTGCAACTCAATGCGCAGCGCTTCAATCCAGTCGCGCGGCCCGCGGGCGATCACATCTTGGATGTCGATCGGATCCATCAGCGATTCCTTCGCCATCAACACCGCCTTCTCGGCGGTGCCGCCAATGCCGATGCCGAGCATGCCCGGTGGGCACCAGCCGGCGCCCATCGTCGGCACAGTCTTGAGCACCCAGTCAACGATCGAATCGGATGGGTTCAGCATCGCGAACTTGGACTTGTTTTCCGAGCCGCCACCCTTGGCTGCCACCTGCACGTCGAGTTTGTCGCCCGGAACGATCTCATAGTGGATCACTGCCGGCGTGTTGTCCCGGGTGTTCTTGCGCGCACCTTCGGGCGGATTGACGATCGAAGCGCGCAGCACGTTATCCGGGTGCGTGTAGCCGCGCCGCACGCCTTCGTTGATCATATCCGTCACGCTCATCGTCGCGCCATCCCAGCGCACGTCCATGCCGACCTTGACGAACACCGTGACGATGCCAGTGTCCTGACAGATCGGGCGGCGCCCCTCGGCGCACATCCGGCTGTTGGTGAGGATCTGCGCGATCGCGTCCTTCGCAGCCGAGCTTTGCTCGCGCTCGTAGGCGCGGCCCAACGCCTGGATATAGTCCAGCGGATGGTAGTAGCTGATGTATTGCAGCGCATCGGCGATGCTTTGGATCAGGTCTTCCTGCTTGATGACTCTCATGATGCTTTTCTCGTGGGGGTACTGCGTCGGTTGGCAGCGGAATCAACGCTCAATCGTGGTTCGAAGCGGCGACTGAAACAGGCGCATGCGGCGCGTGCGATGTGAGCCGGTCCACCCAGGCCATCACGAGTGCCGATAGCAGGAACGCGGCGTGGATCAGCACTTGCCACATCACCGCTTGTGACGAATGCTGGTCGGGATCGATGAAGGTCTTGAGCAAGTGGATTGACGAGATGCTGATCAGTGCCATCGATAGCTTGACCTTCAGCACGCCGGCATTGACGTGGTCAAGCCACTCCGGTTCGTCCGGGTGGCCCTCCAGACCCAGTCGCGACACGAACGTCTCGTAGCCGCCGATAATCACCATGATCAGCAAATTCGAGATCATCACGACGTCGATCAGCCCGAGGACCACCAGCATTACATTGGTCTCGGTCAACGAGGCCGCGTGCGACACCAGGTGCCAGAGCTCTTTCAGGAACAGGAAAACGTAGATGGCCTGTGCGAGGATCAAGCCCAGGTACAGGGGTAGTTGCAGCCAGCGACTGAAGAAGATCAGCGACGGCAGTGCGCGCATACGGCGTGTGCCATGCTCAGGAGAAGGCGAGTGACAGGAAGACATCGTGCAGCTGAGCAAACGGCGCCGTACTGCCCATGCTCACGCACGGATGCAAGCGGACGCCAGAGTGGGTTCAAAAATGCGAGTATTGTACCGTGTTGCAGTAAGATTGCTGTGCTGTGCTGTGCTGGCCTATGCCGCCAATCTGCTCGGTTACGGTGCAGCCCAAAGCATGCACAGGCCAGCGCGGTGCAGTTCGATGTGCGGCGGATGCTCTTCATCCATAGCCAAAACGAAAACGCGCTTGCCGCCAGGCTATACTAAAGCACCATCGCCCATACACTGACTGGCCGGCACCGCCGCATCATTGAATGTGGCGAGCGAGCCGGCGCCGAACGGCGGCATCAGTAGCAACTCGATACTGTCGGACGTTTTCTTAATTGACTTGACATTGTAGAGTGCTGCCTGGATGTCGGCAAGCGCGCCAGCGCGGAGGAGATGCGTGGTCGCCTTCGCTGCATTGCAGCAGCGTAAATCGTAGGTAACGCGATACGGCATCGTAAAGCTATGTGACCTGCACACCAGACGCGTGCGTGCCGCAGCCAGACGGCACTGGCCACAGCGGGGCGGAGACACTGGTGCTGATATGCGGCGGCGCATGATAACGATTTTGTTCATTTCATCATCAGAGGAGTAGTTCGATGTCTGCTATTGAATCAGTCTTGCAAGAGCGGCGCGTATTTCCTCCGTCCGCGCAGACCACAGCGGCAGCCACCATTGCTGGCATGGATGCCTATCGGACGCTCATGCACGAGGCCGAGCGCGACTATGAAGGATTCTGGGCGCGTCTGGCCCGCGAGCATCTCGAATGGCACAAGCCGTTCACAAAGGTGCTGGACGAGTCTCACGCCCCGTTTTATACGTGGTTCGACGATGGCCAGCTCAACGCATCATACAATTGCCTGGACCGGCAGATCGCTGCCGGACACGGCGACAAGACGGCGATCGTGTTCGAGTCCGACGACGGCACGGTGACGCCGGTCACTTACCGCGAGTTGCACCGGCGCGTGTGCCGATTCGCCAACGCGCTGAGGTCGCGCGGCGTGCGCAAGGGCGACCGTGTCGTGATCTACATGCCGATGTCGGTCGAGAGCGTGGTCGCAATGCAGGCGTGCGCGCGGATCGGCGCGACACATTCTGTCGTATTCGGCGGTTTTTCATCAAAGTCACTCAATGAGCGACTCGTCGACGTGGGCGCCGTCGTGCTGGTGACCGCCGACGAGCAGATGCGCGGCGGCAAGGCGCTGCCGCTCAAAAACATTGCCGACGAGGCGCTCGCAATGGGCGGCTGCGACGCGGTCATGGATGTCATTGTCTATCGCCGCACGGGCGGCAACATCGTGTGGCACGACGGGCGCGATCACTGGCTGCACGAGCTGGTCGACAACCAGCCCGAGCAATGCGAGCCTGAATGGGTCAGCGCGGAGCACCCATTGTTCATCCTGTACACGTCGGGCTCGACCGGCAAGCCCAAGGGCGTGCAGCACAGCACTGGCGGCTATCTGTTGTGGGCCGCGCTGACGATGAAGTGGTCGTTCGACATTAAGCCGCACGACGTATTTTGGTGCACCGCCGACATTGGTTGGATCACCGGCCACACGTATATCGCGTACGGTCCGTTTGCGTGTGGCGCAACGCAAGTCGTGTTCGAAGGCGTGCCGACGTATCCACATGCGGGCCGCTTCTGGGATATGATCGCGCGACACAAGGTCACCGTGTTCTATACGGCGCCGACCGCGATCCGCTCGCTAATCAAGGCGTCGGATGCCGACCCGGCATGCCATCCGTGCGCGTACGAGCTGTCGTCACTGCGCATCATCGGCACCGTCGGCGAGCCAATTAACCCCGAAGCGTGGGTTTGGTATTACGAGCAGGTCGGCGCCAAGCGCTGCCCGGTCATCGACACGTGGTGGCAGACTGAGACTGGCGGCCACATGATCACGCCACTGCCCGGCGTCACGCCGCTCGTGCCGGGTTCGTGCACGCTGCCGTTGCCGGGCATCATGGCAGCAATCGTCGACGAGACTGGTCAGGACGTGCCGAACGGACAGGGTGGGATCCTCGTGATCAAGCGTCCGTGGCCGTCGATGATCCGCACGATCTGGGGCGATCCGGAGCGTTTCAAGAAAAACTATTTCCCCGAGGAGCTTGGTGGCGAACTGTATCTTGCCGGAGACGGCGGCATACGTGACAAGAAAACCACGTATTTCACGGTCATGGGACGCATTGACGATGTGCTGAATGTGTCCGGTCACCGGCTCGGCACGGTGGAAATCGAGTCGGCGCTGGTGGCTAATCCGATCGTCGCCGAAGCGGCGGTCGTCGGCCGGCCCGATGACACGACCGGCGAAGCGGTGGTCGCGTTCGTCGTACTCAAGCGCGCACGTGTGCAGGGCGACGAGGCCGTGAAGCTAGCAAACGAACTGCGGATGTGGGTCGCGAAGGAGATCGGTCCGATTGCCAAGCCGAAGGATATCCGATTTGGCGACAACTTGCCGAAGACGCGCTCCGGCAAGATCATGCGTCGCTTACTGCGTTCGCTGGCCAAGGGCGAGGCGATCACGCAAGACGTGTCGACGCTGGAAAACCCGGCTATTCTCGATCAGCTGAACGAGGCGTGCTGACGCGATGAGGTGCATGGCATCCGCTGCCGTGCATGTCGGTTCGCATCATTGCCAAAGGCCCTGGAGATACTTGATGTTCTCCGGTTGATGGCGATGCACGCTGATGCCGGTTCGGCAGTAAACTGTTTGAGCCGGTTTACCAATCGCGCTCTTCGCTCTCGGCCACGTTGTCCTGGATACCGACTTCATGCCTGTCGCCATTGTGCCGCGCGTCATTTATGGCTTGTTCAAGCAAATCAATGAATTGGCTTGGCGGCAAGTCCCCGGGCGTCATTCGATGATGGAGATGTGAAATCGATGTTGGCCAGAAAATTCGTGTCGGTTTCACCGGATAGTATGGCCACCTCATACTTTAAAACCCCAGGGCGGCGATACCCTGCATGCCAACATGATGGCATCACTCTCCATTCCCTCGGTAACATATCCCAAAATGCTTGCGATAGCCATTATGCACGCGTGTCGGCGGGATTTGCTTAATGCGTAGCACGATCGCCGGCCGGCTTCATGATTTTAATGCATTACCACAAACGATCGCAAAGTACATGCCATGTGTCCTCCCCCAATTGTGATGCTGGCCTACAAGCGAATCAAAAACAATATTTTCTTATTAATAAATAAAGGGTGTTTGGCAAAATCATTAATTTTTGAGTTAAAATTTAAATTGGTTGAAATTTGTTTGTGCGATTTATTGATGGCATAAGTTTAAATTTATATTGATTGGAATTAAAGATGAAAATTTTTTTTGGTAACGGGTGTGCTGAATCCATGATTTCTGGATTAAGCCAGTCTGGTAATAAGCGTTATATTCAGCACGGCGCCAACGTGGCTCGTCGTTATTTATGGACAATGCGACCAGGAGACGTGATGATTACTCCCTGTGCAGGAGATCCTGATTACGTTCGGTATGTTGAAGATTTTTGCCGGTATCCTCAGGGTTCTATAGAAGTAATCGATGTGTATGATGGTGTAAAAGATTGTGGGGTTTTAAATTTAAAAAATCTTAAAATAAACAAATTTTTAAGTAGAATTGAAAAAATTAACTTTGATGGGCGTTCATGGAATCTTGAACCGTTTATCGCTGATGCGGATGCGTTCGATTTTGGGAAGTTGATCGATGTTCCTGTTCGATTCGGGACATGGGGAACGCCTACGTGCGAAGCGGCAGATTTGTTCAATGACAAACGCGTCTTTCGCGCAATTGCGGCCGGATTAAACGTACCCATTGCCTCAGGGCGTGTTTGTGCCACGTCGGAGCAGTTGGCTTTCGCGCTATCCGAGCTTATTTCTACTACTGGATCTTGTATTGTAAAAGTAGACCGCCACCTTGGTGCAGAGGGAAATGTGCTGATTACGCACCACCAACTTAAAAATGCTCCGGGCACGCACAAAATTTACCCCGTGTCAGATTCACAAGAATACGATGACATTGCGCAAACCGTTTATTATGAATTGAGCCAAGGCTCGTCCCCCTTTTTTATTGTTGAAGTTTATTATCATAATGTTCACTCAGTTGGGGTGCATTATCTTTTGGGAGATAACAAGGTCGTTCTCAATGGTGTTGCCGATATTCGGTTGGCACCCGCCTATGCGGGTATGTTTTGGCCGACCAATTTGCCCGACACAATGGTTCATCAGCTCATAGCCGAAGGGTATAAGCTAGCATATCATATTGCCTCGCTGGGACACCGTGGCCCCATCAGTGTTGATGCGATCGTATGCGCCAGTAATCAAATCATAGTCAATGAAATCAATGCACGTCATGGCGGCTTTACGGCAGCCAAAGCGGTGATCGACAAGATTACGGGCGGTACAGATAAATCGTTTTTTGCTGCAACACGCACGGATTTAACAAGTAATGTAAAATTTAATGTGTTGCGTGAGCTATTGGAGCAGGAAGGGCTTGGCTTTACCAGGGATCGAGGCACCGGTATCGTCGTTTCGGCTGAGGATTTGCAAAATACTCAACACTTTGAAATTCTCACGATTGCACATTCTAGAGACGCAATTCATGAGTTAGAAGAAAAATTCATAAATATTGCGTGTAAAGATAAATTTACAGATTATTGATATGTCATTTCTCTTCGGCAGAAAGTTGATGCGGATGCTTTACCAACGGGAAGCACGTGGGGTTGCTTTTATGTTCGGTGCTATCTTGCTTTTCTCTATGGTGGGAGTGATAGCAAAACATCTTTCAACACGGTATCCAGCAAACGAAATTACATTCTTTCGAATGTTGTTTGGCTTAATTCCTGCCGTTTTTGCGCTTTGGCCTTATGGTCAACTATGCGTAAAGCTCAAGCCATATCGTCTTTGGAGTCATTTCCTTAGGGCAACAATGGCACTCAGTTCGATGGGGCTATTTTTTTCTAGCTTACCTTATTTACCTCTTTCAACTGCTGTGACATTGCAGTATACAGAAGCGATTTTTATCGCCACGTTCGCTGCCGCGTGTTTAGGTGAGCGCGTACGGGCTGCGACGGTATTGGCTCTAATAGCAGGATTAGTTGGTGTAATGTTGATTTCGCCGCTTGCCGGGAAGCATGCCTCATTGTTAGGTACAAGCTTGGCTCTATTAAGCGCTGCATTCGGCGCCGGCTCTGTCATACAAATTAAACGACTCTCGCGTACTGAAGGGCCTGTGGCGATTGTGTTATATTTTACACTTATTGCAACTGTTTTAAGTGGTCTTTCGCTTTTTATCTCATGGACGGTGCCAACCATAAAAGATTTAGGTTATATGGCACTACTTGGGTTGGCTGCTGGTCTGGGGCAACTCATGTTGACGATAGCGTTTAGAAACGCGCCAGCGTCACGGCTTGCGCCAATAAGTTACTTCGGCGTGATATGGGCGATGTTATTTGAATACTTGTTTTGGGGAACAGTAATGTCAACTTTAGCCGTAGTAGGTGCGGTCATGATTATTGGCAGTGCGCTATGTATAACCATGTACGGTAAAAATGTTGGTGCCAGTGACACCAGTAGCGGTTCCTCACAGTCTAATAAAGGGTACTAAGCTTTCGTTGCTCGTTCGGTGGAGACATTATTGATGATAGACGGTTCACTAGGGCAAGGTCGCCTCGGCATTTTGGGCGGCATGGGTAGCGAAGCAACAGCATATTTTCTACGCATACTTGCTCAACGCTCGTCCGCGACGATTGACCAAGAGCACGTTCCTTTTGTCCTTTTGTCGTGCCCTGAAATTCTAGATCGATCACAATCGGTCGAGACAGACGATACTAACGTGCCAGCGACGATTGATGCCCGCTTGAGACAATTGGAAAAAGCTGGGTGTGGTGCAGTAGCTATGCCATGCAATACTGCCCATTATTGGCGCCATGAATTCGCTTCATCATTGTCCATTCCACTCATTGACATGGTTTCTGCTACTGCCCAACGAGCTGCGCTTTTGGGCGCAGGAAATGCACTTGTGTTGGGCACACGATCCACGATCAAATATCGCTTATACGACAACGCCTTGCAAAATGTCGGGGTGCGTTTGATTGAGATTGGCGACGACATAGTTGATTTAACTCATATCGTCATTACTTTGGCAAAGACAGGAGAAATTGACCACGCATCACAAAAAATGGCGCATTTGCTTCAAGCATGTCAGTCACGACATCCAAACGTAATTATTTTAGGTTGCACTGAGTTACCTATAGTGCTATCGACGCGTGCCCAAGGCAACGATTTGATAGACTCAGTTTCGTGTCTTGCTGATGCTTGCATAAAATGGTGGCAATCCAAGTCGGAAACTCAATATAATGGAATTTTTAAATTAATTAGGCAATGAAAATGGATGGTATCGAAAAAAATAACTTAAGCTTCAACTGGGAGCGGCGATGGCAAGATGAGCTGGCTATTAACGATCCCAAACTTGCTCAATTGGTCGCATCTGAAAGTGTAAGGCAACGAGCCTCTGTCACACTCGTAGCTTCGGAGAATTTTTCATCGCCTCGATGCCGAGCATTGGAAGGCAGTGTGCTGGCCGACAAAAATGCCGAAGGCTATCCCGGCAAACGCTTTGCCGCGGGTTGCGAGCATGTGGACGCGATCGAGAGGTTGGCCATTGCACGATTGAAAGACCTATTTGGGTGCGAACATGCCAATGTCCAAGCAATGAGCGCCACCATAGCAAATATCGCCATCTTGCAAACCGTCCTGGAGCCAGGTGACACGATATTGTCTATGCGCTTAGCCGACGGTGGCCACTTAAGCCACGGCGCGGCGTTTCATATCAGTGGTCGCTTATATCAGGCAATACACTATGGCTTGAGCGAGCAAACCGAGCGAATCGACATGGATGCGGTGCGCCGTATCGCCAACAAAGTGAGGCCTAAGCTGATCATATGCGGTGCCTCGTCGTATCCGCGCAATATTGACTATGCAGCATTCGCCGATATTGCCAAAGAGGTTGACGCGTTGCTGTGGGCTGATATTGCCCATGTGTCGGGCTTGATGGCGGCGCGCGTGGTCCCGTCTGCCGTACCGCATGCTGATTTTGTCACATCATCCACGCACAAAACATGGCGGGGACCGCGCGGCGGATCCGTTTTAATGTGTCGGCAGGCGTGGGCACAGGCGATCGATCGGGCTATCTTTCCTGGCATTCAAGGCGCGCCCAAGGTAGACATGATTGCAGCAAGGGCCGCACTTTTCAAAGAAACGGCCGAACCCGAGTTTGCAACGTATGCACAAGCTGTTCTAGACAACGCTCAAGCGTTGGCTGAAAGTCTTCGGCAGCAGGACGTTCGGCTGATCACGGGCGGCACCGATACCCATTTGATACTTGCGGATGTAACAAGTTTGGGTTTATCAGGTCAGCAAGCGGAGCAACTGTTTACAGACGTGGGCATCACTACAAACAAAAACATGATTCCGTTCGATAAGCAGCCGCCGAGTCGGTGCAGTGGCATTCGGATTGGCAGCGCCGCGATGACGACCCGAGGGCTGGAGACGTCAGACTTCTTTCTTATTGGCACCTTGATGGGGCAATTGTTGAAAAAGCCCGATGATCAAGTTCAGCGAACTCGTATAAAAGCCGTTTTGGCAGAGATGGTGCAAGGCTTGCCGTTATTTTCAAAGCGTTGGCTTCCTAAGGTTGTGAGTGACTATAGCACAAAGGATTGTGTCGCCATAACGGAAAACTGACTTGCCTCGAGAATCGTGGAGGCTGCGCTTGCAGGCCTAGAGTCGTCGCTTCAACGACGATGTGAAAGCGACGGCACTCGGCATCTCGCCGTCAAGCCGCGCAAATCAGCTCGGTCATGACGATGGGCCGCAGCTGCCCGATTCACGTCCACGCATACACCCCATCGCCTTTAGCGCCCGTTCGCGTGCCTGTTGGTGAGGCACCACCGGCAGCGGATAGTCCTGCCCGAGCCGAACCGACGCAGAAGCCAGTTGTGCGGGTTGTGCGTGCCACGGCGCATGGATGCATCCGGCCGATAAGCGCGCGAGTTCGGGCACCCAGCGCCGCACATAGTCGCCCTGCGGGTCAAATTTCTGCCCCTGTAGTACCGGATTGAAGATGCGAAAGTACGGCGCTGCATCGGCGCCACTGCCGGCTACCCATTGCCAATTCGCAGGGTTGCTAGCGCCGTCGGCATCGACGAGCGTGTCCCAAAACCAGGTCTCTCCTTCACGCCAGTCGATGAGCAGATGCTTGACCAGGAACGATGCCGTCACCATCCGCACGCGATTGTGCATCCAACCGGTATGCCACAGTTCGCGCATGCCGGCGTCCACAAGCGGATAGCCGGTGCGGCCGCGCTGCCACGCGCGCAGATCTGTGGCATCGACACGCCACGGCATGGTGTCGAATTGCCGTTTGAAATTGACTTGATGCAACGGCGCACAATGGTAGAGCAGATAGTATGAGAACTCGCGCCAGCCAAGCTCGTCAAGAAACTTATCCACGCTGCCGCTCGCGGTGGACGTGCTGCGCCCATTGCCGCAGCGGTGCGCGGCGCGTGCCGCAGACAGTACGGCATGCCATACCTGCCGTGCCGAGAGATTGCCAAAGCGAAGATACGGAGACAGTCGACTGGTTGCCTGCATCGCGGGCACGTCGCGGCCACTTGCGTAGCGGGTCAGCGCGTTCGCGAGAAAATCGTCTAGCTGCGTCCATCCTGCTTGCTCGCCGCATTGCCACGTTTCGCGCAGTCCACCGGCCCAGTCGGGTGTGCGAGGCTGGAGCGCCAGTGCAGACAGATTTTTTACGCGTGCCGCCACGGCGACGTTTTCCGGCACCGGAAAGAAGTCGATTCGCTGAGGTCCGGGCCGTGGCGCTTCAGGGCAATACTCGTGGCGCGCGGCGCGCCAGTACGCGCCGAAGACCTGAAACGGACGGCCATCTCGCGTGGCGACGGTCCACGGCTCTCGCAGCAGGTGTCCGTTGAAGGTGAAAGCCGCAATGCCGCGTTCTTTGAGCGCCGTCTTGATCGCGATGTCGGTTTCGCGTTGCGACGCCGAATACCTGCGATTCCAGCACACCTTGATCGCGCCGATTGCCACGGCGAACGCTTCAATGGTCTGCGACTCGGAGCCGTGAAGGACAGTCAATTCGCCGCCCAACGCGATGAGCGCAGCATTGAGTGCGTGTAGAGATTCATGGAGCCACCAGCGCCCAGCTGCGCCCGGCGGGCGCGTATTTCGTGGCGCCGGGTCGTGAACATACACGCACACGACAGGGTGACCCGTGGCAATGGCGTATTCGAGCGCGGGATTGTCGGCTAGGCGTTGATCGTCGCGAAACCACACGACGACGGGCGGTAGCGAGTAGGGCGGCGCAGACGGCGGCATTGGGAAGTCGCGAAGCGGGTAGCCAACATAATCTTCATAATACGGGTTCCCGCGCGGATGACTGTTGGAATTT
Organism: Mycetohabitans sp. B3; assembly: GCF_021498065.1. Taxonomy (NCBI): domain Bacteria; kingdom Pseudomonadati; phylum Pseudomonadota; class Betaproteobacteria; order Burkholderiales; family Burkholderiaceae; genus Mycetohabitans; species Mycetohabitans sp. B3. Next base: position 191,799 of record NZ_JAHLKN010000026.1, on the reverse strand, counting down.
ATCAACAGCGTCGCATCGTTTCCTGCAGGCTACAGGCGGGCGGGTTAACTAGCGGGAGGTGTCGGGCAGCGAAGACTTGCGAGCGGTCAGCGGTGAAGTCCGCATCCTCGTGCTGGCTCGTGTTACGGACTCTTTTGCAAGCTCGCGTGTATTGCCTCGATCAGCGCATGGTCGTTGGCTTTCTCGATTTCTTGAGTCGTAACCGGAGGCCGTGTCGGGTCGCACATTCTGTCATGCAGGTCTCGTTGCAGTGGGGTCAACGCGCCTCTGACGGCTGCCCCGACACGTTCGTATTCAGCCTGTTCCACGCTGCTATCTAGCGGCGGCGCGGAAGGTTGCGGTGTGCAGGACTGCGGCTCGGCAGGCGAAGGCGGTGCTATTAGGGCAGCGGGGGGGAATGAGTTATAAGGGAAAAAGTACGCCTGCGATTGGTTCAGGAACTGCGGCATGGTATTGGCGAAGGGTCCATTTGCAGTCCAGAGAAGATTGCGCAGAGCAGCGACCGGCCCCCACGATGGTATCTGGGAAGGCGCAGGTGCCGGACGCGCGCCTGAACTCACGGGCGTGGGCGTTGTTGTTTCAATGGGTCCCAGTCGTGGCGGTGTGGTGAGGTAAGGACCGTTGTCTGACATGTGGTGTTCCAGAAATAGCTGGACGAGCGCGGCAGCGAAGCGAGCGCCCGTCATATGTCGGATATCGATTATCGCTGTTGCGCCATCCGGCTCGCGCGTCGGTCGGCGCAATCGTGGATGGTGTCGCGAAGTCGATTCAAACAAGATCGATCCAGCGACGGAGCAAGCCGTTGCGGCGGCAGTCGGCTGGCAGCGCAATCTGTTTGCTGACGCGCCTGTTTCGGCGGGCAGCGGCGGCGCGCGCAGGCCGGTACGCTCACTTTCATGGTCGGCGCTGACATGCAGTTGTTCGAGCGCATTCAACTGGTGTTGCTGAGCATGGGAAAGAACGTCGTTCGTTGCGGTGAACCGGGCATGGGGCAGATGGCCAAGATCTGCAACAATCTGGTCGCCGGCGAATATTTGCCTGACCCGATGGCAAATACTTGTCCGACTCGATTACATCTTGGGCGTCTCGCCGCCTGTACATGCCAGCTTCCGTGACGATAGACTGCCGCATCCCGTTTCCCGGTTGTAGAATGTCACGCCACTGACACTACTCTGCCGTGTGGCGTTGTCATCGATGTTTTGAACACCCGTCGGCCGCGGGTATTCCTATGTTGTTCGATGTTGCGCCGAGGTGGCTTGTTTCAAGCAAGATGATTGAGTGGCCCGGCGCGTTTCGCCAAGCACAAAAGAAAAGTGGCCGGCGGCAATAGACAGGCTATGGGTGGCCAATATCTCGCGGGTCTTTTTCAGTCGTGTTGATTTCTCGAAATCGAGTGCATCACGCATGGCATTGGGAATCGATCACACGGTTTTGAGTTGAGCAAAAGACAGCTTTACACGGATTGAGCAATTGAGTAAAAAAGCGGTGCCGTTTAATCTAGTTTTCGAGCAAAGGAAGCGGAATAGGGCGGCGTTAAAAGACGCTCGAACCGCAAGTGAATCGGTGCACGCCAACGCGGCCTTGAAGGATTTAGCCGCATCCGGTTGGCTTATCAGGGCATTACGTTACAGAATAATCCGGTTTGTCGCTGTGATGCTTATGGGTGCTGCGGGGGCATGTGGGGGCGGCGGCGGCAAGTCTGATGATGACAGGGTCCAACGCGTAGTCGTCAAAGAGGCGGACGGGGAACGAGAGCGGGCCCGGTCGCCAATGGATCCCGTACAAGGCCAGCACACCGGTACCACGGCCGGTTCTCCAGCCCTTACGACAAATTCGGCCCATACGACGAATATCATCAACATTACAAATGTAGGCCGATTTTATGCGACGGATGGAAAGGTCGAGATTGGTAGTCTGAATCACGACAAAGGCAGGAAGAGGCGTAGTACTTGGCGGACAGGCCACAGCGTAAGCGAAGCTGTGGTGAATGACTTGAATGTGGGCGTGGGCGAGTACGAAGCGCGGATCTCGGACGTCGGCGTACAGACCGAACCTGAGCCCGCCGTCCAAGTCGCGGACGTCGGCGTACAGACCAAACCTGAGCCTGCCGCCCAAGTCGCGGACGTTGGCGTACAGACCGACTCCGAGCCCGTTGCCCAAGTCGCGGACCTCGGCGTACAGACCGACTCTGAGCCCGCCGCCCAAGTCGCGGACGTTGGCGTACAGACCGACTCCGAGCCCGTTGCCCAAGTCGCGGACCTCGGCGTACAGACCGAACCCGAGCCCGCCGCTCAAGTCGCAGACGCCGATGTACAGACCGGACTTGTGGAGATGCACGAAGCACAAGGCCAATACGTCGGCCGCGTAAGAGACATCTACGGTTTCACCGCGTTGGTCACCCCGGCGGGCAGGTTTTATGCGATATATACTGATGGCAAAGACATAGGTGAGGCCGACGACATAGGTGATGCCGTTGTTGGCGATCTCGGCAATCTCGGGAAGGGAATCCTCTATCGAAAGGAGCAGCCTGCAATCAAGGTCACATTAACGGCGTTGCCCGCTTCCGGCCGTTCGCTGACTTCCATCGTCGGTTCCACACTAGTCTCAACCGCGTCCAACCTAGTCTCAACCGCGTCCAAGCGGCGTTTCAGTTATCAGAATACTGCCGAAGAGGTCAACGACGCGTACCTCAATCGGCGATCGATTCACCTCGTCGCATCCGCCGAGGGACTGCCGCCGCTCGACTTCAATGGCAGTATCAGCACAGTGTTACATACCACGCCGGCTGTGAGCAAAGTAGCCGGGACATACAAAGGCATGTCCAGCAAACGTGACTACCATGTCAACGAGACCAATATGCCGAGCATACTTGACAATATGCCGGGCATACTTGAAATGACGATCGATTACCAGGGCAGGATCAAAGGAACAGAGGGATATTGCTCGTTTGCCGGCAAGATCGTTCCTCGTGAGTGGGGCAATGCCTACGATATCGAGATTGGGTTCGCAGACAACATGATGTGTTCCTACCAAAACTTGATGGTTCGCGGCGTAGCTTTCTACATTAAACAGGAAAAGAGAGACCGGCTTCGCGCGATAATGCAAACGTCGTGCAAGGGCGGCATGCTGTTCAACGTGACGCGCGTCGACGCCAATCCGTGAACCGGTACAATGCTGGCTGTGACTGTTAATTCATGGCTGCGCGATGTCCGATTCATCGTTCGACTCTCGCTCCGGTTGCGCTGCAGCGCACGCGCGGTGTGCCGCCGGGCCGGTGGCCGGCTCGCAACCGCCCGCCTCCGTGACCGCTGCTGACCAATCCATGCGTGATCCGGCGCGAGATTTCCTGCTCGGTCCGCTGCTCAAGGGAGTGTCCCGCTCATTCTACTTGACGCTGCGCGTGTTGCCCGCCGGCATGCGGGACCCGGTGGGCCTGGCGTATCTGCTGGCGCGCGCCGCCGACACGATCGCAGACACACCGCTGATCGAGCCCGCGTTGCGGCTGAAAATGCTATTGACACTGCGTGCGCACGTGAATGGCGACGAACACGATTGCGGGCCACTGCGCGAGATTGCCGGGCAGTTGGCTGCGCAACAACAGTCCGACGAGCGGCGGCTGCTGGAATCGCTCGAGCCGGCACTGGCGATCCTGCAGCAGTTGGACGAGCGCGATCGCGAGGCGGTCCGTGACATTGTGTCGACACTCACACGCGGTATGGAATTCGATTTGATCACGTTTGCGCACGAGCGCTCCGGGCAGATCGTGGCGTTACGTGCATGGCACGAGCTGGATCAGTACACCTACATGGTCGCCGGCTGCGTCGGCGCGTTCTGGACCGAGATGACCTATACGCATCTGCCACGCGCGCTGCACGGCGACCCCGTGGCGATGTCGGAGCGCGGTGTGCGTTTTGGTAGGGCACTGCAGCTGACTAACGTGCTGCGCGATTGCGCCAAGGACCTGCGGACCGGCCGCTGCTACTTGCCGTCCACGATGCTCGAGCGGTACGGCTTGACGCCGCAGGATCTGTTGACTGCCGAGGCGGCTGGCCGTGCGCGCCCGGTGATGTTAGAACTCGTGCGCCATGCGCTGGACCAGTTCCGCGACGCAATCGACTATACGCTGGCGATCCGCCGTTCGGCGCCGCGCCTGAGGCTGGCATGCCTGTGGCCGATCGTCATCGGCCTGAAAACGCTGCTGTTGCTGGTCGACAGCGCGAACTGGTTGGTGCCGGAGGCGAGCGTCAAGGTTCGACGCCAGCAGGTGTACGGCGTTATCGCCACCTCGATCCTGCTCGTCGGGTCCGATACGCTGCTGCGCGCATGGCTGGAGCGGTTGATCGCTGCAATAGAGTGCCGGCTCCATTGCACTTCGCGCGACGGCGGTTGAACCGCGTTAGAGTTTGGTATCCTTGACGCGCATTTCGAATCTTGTCCGTCTATGAAACTGCTCGACGTGCTGGTTGAACAGCGCATCGCCGCCGCGGCCGCGCGGAGCAGCATCGCCTGCGGGCGAAGTGGCTGGCGCTGACCATGGCGCTCGAATCGCTGCGTGACGGGCCGATGGTGGTGCCGCACGAGTATTGCCGCCGTGTCGCTGAACGCCTAGCTGGCTGTGGCGGTGCCGTCGCGCCAGCAGTGATCGACTGAGCGACCCTTCGACGCGGAGCTTGCATGCACAACAGCGGTTTGTCTGACGCGGGCCCGTTGGCCCGGGATCTGCGTTTCATGGCGTTGGCGCGCGCCGCCGCGCGCCACGCTTATGCGATTGGCGAAGTGCCGGTGGGCGCCGTGATCGTGCGGGGCGATGAAGTGATTGCGCAGGGCTTCAACCAGCCGATCAGCACTCACGATCCGTCTGCGCATGCGGAGATGGTCGCGCTGCGAGCGGCTGCACAGGCGTTGTCTAATTACCGGATGCCGGGCTGCGAATTATATGTAACGCTCGAGCCGTGCCTAATGTGCGCGGGCGCGATCATGCATGCGCGCATCGCTCGAGTGGTGTTCGGCGCGCATGATCCGAAGACTGGCGCGTGTGGCAGTGTCGTTGACGTGTTCGCGCAGCCGCGGTTGAATCATCATGCAAGCGTCGTTGGCGGCGTACTGGCCGATGAATGCTCGCACGAGCTAAGCCAGTTCTTCGTCGAGCGCCGCCGGCAGCTGCGCGCGTCGCGCACACTCGGCGATGCAAATTGATCCCGGTCGACGTCGTGCCATGTGATCCCAATTGACGTCGCGCCGTGCTGGCACGGGTCGCAGTACGCGCCGCGCACCGTCTTTCCCCGCACAGGAGTGTCATGAAGCCCCGCACGATCGAACTGATTGCCCCTTGCGGCTACCCGCAGGATCCACAAACCGTTGCCCGGGCGCTGGCGCGCTGGGTCGATGCTGGCCATCACATTCGGGGCATTGATACGAGCGAGCGGCGCTTCCAGCGCTTCGCGGGCACGGATACACAACGGGCCGCGGATCTGAATCGGCTTGCAGACCCTGCGCGGGCGCTGCCGGACATCGTGCTGGCTGTGCGCGGCGGCTACGGCGCGATTCGGTTGCTGCATGGACTGGACTACGCGGGATTACAACGCCGGCTGGCTGGTGAACCGATCGCGATCTGCGGCCATAGTGACTTCACCGCGATCCAGATGGCGCTGTTCGCGCACAGCGGCCTCATTACGTTCGGCGGCCCGATGCTGAGCAGCAACTTTGGCGCGCCGAGACTGAGCGAATTCACAGTCGAGCATTTCTGGACGGCGATTAGCAAACCGGAATTCACGATTGGCGAGCCGACGCCGCAGCCTGACGACGTCGACCTGCACGGCACGCTGTGGGGCGGCAATCTCGCGACGATCGCCGCGCTGGCCGGTACGCGATACTTGCCGGACATCGATGAGGGCATCTTGTTTGTTGAGGACGCCAACGAACATCCATTCCGCGTCGAGCGGATGCTGTACCAATTGCATCTGGCCGGCATCCTACCGCGCCAACAGGCGCTGGTGCTCGGCGATTTCACCGGGGTGCGGTTGTCGGACTATGACAATGGCTATGATTTTGACGCGATGGTCGAGCAGATCCGCGCGCTGACCGGTATTCCGGTGATCACCGGGCTGCGTTTTGGCCACGGCGCGGATACTGTGACGCTGCCCGTGGGCGTGCCCGCGCGGTTGAAAGCCGGCGCCGACGGCTTTACGCTGACAATTAGCGGCCATCCGACCCTGGCGGAGTAATACTACCTGTGGCAGCGGAGCTATCCGACGCTGGATTGTAGCGAGGCGCCGGGAACCAAGAAGCGCTGCCCCGCGCGTCAAGCCTCGCGCATGTGTGAGGTGCGCGCGGTCAGCTCCACTTCATGCCGGTCCGCGACCTGTCGTGCGCGATTGCGGTGATACAGCCGGCAATAGGCGAATGCAACGAAGCTCCACGGTGCAAGATACGAGAACTCCGGCACCGATACCATCATCATCATATAGGTCGCGACGCAGCATTGCCGTAGTGCGATTGCCTTTGGCGCCCAATCGAGCTTGAATGCTGGATACAGCAATAGCCCACTGAACAGGGCGATGCCCAGCAGGCCATTGTTGACTAGCAGCGTTGAAAACATGTCGGTGGTGCGGATGTAGCCGAAGCCGATTCCCACCAGCTTATTCGCAACGGGCGCATTGAGCCAGAAGTCGATAGCAGCCATGAACCCGGCCGAGCGCTCCTGGCCCGATGAATTGGCGCCGGTGAGTTTCTTGATCACCACGTCATCCGCCAATTGCACGACTTGCTCGTTAAACACGATGACGATCGCGATGATGGCAAGCGCGGCTAGCACCAGCTTGATGATATTGATCCGCGTGTGCATCATCCGGATGCCGAGGTAGCACAGGTAGCCGACCATCGCCGTCGTGGAGGCCGTCATCACGAGCGACACGCCAATCATGATCGCGGGCCAGCGCGACCGTTGCACGGTGCGGGCATAGACCCAGAACGGGAACATCGACAGCACATACATCGACGGTTCACCCGTCAGCGACTTCAGGCGCTGCATTGAAATACCGCCGACGCCCATTGTCTGAAAGTCGCTGCCCGTGACGATGTCCTTGGGCAGCGGCCGGGCCAGTGTGTTGGTGAACTGACGATTGGACAGAAAGTCGCCCGACTGGCCGGTTACAAAATAGTAGGCGCACTCATAAAGTCCGTACACGGCAAACAGTACGCCGGAGGCAACGATGATGCGATCCCATGCGTCATCGTAGTAGACGTACAGGTAGGTGCCATAGAGAACCACCGCGACGACATAGAGAGATTGCGTGAAAAGCGAAGAGCGCATGACAAACGAATGGTCATACGGATTGACCAGCGATAACGTGTCGAGGTCAGGCGTATAACCGTCGGTCAGGTCGGCTAGCTGCGTCAGTGTGAACAGCAATACCCAGACAAAAATCGCGGTTAAAAGGATACGCAAATAGCGGGTACGCTCGCCGCCTCCATACAGCATGGCGATTGCCAGTGATAAGAAGCACATCAAATAACCCGGCGTGGTGCCTTGCACACTGGGAAACACCAGCACGGACGTGATCGGCACAAAAAATGCCCACACCAGATAATAACGATCCACTGCCTTAAAGGCACCACGTGCCGTACCGGAGCCAAACCTCTCGTTCCATGATGGACCGACGACGTGCTGCCCATCGCCGGGACGCGCTGGTGCGGCAGACAGAGTGCGGCCGCGATGGTTCGAATTCGTGTCGTTCATCTCACAGGGTGTTCCGCAATCAATCACTGAAGCAACCGCTGGCTATTGCCGTCATGGCATCGGGCCATTACCGTCGCATCTTGTGACGCACTTGAGCCGGGAGGGGCGTATACGCTTTGGTTATTGGGCATAGCATCGCGTACGATCCAACGCGTATCAGTGCGTTGACGTACCATTTCGAATTAAAGACGTGCCGGCGGCGGGCGCATAGATAGGGTGCTTGCTGTTGGCGACAGCCATACCGGGTACATCATATTGCCGGTACATTGGGTCGAGCACGGTAATGGGCTACGTTATGCGTCGTCAGCGTGTGTGCAGCGAAACATCAATCTTTTCAAGTGCCCAAACCAAGTAAAATGTACTCTCGTTCTTTTGACGCATGAAGCGTCATCCTAGTTCTCTTAGCTGTGCGTGCAAATAATTTGCTCGCTGGCTAGCTTCGGGTTCGTCGATTCGGCTGTCGATTGCCATCCGCACCCTGTGTCACTGTGCGTCCGGCTTCAATCCACCGTTTCGTCACGAAGAAGTTCCATTCCTACGAAGTGCAAGACGACGCCCGGTGTTCCAGAGGTGCGGTTCTTCGTCGCGTCCAATGTGGCACGGGCACGAAGTGCTTTCGTCAAATATTTGGCGAAGGCAAGTGCGTTTCGATGATCGACCTTTGTATGACTATACATTCAAATTCATGATTTCGAAGAAGAGAAATTCATCTAAAAGCGCTTACCATTGCGCCTCAAACGTCGATTTGGATTCCCAAGGCGGTGCGAAAGGCGCGCTATGCGTGCGACGTGAATTCCTTCGCACACTGGTTGCTACTGCCGGAACGATGGCGCTGGCGGTGTGTGCAAGCAGCGAGGTAGGGGCTGCTAGTCTCGGCCGCGCGCGCCGCTGGCCCAGCAGTGGCGCAGCTTCGTCAGGTTCAGCAGCATCGGCTTCGAGTGCTGCTAGTACTACACCCGTCAGTGTGACGACCTCCAGTGTCGCGGCAACATCCAGTTCCATGTCGTCGAACAGCTACAATGCCGTGTCGTCTGGATTCTTCGGGATTAACGGACACATTAATTCGGGTAATGCGTATGGCACGGCGTTTGCCACACAGATAGCCTACATGCGCGACCTTGGCATTTCGAATGTTCGCCAAGACGTCTGGGATACGATTGGAGCAAAGAGCATTGCATCTTTCGTTGACACATTGAGGGGGACTGGCATTAGCGTTTCAGTGGTGATTACCCCAAAGCTATCCAATACCGATGAAGCCTCTGCGTACAGCAATAGCTTTCAGCTCGCGTACTCCATCGCAAGTATTCTAAAGGGCAAGGTGCTGTTGTATGAGTGCGGTAACGAAATGGAAATCGGTTTCGTCTCCCGTGGCGGCAACTTTCGCACCGACTACCGAGCGACGCCGTACTTTATTTATCGCGGGATGATACGCGGCATGATCGATGGTGTACGCGCCGCAGATCCCCGCGCGGCAGTGGCCGTTACCGCCGGGTGGTTGCACTTCGGTATTCTGCAAATGTTGGCCGACGGCACGGATCCACAAGGTGGAACGAGTGGACCACGCGTCAATTGGGATGTCACCTCCTGGCACTGGTATAGCGATATGGGGGACATCACGAATGCAAACGGTATCGACGTGCTTCATGAGTTGACGCGGCGCTTCCGGCGACCGATCTGGATTTCCGAGTATGGTTATCGACCGTATGGTCAGTCCGGCAACACGCTGCTTAATGCACAAGCGAGTTATCTGGCCACTCAAACGCGGCAGTTCGTGAAGCTCAAGTCGCAGTACAGTTTGTTGCAGTCGATCCAGCTGTATGAACTATTCGACATGTCGGCTGACGATGGCTATGGCCTGATCGAGTCGGATGGTGTCACGAAAAAGCCAGCCTATAGCGCCGTAAAAGAAAGCATTGCCAGCAGCAAGGCGTAGCGACGGAGTACTACGACTCGACGCTCGTGCAATGAGCGTTGCCGACGCATGGGGTTAGCGCGGAATTGGCGCCTGCGTTTCAGGAGCGCTGCGAACATGCTACAGCGGGCCGGGCCCGCTCCGTCAAGTGGGTCTGGCGCGCGCAGGTCAGCGCATGTCCCGCGCGGATGCTAGGCGCTTCGCAAAACTTGAAGCTCAGCCAGGACAGTGCGATTGCCGGCACCAACGGGGCAAGCATATAGACACCAAGCGGCGCACCAGTCCATTGATAGTGCCTACACAGCCAGAACACGAGATATAGCGGTATGCCATGCAGTAGGTACACGGAGTAGCTGAGTCTGCCTAACCAAGCAAATGACCGGCGATGAACCTTGAATGTGGTTGCGAAGCTGACAAACAACGTGATGCCGACGAGGTAGCCGATCGACGACGAAACGTGCGCATAATCATGGCGTCGAAGATTGTAGAGAGTTATTGCCACCGCAGTTAAAGCGATCAGTGCGGTCAACGCGATCAATACGCCACGGTAGGTCATCGACAAGGTAGGGGTAGAGCCCCTGCGCGGCCAGATAAACAAGATTGCGTTGGGTTCGTCGTACGCTTTGCGGAATACTGCACCCCAGAACATGATGGACAAATGATACAGCATTCCTTTGTACTGTCCCAATGCATGACTAGGAATGACATGCAATGCAGTGGTCAAGACGAACAGTATGCATAGTCCCGCGCTGGCGGTAACGAGTGCGCGCATTTGATGCAGCAAGCCACCCCAGAACAAAACTAGACATAGAATATAGAAATACAATTCGGTTTCCAATGTCCAGTAGTGGCCCATGATTGTGTCGAAGCCGAATGCCGTCGGAATCATCGTCAGGTTGACAAGAATGCCGATGCTACTCATCTTTTGTTGGAACAGCGTCCAGTACGCAAAATATCCAAGCGGTATCGAAAACCAGAATGCGGGATACAGCCGCATGAAACGGCGTATCAGAAATTTACGCGTACCATCGGCGATGCTGCCCCGCAGGCTGTTTGGAATCAGCATTCCGCTGATTCCAAAAAAAATCACGACACCGACGCGCCCGAAGTTAACTGAACGCTGCAGTGCATCCAATCCATGTTGAGATCCGGCCAGAGGGGCGAGCAGTTCGGCATAGTGCGTCCAGATAACGAACAATACCGCGATAGCGCGCATCGCGTCGATGTGGTCTAAACGGCCATTTGCTGGAGGGTTTGCCATTCAGTGGCCCTGGATCTGGTTATCGAGGAAGTCCATAGGATATGGACGATCCGCATCGATTGCAGCATTGTCTTCGTGACCCTACCCCGTGGCTGCGGCATCCAATCATGCGGGTGGGTACGTGTATGCAAAGTTCTTTACATTACAGTCGAACACGAGGCGCTTCGGTGTGTCACCGCACATCCATTAAAATTCAAGCAGTACGCCAAAAAAATTGACCCAAACGGTTGGAAACGATAGCGCATTTTTTTCGCAATCGCTATTGCCGCGGCGCCGCCCGCCCAATCAGCGACACGCCTTGCACATAAAGAATGTAAGCCAGCGCGGCCGCCACTGCACTCTCCGCGACCAACACCGCGGCGGCCGCGCCTTGTTCGGCGAACCACTTCGCGAGCAACGGCAGCAGAGCAACGTTGAGGAAGCCGGAGGAGATCAGCACGCGGCTGAACGCGGTCTTCATACCCAGCGGCAGCATCGTTTGTACGCCGAACAGATCCGTCATCCCCGCCATAAATGGAATGAACGCCATCCAGCGCAGCACGCCGATCGTCGGCTCGTAGTTCGCGCCGTACAGAATGCGCACCGCAAGCGGCGCGCAGAAAAAGATGCATAGCGAGATCGCCAACACCATCGCGCCCTGAACTACGAACAACTTGCGCAGGAAGGTCATCGCATCTTCACGCGCATGGTGCATCAGGTAGCTGATGTGCGGGTACGCAGCGGCTTTCATCGGCTGCAACATGCTGATCGCGGCGCGGATCAGCTTGTCGCCCGCGGCGAAATAGCCGGCGGCGACGTTGCCTGAGACAAAGCCAAGCAGCACGGTATTGGTCGATGCATAGAACGCGACCGACGTCGACGCGAGGAATACTTGCCAGCCGCCGGCTAGTGCATCGACGATATCCGCGATGCTTACTCGAACAAATTCAACCTCACGTCGGATGAACATGTAGACGAAGATCGCGATGCCCGAGCCAAGCGGCACGGCGGCGTTGACGACCATCGCGAGTGTGACGTCGGAACGCTCGCGCACGAGCAGGAACATCGCGGGGACGCTGAGCGCGCGGCTGGCGAATAGCAGCAGGCTCATCGTGCGCAGGTTCTCCACGCCCTGAAAGTACCAACTCGGTGTGAGCGCGGCCCCGATGGTCATGCCGAAGCCGATGATCAGCAGCGTGCGGTCGAAGGCGAAGCGATCGACGATGAAGGTCAACGCGAGCAGGATGACGAATCCGGCCACGGTGATCGCCACCTGCGCGAGAAAAGTGGCCCAGAACACGCGCGAGCGCTCGGCGCGATTTCCGCGTGCGAGCGCGATGCGCGGCGTGGCGGTTAGATCGAAGCTGTAATTGGTGAAATTGATGAAATAGGTGATGACAGCCAGCGCGAACGCAAGCTGGCCGTAGCCCTCAGGGCCAAGAACGCGGGTGAGCAACGGCAGCGTAAGCAGCGGTACGACGTAGGTCGAGACCTGCAGCGTCATCAACAACAGAAAGTTTTTCTTTACGGACGACATGTCCCGCTCCGGACTGGAGAAAATGAACCGGCGCAGGCCGTGCACGGCAATTTCACGCGGGTGTCACGCTGTTCGATCATGCCCATTTGCGTACGGTATCGGGTTCTGTTCCGGCATGTAAATCGAGTAGGGCACTCAACCGTGTCGCATAGTGCTCGCGCGTATACTGGGACCAATCGTAGCGGCGCTGCGTGGCGCGCAAATGCATGTCCAGTGCATTGAGCGCGGCGACCAGACTGGCAGGTGTGCGCTGGTACTTGATCTTGTTGCCGATTTCATCACCAAAACTGGCCAGGCTGCCCAGATCGTGCACGAGCACTGGCAGACCCATCATCGCCGCCTCGACGATCACCAACGGTGCGTTTTCAGCCCAGATCGACGGCAGCAGGACCGCATCGTGCGCGCGCAACGCCTCAAACAACTGCGCGTGGTCGAGCCGACCTGCAAAGCGCAATCGGCCGTTATCGACCAGCGCCTTGTACTTCGCGTGCAGGGCATCGCGTTGCGAGCCGTCGCCGTAGACGGTCACGCTGCTGAGCCGATGCCATTGCGTGTGGCTGGCCAGTTCGAGAAACGGATCCAGTCCTTTTTCGGGTTCGATGCGTCCAACGAACGCCAGGTCGAAGCGGTCTTTGCCGACGGTGCGGGGCGGGGCCTGGTTGATGCGGGTATTGACCGGATTGGGCAGGATTGCTGAGCGCGTAATGCCGCGCCGTGCCAGCGCATCGCGCATGTAAGGGCTTGGGCACAGGAACTGGTCAAAGACAGCAGACGGATTCAACAACGTATCAACCACGTGCCAATGCAGCTTTTTCACCGCATCGTGCAGCATGCCGCGCGCACTGGCGCATGTGAGCAGCCGCCGGCTGTCGCTCAGCGCCTCCAGCGGCAGAGGTTTGGACATGCCCGGTTGCGGATAGATCAACAGATTCGGGTTGTAGAACACCAGGTGGTAGTCATGGCAGGTCAGAAAGGTCCGGTAACCGAGCTTGCGCTTGTATCGTTGTATGACTGGCAGAATCGATGGCGACAGCAGACTGTGATAGTTGTGCACCAACACGCGTTGGGGCTGCACGCGTTCGATCGTGGCGGCCAGCGCGCGCGCCGCGGCAGGATTCCACGCGCGCCGCGCCATGCCATGCGCGGGGGGCACTGATCGTTCGTCGAAGCCCTCGGCGTCCACGCCGGGCAACTCCCGCAGTACGTCCACCGAGGTCCGGTATACTTCCTCCGCCCCGCCTTTGCGCACGAAATCGTTGATGACCAGCACCCTCACCTCGCGCTCGGCGACGGTGGGTCTCGTGGCGCGCACGGTCAACGGCCGGCCCGCCATGCGCTCACGCCGCCGCGCGGCGCGGCCGTGGCGCTCGGCGTTCCCTCAGCGCGGGAGATAGCCGTGTCTGAAGCGGCTTGCACAGCATCGGCGACTCCCGCCGCATGAGCGGTTGCGACGGGTGTGGCGCCGGACGTGCCGGACACGCCGGATGCACCCGGTGCGCCCGCCGCCGGCTGAGAGGCTCGGCCGTACTGGTCGTCCAGCCGCACGATATCGTCCTCGCCCAGGTAGTGTCCGGATTGCACTTCAATGATCTCCAGCGGCGTCTTGCCCGGATTCTCAAGCCGGTGCACCGTGCCCAGCGGAATATACGTCGATTCGTTCTCGCTCAGCAGGAACGTGTTGTCGCCGCACGTCACGCGCGCGGTGCCGCGCACCACGGTCCAGTGCTCCGCGCGATGGTAGTGCATCTGCAGCGACAATTGCTTGCCCGGCTCGACAACGATGCGCTTGACCTGGAAACGCTCGCCGTGGTCGATGGAGTCGTAATAGCCCCAGGGGCGATGGACCTTGCGATGATCTTCGGCTTCGACGTATTGCTCGGACTTGAGCCGTGCCACCACGGCCTTGACTTGCTGTACATCATGCTTGTTAGCGACCAGCACTGCATCGGCGGTCTCGATCACCACGATGTCCTTCAAGCCAACGCAGGCGATCAGGCGTCCTTCGGAATGCGCGAAGCTGTCCTCCGTGCCTTCGAAGATCACGCGGCCGCGCGATACGTTGCCGGCTGCGTCCTTTGGCAGGATTTCCCAGATGGCGTCCCAGGAGCCGACGTCGGACCAGCCGGCCGCCAGGGGCACAACGACGCCTTGGATACCCAGACCCGCTGGATCGGCGAGCCGTTCCATCACGGCGTAGTCGATCGAATCGGACGGGCATGCGTCGAAGGCGACCGCGTCTGCCTTGAAAAAGCCACCGGCTTGCTCTGCGCCGCTTCGCCAAGCTGCTTCACAGGCGGCATGTATAGGCGGGTTCAGCGCGGCGATTGCCGCGCGCCAGGTTGACGCGCGTACCACGAAGATGCCGCTGTTCCACCAATATTCGCCGGACTGCAGGTATTGGCGGGCCAGTTCCTGGTGCGGCTTCTCAACGAAGCGCTCGATTGCGTGGCCGCCCAGCGTGCCATTGGTATGCTGCACCGGTGCGCCGATTCGGATGTATCCATAGCCGGTCTCCGCGTGCCGGGGCAGCACGCCAAGCGTGGCGATGGCGCCGGCTTGCGCGTAGCAGGCGGCCAGCGCGATGGCGTCCTGAAACGCCTTCGGATCAGTGACCGCATGGTCGGCGGGCATCACCACCAGCACCGGGTCGCCGTGACGCGCCTGCGCGTCCAGCGCAGCAAGCGTGAGCGCTGGCGCGGTGTTGCGTGCTACCGGCTCCAACAGGATGCGGGCGGACTTGCCACTGGCGCGCACCTGTGCGGCACTCATGAAACGGTGGCGCTCGCCGCACACGAGCAGCAGTTCGTCATCTAGCGTCGCGCTGCTGATGCCGTCCAAGCGACGGGCAGTTGCCGTCAGCAGCGATTCATCGGCGATCAGGCCAATCAATTGCTTTGGGTGGTGCTCGCGCGACAGCGGCCACAGCCGCGTGCCGGAACCGCCGGCCAGGATCACCGGCAGCAGGTGCGGCGGCGCGTCGGCCGGGACGGAAGACGTGAATGTAGACTCAGTGCCGGTCATCGATTTACTCCGGAATCTGCGGGAAGGCGAGGTGAGAATGGGTAAGCGTCCGGTTCGGTGCGTGCATCGGCGCGCGCCGCGCGGGCCGGCTGGGCGATGCTGCCTAGTGCGCCGGCCACCGGCTCGACGAGGCCGCGCACGCCGCGTAGTAGGCCGCGGCTGGGCAAGGTCGCGTCGCGCATCGAGTGGATCATGCCGATGTACGGCATGCCGTGTTCGAGGAACGGTCCATCGACCTTGCGAAAACCAAACCGGCTATAAAACGCTTCGCGGTAGATCGGCGAGTGGATCCGCACCGGCGCACCTGGCCAACGCTCGCGCGCATGGCCCAGCGCCCGCCTGAGCAGTCGCTCGGCGGTGTCGTCGTCGCGCCGCGCGGCGCTCGTCAGGAATTTGTCGATCATCGTTTCCGGGTCGATGTCATCGCCCGGCAGCAGGCGCGCGTAGCCTCCCACCGATCGCTGCTGCGCGCGCGTATCGATCGCGAAAACGTGCAACGCGTGCTCGTCTTTGCCGTCGATGTCCAAGTGCACGTGAGCGTCCTCGACAACTAGTACGGCATTGCGCGCGCGCAGGATCAGATATAGCTCGTCCGAACTCAGTTGCCTGAATTCGCAGCATTTCCAGTCCATGATGGGTTCCTCGTTCAGCCAGCGCGGAAAACGTCAAGCGTGGCCGGATAGCACCGTGTGCAGCCGGCACCGCAATGTTGCAATGCCAAAAGCGTCCGCACCCTATGGAACGAAGGTACTGGCGAGTGCGTGCGGGCTCTGTTCGCAAGCGCACTATTTGGCATGGATTCCCGCGGGGTCGTGAGGTCGCGACGCCGGCGTTGTGCATTGCACGGTCAACGTGCGCTGACCCACTGTTCGGCAGCGAACCGATGCCCGTGCGGGTTTTCGCGTACAACGTGCGCTTGCGGTGCTGCACGGCGGTGTTTCCGGATAGCGTCTGCCGCGCTGTTTCCATCCGCCCGGGATCCGCAAAACACAGCATCGATCATGCGACACGAATCCTCACCAAAGGAGCCGAACATGGGTAGTGCCAATCTGGAGTCGAAGCGATCCGGTCCTGGAACCGTGCCGAACGAGCGCGATCGCGCGGCGGCCGCTCGCGAGCTGAACGACGCAGCGGGCGCCGCCAGTTTTCTCGAACAATTATTCGAGCGCGGCTTGCTAATTCCAAGCGATGTCGACGGGCTGTACGGTCGTGGCGCCGTATTCGAGGACGTCGTTGAGCGCATCAGCGACTTGATCGGTGCATGGGGGATGGAGCGCGGCGCTGACGTGATGCGGTTTCCGCCGGCGATGAGCCGCACGTTGCTTGAGCAGAGCGGTTATCTAAGGAACTTTCCGCAGTTGGCTGGCACGGTCTTTAGCTTTTGCGGCAATGATTTTAGCCATCCTCGCTTGCTCGCGTGCCTGGATAAAGGTGAGGACTGGACCGCCGAGCAGAAGCCTACACGCATCATGATGACGCCAGTGGCCTGCTATCCCGTCTACTCGGTGATGGCCAAGCGCGGTCCGGTGCCGGCACAAGGCCACCTGATTGATATTTTTTCGTATGTTTTCCGTCAGGAGCCGTCACTGGAGCCGGAGCGGATGCAGCTGTTTCGGCAACGTGAGTTTGTCAGGATGGGCACGCCCGAGCAAGTGCTCGCTTTCCGACAGGACTGGATGGACCATGCGCGCTGGATGTTCGACGCGCTGGAACTGCCGATGTCGCTGGAGCTGGCCAACGATCCGTTTTTCGGCCGTGGCGGGCGCGTCGTGGCAAACAGCCAACGTGCGCTGCAGCTCAAGTTCGAAGCGGCGGTGACCGTGCTCAATCCGAACAAGCCGACCGCGTGTGGCAGCTTCAACTACCATATGGACAACTTCGGCAAGACGTGGAACATCCGTACCGAAACCGGCGAAATCGCGCATACTGGGTGTTGCGGCTTTGGGCTTGAACGGATTGCGCTCTCGCTATTCAAATTGCATGGTTTCGATATCGCCGCCTGGCCGCAGCGAGTGCGGCAGACCCTATGGAAGTTGCCATGCGGCCAATAGTCGCGCGACAAAGCGTGCGAGCAACGTCCCCTCGATGGTGCGCGCGTCGTCGAATTCGTCTAGTTCTTCGAAACGATCCCCGCTCTTGGCCGCGTGCCCGAACGCCATGGCAACAAAAAGTGCGACGGCTTGGATCGCGAGCACGATGATGACGATATGCAGCATGTTATTCATGGTCCTTTCCCTTCAAGCGCGCCGCCTCGTTCGGCGTGCCCCCCAGCCCGACAGCGCGAGATTCGGCAAGGTGTGTGCCGTTGCACTGTTGGCCATCGTTGCTGCATATCGGCAGCACTGCGCGAAACTTGAGGGTCGTGATTAAACCCGATACCCGCCTTGGGCGCGGGGAGCAACGCGAAGGCGGCACGCGCACGGCGACGAGCATGGCCCGATTGGGTGCGTCAGCGCACCGACCCCACTTCTACGGATGCCGCCTACTAACCGGCACATCCGTGCCGTGGACGCGTCGTCATGGAGGGGCACGGCCGGGTGGCCCGTGCGCCACAACACGCAGGCGCCGGGTGAAAGAACAACGAGGGTTAGAGAATGGACACGACGATGCGGCCTGTCTCGTTTGATGGGCATTTCGGCTGGCTTCATAGCGCGCAGGCTGGTGATCCGGGCGACGCGGGTTGGGGCGTGGTGCTGTGCAACTCGCTCGGGCATGAAGCATTATGGTTGCACCAGACGATGCGGCAACTAGCCGAGCGGTTGGCGTCGCGGCGCATTCCGGTGTTGCGCTTTGACTATGCAGGTACCGGCGATTCGCTGGATCGTGACGCGCTGGTCGAGCCGACCCAATGGACGGGCGAAGCGGTGAGCGCCGTCGAACATCTGCGGCGCATGATGGGGGTGCAACGCATTGCGCTGGTCGGGGCGCGCTACGGCGCAATGGTGGCCGCGCAGGCCGCGCCCCAGGTTGGCGCGCAGCGCGTCGTATTGATGGCGCCCGTCGTCTCGGGCCGGCAGTTCGTTCGCGAACTCAAGGTGCTGCAGCAGACGTGGCGAGAGAAGACGGGCTCGCACGTGCAGACAGACGCGCCACCGGCTGGCGCATTCGATGTGCTCGGGCATCGGTTCGACCTGGCCGCGATGGAGCAGGTAGCGAAGCACGACTTACGCCGTGTCCAGGCACCGCCCGCGGCGTCGGTGCTGATCATGCATGTCGACCCGCACGATCCGAGCCATGCGCTCGCCGATGTGTACCGGTCACAAGGCGCACGTGTGGACGCTGGTTTGTTCGCCGAATACCCGGGCGCGATGCAGCCATCCTGGCTCGCCGAAGTGCCGCAGGCCACACTCGACGTCGTCACGCAGTGGCTGGTGAACGAAGAGGTGACGCCTCAGACCGTCCCGGCGGGCGCATTGTGTCCCGCATCGCCGATGCTGGTGTGTGCCGGTGCGCCGCTTCAGACTGACTGGATGGTAGAGCAGCCGGTCAAATTGGATCAGGGTCGGTTGTTCGGCATCCTCTGCGAACCGGCGGACAGATTGGGCCGTGCGCCGCTGGTTGTGATCCCCAACACGGCCGCCACGCACCATGTCGGGGACGGACGCTTCAACGTGGAGTTGGCGCGCCAGCTCGCGCGTGCGGGGTTTGCTTCGCTGCGGCTTGATGCGAGCGGGCTGGGCGACAGCGCAGCGGCGGCCACGCAGACCGATCCGGGCTCGTTGAGCTTCGACGCGCTGGCCGCCGACACGTCCGATGCCGTCGATTGGGCGTGCTCGCGTGGCCATCCGGGCATTGCGGTGTTCGGTATCTGCTCTGGTGCGTACCTGGGCTTGCGTGCCGCGCTCGACAATGCGGCGATTCGGGGCTTGATACTGGTGAACCTGTTCGGCTTTTCGTTTCCCGATGGGTTCACGATGCATGACGCTGGTCGGGTGGGTGCCGGATCGACCCGCGCGCATTTCCGCTCGATGTGGCGCGCGCAGAAGTGGGCCCAAGTGTTGCGCGGCGAGGTCAGCCTGTGGCCGGTCATCGGCACGCTGTGCCGCTATGCAGTGGCGCGCACGCGGGGCCTTGCGGCCGCCTGGACGCAAGACATGCGGGATACGCCGGGCAGCAGCCAGCGGGTGCGTCGCCAGATGAAAGAGCTGGCCGCGCGCGGGGTTCGCGTGCAGTTGCTATTTAGTCCGCTGGACCATGGTCTGGACGAACTCGAGGTTCATTTCGGTCATGGCGGCCAACGGCTCGCACGGATCGGCGGTGCGCATGCTCGCGTGATACCCAACATGGACCATGAGGTGCTGAATCCGGCAGCACGCGAGCGGGTAGCGGCATTATGCGAGGCGTTCCTCACGGAACTTTTTGCCGACGTGCTCGATGAGCGGCAGGCTTGCCTATCGTTGCACGCCGAACTTGCCCGTGCGTCCTACGCGCACGCACATGTGCCGGCAGCTACGCCGACGCTGCCGTCTGAGGAGGCGATGCTATAGCGAGAACGGAGAGGGGACCGAACACGAGTTCGGCGTATTGATGGCGCGATCAGTACAGCGTTGCGACGAAGAACCGCGCCTTACCGGCTTGCACACGCGAAACCTCGCTGGCGGGTACCCTCGTTTTATGCTCGCTGAGTGACGTATATAATTTAATATTATTAAGTTAATAATACGCTAAGCAATCCCTCGCAACGCCTGCCACGCATATATGCCCATGTAGGCCAGTGCTCAGCGTATTGCTTAGCGTAAGATTTTATACCAAACTAATGATTATAGGAAGCGGCCAATGCCAGCCTCCCTATAGTTCCCTGAGCCACCCAGCGTCGACTCGGAAGCGCACAGTTCCATCAGTGATTCGTCATCCAGCGGTAAATCCAATGCTTGACAATTCATGCTTTGGGACTGATCCATAAGAATCTCCTTTTTCATAGTTTAAAAACTCCACCAACATTATGGGTGGCTCCGAGGCCGATGTCATTCATGAACGACATGACTGAATTCAGTTTAGTAAGAGAATAGTATATTGCAAAGGCCATGTGCTTAAATCCTAAGCGTATTGGCGGTTTGACATAGCGCTAAATGCTGCGCTTGAGACCGGGGAAGCCAATTTGGTTGATGTCGTTAATAACGCGTTTGATCATCGAGCCAATTGAGAGACGGTACTTGCGCCAGTTACGCACGATGTAGCCGAAAAGCGCTTTGGGTTAGCACTGTAATATCTACAAAATGAACGACAAAAATTTAATCGTTACATTAAGTCCAGCGCGTGGTGATCTCGATCGACGTGAGCGAGATGCAATCAGGCCGTTCGCCCGTTCTTGTTCATTGCGCCTATATCCGGCAGGAAGTCGAGGGCCATCATCGTTGGCATTCGCTGTATGGTCGCCGCATCACGGTTTTGCGACATCGAGCAGCGTGGTGGTGTCCACGTGCTCCATATCGAGCGGGATTGCGGCGTAGTCAAGATGGCGATGTGTTAGTCAGGCATCCTTCGGAATGCGCGAAGCTGTCCTACGTGACTTTGAAAATCACAAACTGGGAGGTGTATCGGGCACGGTGCGCAGCAGCTTACGCGACTGGGCGGCGCGCACGCCAGCGTGGTAGCGACAGCCGGTTAGCCTGGCATGATCGCATACGACGGCACGTCGTTGCGCGCCGGATCGTTGACTGGCGACGCCAATTCAGCCTGCAGCCGCTGGTAGCCTTCCATGACCAGGCTGGAAAACGCGGCACGGAAGCGATCCGTAGAAAAGCGTTGCGCGTTGGCGCGGCATGCGAGCGGCGTGAACGTGCCGCAGGGCAGCGCCTCGAACCGCTCAACGGCATCGATCAACGCGGGCGTGGTTTGCGCATCGAAGAATAGGCCAGTGGGTTGTGCGTCGGTATGGGCGCGCACCGACTCGAGCGCACCGCCCTTACCGTAGGCGATGACGGGCGTGCCGCACGCTTGCGCTTCGACCGGTGAGATGCCGAAGTCCTCCTCGGCGGCGAACACGAATGCCTTGGCACGTTGCAGGTGCGAATGCAACACGTCGAAGGATTGATAGCCGAGCAGCGTCACGTTCGGGCCTGCCAGCGCGCGGATCTTGGTCATCTCCGGGCCGTCGCCAATGACGACTAGCTTGCGCTGTGGCATCCGAGAAAAGGCGTCCACGATGAGGTCAATGCGCTTGTAGGGCACCATCCTGGACGCGGTCAGATAGAAGTCCTCTTTGGCAGTATTCAATCGCAAGTGCTCGACATCCACCGGCGGATAAATGACCGTCGAATCACGACGATAGACCTTACGGATGCGCCGCGCGACAAAACGCGAGTTTGCTGCGATCAGGTCCACGCCGTTGGCTGAACGCGCGTCCCAGTTGCGGATGTAATGCAGCAGCGCGCGCGCGAGCACGGACTTCACGCCGTGCGTGAGCCCCGCCTCGCTCAGGTACTGGTGTTGCAGATCCCATGCGTAGCGCACCGGTGAATGCACATAGCTCACGTGTAACTGGTCTGGCCCGTTCAGCACGCCCTTGGCTACGGCGTACGAGCTGGACAGGATCACGTCGTAGCCGGACAGATCGAATTGCTCAATGGCCAGCGGAAACAGCGGCAGGTAGCCGCGGTACTTGCGCCGGGCCATTGGCAACTTCTGGATAAACGACGTGTGGACCGGCTTGCCGCGCAGGCACGAGCGGTCTTCCAGGAAGTCGACCAGGCTGAAGATGTCCGCTTGCGGGAAACAGTCGATCATTTGGGCGAGCACCCGTTCGGCGCCGCCATGGACGACCAGCCAGTCGTGAACAATCGCTACCTTCAAGCGTGGGCCCTCTCGGATGGGGTTGCGGCCTCGCGGCCAACGCGGTGTCGACGCCGCGCGCGCTCTGCGCATCATTATCCGCAGCACTCGGCGTTATCTATGTACGGGGGCGCACAATGATGCGCACTAGGCACAACGATGCGTAAGGCACGCGCGCTGCCGCGGCAGCTGCCCTGGAGTCACCCCGCGGTGCGCTGGTACCGCCGGGAATCGTCGTCGGTGCGCACTGAACGCATGGCCGCTCAGTGCCGCGTGGGCAGTGTGAGGTAGCGTTCGAGCCGGTGCTGGAGTCCTTCGAGCAGGTGGCACAGCACCCAGTACACGCCTGCTGCGCCGACATAAAGCGGCAGCGGCTGGTAGGTGGCCGCGATCACTTCCTGCGCGCTGCGCAGCAGTTCGGTCACCGTGATCACCGATACCAGCGAGGTGTCCTTGATCAGACTGATCAGGCTGTTAGACAGACTCGGCACCGCGATGCGCAGCGCTTGCGGCCCCACCACATAGCGCAGCGTCTGCTGGCGTGATAGGCCCAAGCTGTACGCGGCGAGCCATTGGCCGCGTGCGATGCCCAAGATTGCGCCGCGCATGCTCTCGGATAGGTACGCGGCGACGTTCGCGGACAACGCCAGCACGCCGGCCGGCGTCGGCTCCAATTCGATTCCCACGCTCGGCAGGCCGTAGTAGACAACGAAGATCTGCACCAGCAGCGGCGTGCCGCGCATGACGCTGACGTATGCGCGAGCGACGCCCACCGGCCAACGCCGTTCGCTGACGCCCATCAGCGCGATGAGCAGGCCGCCGGCTAGCCCAAACGCCATGGATAGCAGCGCGAACTTGATCGTCAGCAACGCACCCGCGGCGAGCGCGGGCGCGGACTGCAGCAACAACATCAACGGTGACATCGAGGTGGCGGCTTACTTCAGCGGTCGGGTCACGTCAACGCCAAACCACTTGACGGAGATCTTCGGCAGCGTGCCATCGGCCTTTAGTTGCGCAATGGCGTCGTCAATGGCCTTGGCAAACTTCGGGTTGCCTTTCTTGAAGGGGATACCGACCCTTTCCTGCTGGCCCAGCGTGCTACTCGGACGCAATGGCAGCGCGGTAGTCTTAATTAGGTACGCGAGCATCAGCCGGTCGTTGAGCGCCGCGTCGATGCGGCCCGCTGCCAGGTCGCGCAGATACTCGGGCGCACCCGGGTAGGTCTTCACCTCGATGCCGGGCACCGACTTAGCCATGTCGTTGTAGTTCGAGCCCAGGCTCACGCCGAGCTTCTTGCCCTTCAGGTCGCCGAGCGATTTGAACTGGCGCGAATCGTTCTTGCGCTGGATGAGTTGCGCGACCGAGTATGTATAGGGCTGCGAAAAGTCGAGCGTCTGCTGCCGCACGGGCGTGATACCGACCTGGTTCACGACCACGTCGAATTTGCCGGCTTGCAGTCCGGCGATGATGCCGCTCCATTCCGTGGTGACGAACTCGGGCTTCACGCCGAGCCGCAGCGCGATCGCCTTGGCCACGTCCACGTCGTAGCCGACGAGTTCGCCATGGGCGTCGCGAGCGTTAAATGGCGGATAAGTCCCTTCGAGGCCGATGCGCAGCGTGCCGCGCTCCTTGGCCTGATCGAGCAGGTCGGCGGCTGGTGCAGCCACAGCGGCCACGCCGAGCGCGACGCCAACCAGTGTCGCGGCGATCCATTTCTTGAGCAGCGAAAGTTTCATCGTTTTCCCTCTTGGCGGGTAGTGACAAATGGCGGCCAACATAGCGAAGCTGCAATCAAAGCTTAAATATCATTTGTGTTCCCTATACTATGCGCGAATTGCGATGGTCAGCAGTGGCACGCACGCATTCGGCCACCAGCGTCGGGCCGCGGTAGATCAGGCCGGTATAAAGCTGTACCAACGATGCACCGGCTGCAAGCTTTGCATTCGCGTCCTCGCCGCTGAAAATCCCGCCCACGCCGATGATTGGCACCGTGTCGCCCAATTGCGTGTGCAATTGTTGGATCACCCGGTTGGACGAATCGAACACCGGCCGCCCGGACAGGCCGCCGGCCTCGTCGCCATGGCGCAGGTCCTGCACCGCGGTGCGCGACAGCGTGGTATTGGTCGCGATCACGCCATCGATACGGTGCCGCAGCAGCGTGTCCGCAATCGACTTGATCTGTTCGTCGTCAAGGTCCGGCGCAATTTTCAGCGCCAGTGGCACCTGCTTGCCGTGCAGATCCGCCAGTCGCTGTTGCTTGTCCTTGAGCGCGCCTAGTAGCGCATCCAGTTCGCCGGCGGCTTGCAACTGGCGCAGGTTCTTTGTATTCGGCGATGAGATATTGACCGCCACATAGCTGGCGAACGGATAGACGCGCTCTAGGCAGTACAGGTAGTCGTCGACCGCGCGCTCGATCGGCGTATCGGCATTCTT
The DNA here is from genome assembly GCF_021498065.1 of Mycetohabitans sp. B3. Lineage (NCBI taxonomy): Bacteria > Pseudomonadati > Pseudomonadota > Betaproteobacteria > Burkholderiales > Burkholderiaceae > Mycetohabitans > Mycetohabitans sp. B3. Next base: position 167,147 of record NZ_JAHLKN010000026.1, on the reverse strand, counting down.
GCCAATGTTCAGCCCCAACACGCCACGATAGCGTGCGGCTCGCACGTTGGCGACGAAGGCATCCACGCCATGATTGTTGAAGCCCATCCGGTTGATCAACGCATCGGCCTGTGGCAGTCGGAATAGTCGCGGGCGCGGATTGCCCGGTTGCGGGCGCGGTGTCACCGTGCCGACCTCGATAAAGCCAAAGCCGAGCGCCGCCAATCCGTCGATGCAAGCGCCGTCCTTGTCCAGGCCGGCGGCAAGCCCCACCGGGTTGCGAAAGGTCAAGCCCATCACGGTGCGCGGCGCATCGGACGCGTGCGGGGCGAGACAACGCGCGATGCCGGCGCGGGCGGCCGCGCCCAGCAGGCGCAGCGTCAAGTGATGGGCGTCCTCCGCATCCATGCGGAACAGGGGCGCCCGTGCGAGCGGATAAAGGGAACTGAGCACGGAAGTAGGCTGGGCCGACGGCCCTGAGTCGAAAGCCCGTTATTTTACCGGGCGCGCAAGCTGTTCGATGGCGGTATCGAGCGGTGGCACGTCGGCCTGTTCAGGCTCCAGATCGCGCCATTGACCCTCGACTAGTCCCTCGAGCGGCTTGAAATTCGCCTTGTACGCCATCTTGCTGCTTTCGCGAATCCAGTAGCCCAAGTACACGTACGGCAACTTCAGACTGCGTGCCTGCTCGATCTGCCACAGGATGTTGTAGGTACCGAAGCTCGAGCGCTCAACATCAGGCTCGTAGAACGTATAGACCGAAGACAAGCCATCGCCGAGGATATCAATCATGCTGACCATGCGCAGTTTGCCCTTGCGGGGGCTCGCGCCTTCGCGCACCGCGCGCGAGCGCGCCGTGCCGCGTGGCTCGTACGGCTCGCGGAACTCGACCAGCCGCGAGTTGATGCGGCTTTGCAATAGAAACTGCTCGTACTGATCGCGACTGTCACGATCCATTCCGCCGCCGGCATGCCGTGCGGCTTGGTAGCGTATGTACAATGCGTAGTGTTCCTCGTCGTATTGCAGCGGCGAGACCGTCGCGACCAACTCGTGATGGCGGCGCCACACCTTGCGCTGGGTCCGGCTTGCATCGAAGCGCTCGACCGGCACGCGCACCGACACGCAGGCGCGACAGCCGTCGCAATAGGGTCGGTAAGTGAAGACCCCGGAGCGACGGAAGCCTGCCTTGACCAATTCGGTATAGACATCTGAGTTGATCAGATGACTTGGCGTGGCGACCTGTGAACGCGCAATGCGTCCTTCCAGGTAGCTGCAGGGGTAGGGCGCTGTCGCATAGAATTGCAGCGCCGACAGCGGCGATATCGGCAGTTCGTTCAGGTAGGTCACGTCAGCCCTTCACACAGCAATCATTTGCCCAATATGTGGCGACATCAGATCGCTTCGGTGCCGATGGCATGTTTGCGGCGGCCAAGTCAAGCCAGCACACGAGGCTGTATCAACGGTATCACGAAATGACGGCAGGTTGTGGCGCAGGTCTCCCGAGCAGCATAGTCGAAGGTTTCCACGGTACGAGAGCTCTTGCCAAGCAGCAGGGTGTCCCTTATAGGGCCGCCACTTCGATAAGCTTATCGGACAGCGTGGGCTCGCGCACTGCATTGCGTCGGACACGCAGCTTGCAAATTGCTTTCGACCCCAGCGGCAGGACCCCGCCGCGCAGTCCGGGCGAGCTAGTCGTGACTGTTGTTCCAGTAACGATGCAGCACTTGCTTGTCGAATTGCCACGGGATGGGCGAGTGCCGTATCGCAGCGCGCATGTGGGCGATAAACGCGCGACGCGATACTTCACGCGCGCCCAGCGAGGCAAGGTGAGCGGTGTTTTGTTGGCAATCGACCATATCGACCCGGTGCTCGCGCAAATGCGCGATGAGCGCGGCGAGGGCGATTTTCGACGCGTCCGTACGGTGTGCAAACATCGATTCGCCGTAGAACATGTGACCCAAGCTCACGCCGTACAGTCCGCCGACGCGTCGGCCCTCGACCCAGGTTTCGACGCTATGGGCCAGGCCGGCGCGGTGCAACGCCTCATAGGCGGCGATCACTGCGGGCGTGATCCACGTGCCATGCTGCCCGTTCCGGTTCGCGTTCGCGCACGCGTGCATTACGTCGACAAAGCCAGCGTCCACACGGATTTCCCATGAAGGCTCGCGCAGGACTTTTTTCAGAGTCTTGCGCAGCGACATCGACACCTTGAATTCACTGGGCACCAGGACCATGCGCGGATCGGGACTCCACCACAGCACAGGCTGGCCCTTCGAATACCACGGGAAGATACCGTGCTGGTACGCATCGAGCAGTCGTCGCGGATCCAGCTCGGCGCTCGCGGCAAGCAGGCCGGGTGCGCCGCTGGCTTCGTCCAGCGCGCGCTCAAGTGGTGGGAACGGATCGTCGGGGCTGAGCCAGGGAACCATAGTGAGATCGGCGTGCCGGCACGGGTGTTGCGTCGCGACGCCGCGCGGCGCGTGACCCGCGCGCGGGATTAGCTCTCATGCAGTGAGCGGAAGATGTCGCCGGTGTGTAGGCCGAAGCCGCCCGCGACGCGATCGGCAAAGAAAAAACGCAGCGTTTGCCCAACGGTCGGGAACGCGATTTCGTCCCAAGGGATATCGGCTTCATCGAATAGCCGCACCTCCAAGCTTTCCTCGCCGGCCTGCACGTCGATGTCGAGCAGCCGCGCGAGGTAGAACAGGTGCACCTGGTGCACATGCGGCACATTGAGCAGCGTGAACAGCGTCTGAACCTCGACGCGCGCGCCCGCTTCTTCCAGCGTCTCACGTGCTGCGCCCTCCGCGGTTGTCTCGCCGATTTCCATGAAGCCAGCCGGCAATGTCCAGTAGCCATAGCGCGGTTCGATCGCGCGGCGGCACAGTAGCACCTTATTGTCCCAGACCGGGACCGTTCCGACCACGTTACGTGGATTCAGATAGTGGATTGTATTGCAGTTGTCACACACGAAGCGCTCGCGGTTGTCGCCGGGAGGCACGCGCAGACTCACCACGTGGCCGCAGACAGAACAAAATTTCATCGATCGAGGGTCGGTGGGACAATGGTGCGCAGTTTAACATCGGGCGCGTGGCCGACATTCTAGGAGAGACGCAATGCAATCGCGAGAACCTCAATACTATCGCATTCCATTCCCCGTTCCCTGCTGATCGTCGATAGGCACTATGGTGCGAAACACCTTACGTCAACGCGGGAACGGGTACGGTCTTGGATAGCATGCGCCCGAACTGCTTTTACGGCATCGGATTGGCGCAATGGTTTGCTGGACTCAGCGTTGGCGAGTGTGTCTTTGCTGGGATGACAACTGAAATTGCATCGATACGAGGTGTCGCGTCCCCTTATGGGATTTCCGCCGATATTCATCGCTGATGTCCATACCACGATGAGACGCCAGTATGATCGGCGCAGGCAATCATCGAACATCATCATTGGACCTTAAATGGGTCTTTCGTCAGAGCGCAACGGACGGTGGATTGCGCATTCTAGCCAATACGACGGCATTGGGGTTAGTTCACTTAGCGTACTCACGCGTGATGTATTTGAAGTGAGATTGCGTGGGCGATGCGCAGAGCAGAAGCTGCCGCAGGCCTGAACAAGCTCGTCAGCGTAACCGTCGTGGGCCCGGCGTAGACCAATGTTGAGGCTGCGCCGTGTTCAGATCGAGCCGTGCTGGCTCGTCGGGGTAAAGGGAGGGCGCTTCGGGTAGCGGCAATCTTATCCGGTCTTGGCGTCGACGCTACAGCGTGAACTCCAGCATGACTGCCCCCGATACCACTCCAGATGCAACATTGCCTTGCCGGAAAACAAAAACCTCGGGTTTCGTACGACACCCGAGGTTTTCTGAATTTGGTTGCGGGGGTAGGATTTGAACCTACGACCTTCGGGTTATGAGCCCGACGAGCTGCCAGACTGCTCCACCCCGCGTCCGTCGAAGAATTAAATTATACACAGATCTGTTCTGCGGTGCAACGATGTGCAACGCGGAATGTTAGCGCAACGTGAAACTGCTTGGTTCGCGGATGCACTGCGCAGCGCCGCCATGCCGGTAAAATGCTGGCTGATGCGAGAGTCTGCGACTTCATTGGCTTCATCTTGGCCGGCCTTGCCGGCTTCTTATTCACCGGCGGCGTTGCCGGCCGGAACCATTGCCCATGGACATCACTCGAGACCTGCAGCACATTGCCCTTCAGGAAGAGGCGCTCGTTGCGCCACGCTTTGACGCGGATTTTGGATGGCAGCTCGGCGCACACTTGCATGAGCTTGCCAAGGCGAGGGCGCATGCCGTCGCGATCGACGTGCGCACGTTTGGCCATCCGGTGTTTTACTGCGCGCTGCAGGGCGCGACACCGGACAATGCGCGGTGGGTGCGCCGCAAGAGCAATACGGTGGAGCATTTCCGGCGTAGTTCGTACGCGGTGGGGCTGCGCCTTGCACAGTCCGGCGCCACGCTGGCCGACAAGTACGGCCTGTCGGGCGCCGACTACGCCTCGTACGGCGGCGCGTTTCCATTGACCGTGCATGGCGCGGGCGTAATCGGTTCGGTTACCGTGTCGGGCCTTGCGCAACGCCAAGACCATGAACTGGTGGTCGAAGCGCTCTGTGCTTTGCTCGGGCACGATTACAGCGGATTGGCGTTGCCGCACGACTGAATCGGCGTCTAGCGATCGACCGACTTGGCGGGCCATGTTGCGGCTCGCTAGAATGGGAATCCACGTCCGATTCCTGAGGCTGGCATGCAGATTGATTTTCCCGCTGAAGCCGGAGCGTACCGCGATAGCAACCTGACCGTGGAGTTCGATGCCATTGTCAATGGCGAGCGGGTACGTTGCGCCATCTCCGTTGAAGCCCTGGAGGATCATTTCGGTGTTGTATCGAACGACCGCGACGGCTGGATCCGCGCGTTCGACCGGGGCCGCGCGCGCATCCTCGAAACAGCGCGCGAGCATCTGAAGCGCTGCGACGGACACCCGGTGCTGCTCAAGAGCGGTCATTTCCCTCCTGGCGACGCGTTACGGGAGTGACCGGCGCGAACCGCCGGGCCGTGGGACCGCACGGTGGCCCTGCCGGCTCCGGATGATCCGCCGCGTCGCTGTCGCGGCCCGTCGGATCGTTGTGCTGCGCGGGCGCGACGGCGTTTCGGCCTGGCTTGCGCGCCGCAGGCGGTTCATGACGGCTCGTCACTGTCCTTCATGAACGCGCGCATGAACACCAGCGCGCCGAATCCCCACATCGCATTGACGACGAAACCGAACGCGAGGCGCGGCAGCATGTTGCCGCTAGGCCAGATACCGCGGATCGGGTCAAGCACGAACACCGTTGTTGCGGTCAGCACGACGCCGCCAAACACGAATGAGCCGAGCCATGGCGCAGGCCGTTGTGGATCGACGCGCAGCAGCCACGCCAGCACGATGCCCCATAGCGCGCCGAGCAGTGCGGTGAGCAGGAACTCGGGGACGCCGAGGGGGGCGAACGGCTTGATCGAGAACGGCAGTTGGTCGGTCAATGCGGCCGCGTGCAGCAACGCGATCGCCGCCTCGTGAAAAAACAGCACGGCGAGAAAGCCGGCAATGAACGGCAAAATGACACTTTGCATGATGGGATTGACAGACGGCAGGCGCGTGTTTGCACGCTTAGGATATTCATTATAGTGACCTCAGGTGAGGATTCGCGCATATTACGAATCGGCACAACTCAAGCTGAAAAAAGTTGCTTGGTTGGTGCAACTAGGTCATTAGGCTCGCAGTTCAGGGTGCGCCTGGCCCTGTCGATGTAGAAACACCATTTGACATCGTGTTGGCATCTTGACGTTGGCCATCACGACGCGCTTGATCGGCGGACTAAACTTAAAGGTTGGTGCTGAAGTGGTGGTGCTGGCTAAATCCACAGAAGTGTCGATCGCGCGTCTGTAGCGCGATCCTCGCCGCCGTTCAGTTGCTACATGTCGCGCCGTGCTACCGGGCGATCGCATCGCTTGGTAGGTGATCTCGCAGGATGCGGTCATTGGTCTTCGAATCCGGGCGCTTGATCGGCATGTTGTCCGGGTTATTGGCCTTGCCAGCGTCTTCAGGACGTTTCGACATACCACCTGCGCCGCTGCCTGGGACTGGCGCGGACGACCCAGCGCCCACAGCGGCAGATCTCGCGCCAGAGGCGCTTGCTACAGTGGGCGACGCCGCCGTGCCTGCCGGAATCGTCCAACCGGAGCACGGCGCGAGCTGGCTTGCCGCGCGGCTGGCGTAGGGCGCAGCGACTGCGGAGGTGGCCACCACTACGACGCTGTACTTCGTTAGCCATGTCATTTGCCTCATCGCTTTCTCCTTTTGTCACGCCACAGCGGCCGGCGCCTGCGCGAACTCGATTCTATCTTTCATTGAAGCATAAATCGCACTGCGGGGTACTGTGCGCTGTTGCAGGCGCTGGCCATGCCGGCGGGATTATGCTGGCCGGGACCGCACCGTGGCGCCGGCGGGCATTGCCGGCCAGCACGACATATTGCCCGATGAATCGGTGCTCGAACGCACGGAAGGCCGGCGCCGCGCAATGATGAGTTAATGACGCGTATGATCGCTACAATACTCATGCTGGCCGGATGCAACACGGTGTCTGGCGCAGGGTAAGGTATCTCCACGGGCGGCGGGGCGGTAACTAACTTCGCGGAGAAGGCGAAGTAGAAAAAAAGCCGCAGCGCGTGCTGCGGCTGAAGACTTTCCAATGGACCTAGTGTGGTCCAGCGATGATCGTAAAGGGCATACCCGGCCCCCTCTGTTCGCCTGGGCGCGCATTGATCCGCCAAAATGAATGAGGGAGGCTCGAGCATGGCGCCTGGTGGGCGATGGAGCAGGAGGCGAAGCCGTATCCTCTGGACGTGTAGAGCACACGGCGCTGTTTTGAGAGCCCGTGTCGACACCCGGCGGTGTATCTGTTGAAGTGGCAACCCAAAGCTGAAGATTGATGAACGGGCTGATATATGACACGAGCGTCGTCACAGCGAAGATCGTGGTTTGCCTGCTGCTGTGCTGCTAATAGCGCTTGTTGCTCACTTCGAGTCACATGCCCGGCGCCTGTGGGATTTCTTCCGGTTTGGGTGGCACCGGCATGTTCGTTTCGGCAGCATGGTCGAAATAATTGAGGACGACGCATACCATCCGGCCGATGGCGTCGGCGTATGGCTCGCGCTTGGCGCCGTCGAACATAGCGAGACGGTCTGCAGCGAGCGATAACGCTTAACGGCTCCGGGCTGCTGCGATGAGTTCAAGTTTTGAGGGAATGTATTTTTGAATTAGCAATTTCTTCAGCCGTCGCAGGCTGGGTTTTTTGCGCAAACACACGCGCGGGCGCGAAGCTGCCGCAGAGACGATAAAATATTATCTTATCCTTCATACTGCGCATTCTGCGACTGCTGCTCCAATGACCCATTTCGACGCCCATCGCGCCCGACGCATCTGCGTCGCGCCGATGATGGATTGGACCGACCGCCATTGCCGCTATTTCCACCGGCAGTTATCCCGCCACGTCTACCTATACACGGAAATGGTGACGACTGGCGCGCTGTTGTTTGGCGACGTCGCACGACACCTGTCGTTCATGCCACAGGAGGCCCCGATTGCATTACAGCTCGGCGGCAGCGAGCCGGACGAGCTCGCCCGCTGCGCGAAGCTGGCAGAGCGGTGGGGCTACGATGAAGTCAACCTGAATTGCGGCTGTCCGTCCGAGCGGGTGCAGCGCGGCGCGTTCGGTGCGTGCCTCATGAAGGAGGCAACGTTGGTCGCCGATTGTGTGAAGGCAATGTGCGATGCGGTCGCAATGCCCGTGACGGTCAAGCATCGGATCGGCGTAGACGCGATCGACGACTATGAGTTCGTGCGCGACTTCGTGGGCACGGTGGCGCAAGGTGGATGTCGCGTATTTATCGTCCACGCGCGCAACGCGATACTGAAGGGCCTGTCGCCGAAAGAGAACCGCGAGATTCCACCGTTGAAGTATGACTACGCGTACCGACTCAAGCACGACTTCCCTGAGTTCGAGATCGTCATCAATGGCGGCATCAAGACGCTCGATGAGGCGCATGAACACCTGCATCACGTCGACGGCGTGATGATCGGGCGCGAAGCCTATCACAACCCCTTTCTGCTGGCAGACGTCGATAGGCGCTTCTACGAGCCGTCGGCGCTGGTGCGCACGCGCGGCGAGATCGAGCAGGCGATGATCGAGTACCTTCGGGCCGAACAAGCTCGGGGCACCTACATCGGCGCCGTCACGCGGCATATGCTCGGGCTTTATCGCGACCAGCCTGGCGCGAGAGGGTGGCGTCGCGTGTTGTCGGATCATCGAAAGCTGGCCACTGGCGATCCGCGCATATTCGACGAGGCGCGCGCCATGCTCAACGCCCGCCCGCTCGGGTACGATCGCATGGCGAAAGCGCATACCGAGTGAAGCCAGTATCTGGGTCAGAATTTTTTGCGTTCTACCGCTAGCAAAATGGGAAATCCCTGCGTATAATTTCGGTCTTCGCTGGTGATCGTTCTTACCGGCGTGCAGCGTTCCTCGATATATCGGTTCCTGCAGTGGTGGCCGTAGCTCAGTTGGTAGAGTCCAGGATTGTGATTCCTGTTGTCGTGGGTTCGAGTCCCATCGGCCACCCCAAAGAATTTATAAGAATCAAGCATTTAGAAAACGGCGCTGAGGTGTTACCCAGTGCCGTTTTTGCTTTGCCATTCCCAATTTGGGCATTACATACCTCGCCGCTTCACGATCTTTGTGCGATCGTAGACAGCAACTTTGAAATGGCCAGCGTGATCTCGATAGCCTATCTGCAGCCGCGGCAAGTCGAGAAGTTTGAGCCTCCGATTGCCCGCCAACGTGGCGTATGCCGCGGCCATTCCGACGATGGTCCTTTGGCCGCCGAGCGATGCGATCTAAGACGTGAACGCCAGGAAGCCTTCCAGTTCCGCTGCCTCGGTGCGCGGATGCTCCTCGTTGCGCCGCACTTCACAACAGGGCACGGAAACGCTTTTTAACAACAAGCGCGTTGCCCGCTTCGCCACTATCGAGGCGGTCGCCATACGGAAATTGCAGCAACTGCACGCTGCTGTTGCTCTGGATTTTTTGAAGATTCCGCCGGGAAATCAGCTGGAGGCCGTGAAGCGAGATCGAATCAGCCAGTAAAGCATCCGCGTTAATAACCAATGGCACGTATGTTTCAAGTTCGCAAATGGCAATGCGACGGATGTGGAAATTGTCAACTACCATTAAACTATTATCGGGAGATGAACTTATGGCACGGGAAGTTCCGCTGGCGACGCCTGGCGAAATACTGGCACGCGAATGGCTTGAGCCAATGGGCATTTCGCAATATGCTCTGGCGAAAGCGATCGAGGTGCCACCGCGTCGTATCAACGAGATCATTAAACACGGTCGTGCCATCACGGCCGATACAGCTGTGCGGTTGGGCGCTTTCTTTGGTGTTGATCCGCAAAGCTGGATGAGCCTCCAGACGCACTACGATACGGAAATGACGAAGGAGCGGATCGGTGCCGAGAAAATCGCTGCGATCCGGCAACTTGCAACGTCGGTTTGACATAGCGCAAACCATGCACAATAATCTGCGATATTTGATACATGTCAAATGTACGTCCAAAGCCTGCTAAACGAAAGCCAGCGGGTTTTTTGCGTTTACCGACTCATCGGCCATTTAGACCGTCAAATTGCAGTCCAGGATAAGCCGGCAAGTGTCCACAGCAATTTCGGCATTGCGTCAAGCTTTTGTCATTACCGGCAACGATGCGCTGCATCTATGTACAGCATGGGGACGCACTGACCTGAACGTACTGCGACAAGAAACTAGTTAAAAGTCAGAGAAATTAAAGGTTAGGAAGAGAAAATTTTTCTACATCATTGTTTTGCCCACCTTACAGCTTAATAAAAGTTTTTCCGGTAAGGCGGGCGCCCGAAGCGCAGGCGCAATAGGACGATAAGATTTATGGTTTTTATTTGTGGTGGTTGTCATATAAGAGGAAAAATTTTGACTAAGCTTTATTAGCGGCTATTTGTTTGTTGTTGATTTTTGCATGTTTTAGCGGTACCTTTCGATAAGAATATAGGGGGTGCCTTCTTGTAAATGTTTGCTCATAGAAGGGCCTATTGTGTAAACTCCAATAATACGGAAACCCATGCTATAAAGTTGTGATGTGGTTGCTGCTGGTCTATAAAAAAACCTTTCCATAATTTCATCATCGCATATCCATTTCATATTAATTCCAATTTCTGTGCTGGCTATAATGGTTTTTCCTCTTTCCGCTTGTTTTGCAGGAAAGCAAAGCCCGCCATCCATTGCAAATGCATTTTTTGTTGTGAAGAATGCCATGCAAATTAAAGAGATAAAAAATTTATTATTCATTCTGCCTCTCCTTGATGAATAAGTTAAGAGACGTGACACAATGCGGACGTAAATGCACTTATAACAAGCTTGTCAGATGGCGCAATAAAAATTTCTCATGTGTGAGTGCGTCACTAGCAAGCCGTTACTTATCCTCACGCTCACCAAGCGTAACATGCGTTTTTCCAGATGGCTAGTATGAGAAGCCCAACTAACATGGCGACGTAACACATCGATGAAGGATACTGAATAATCCGCCATATTTGTTATAAATCATGCCAGGCGTGTGATCAAGTTTGCTGAAAAAAAGCCAGCGTTCACTAATTAGAATGCACTGTGAACGTTATCACTCGAATATTTCACTGTGTGAACCAAGCGGCGTTAATGAATGTCGGAATTCGACTTTCGGTAGGTCAGTCAGTAGTAGTTCGGGTTTAATGTGGCAATCGCGGTAGCCTACCCAACCGCCGGAAAGGTCGTGGGCGCGGTAGCGAGCGACCAACGGCTGGTTGATCGTTAGAGCGCGTAGTACCGGCTTGACCGCATCATTCAGCGTGGCGCGATGTCGCCCTTGGCCTCTTGCTTGTCGTCACGCTTGAATGCAGACGATCGGTCATTCATCGAATAGCCAAGCCAATGGCGATCGCCTGAGCGGGTTGTCGCCATGGTTACCTGCGTAACAATTGGCAGCCCAACCATTGCCGCGCGGCTCTGACGTGACTTCTCGATTCTATGCAATTACCTGACGCCATAACTCAAGCATGGAGAAAAATAATCCGGGATTTGCATAATCATTCAATAACCGTGAGATTAACAATTCAATCGAACTGCAATTATCGGATCACGCCGCAGAATGTTATGAATTTCTTGAACGGACTGAACTGAGAGCAGCAAGAGTGCCAAGCAAATATTGACGCCGCCGCTGTTCCCAACTGCGGTGAAGTCGCTTCATGCGTGCGTTCAACGCTACTAAGCGTGAGGGGGGGACGAGTTGAAGGGCTTTCGCCCATCATACGAAGGTGTGCCTGCTTACCGGCCTTAAGCGCGGAGCTGGACGCTCGGAGAGCGCCAGCTCAACCTATTTCAACACGGGTGTGCGTGCTTGCTCACTCACGCACGATCGTTACATCACTGCAATTAAAAAACCCCTCGTTGCCTGCATCTATACGTTGCCAGTAGCTATAAAGAACCGCATCGCCTTTACGATCTTCCGGAATAGAAACGTTGAGTTTATAAAATGACCGTACATTCGGCAAATGGCCTTCGCCATTAGCGGGCACCGGGGCCGGAGCGGGTGCATCGTAAATTAGGTCAAGATCAGACCAGGTTAGTGGTCGAGTCGGATCGTATGAGGGCTTGGAGATAAACACACGCATGCGTGAAGGATTATGTGCCGTCGTGTTTTCCCAGACCAGCTCTATAGCACCATTTTTGGGGGTAATTTTGGTTTTACGCCAAAGGGTCGTGGGTGTACGGTCCAGTCCCTGCTTACGCGGGTCACCTCCCGCGCACAGTAGCCCGTCGGGCACGGCCTTTATGATTTCGCTAAAATCCTCGGGATCCCTTGGATTGGCAGAAACCTCATTCCACTGCACAAACGGGTAAGGACTGTTGTCGCCTGCGCGATAGGCGGCCCGGCAATCAGCGTTCGGAATATCGGAGCCGTTGGGTGACCCCCAATAGCCTCCGTCCAAATTGCATTGATACTGTCGGGCGATCGGAAAGCCTACTGCGCCATGCGCGCTCACTTCCTGCACCACGCCGCTTATGCCTACTATCCCCGCTAACCATAGCCAAGTCGCACGCCAGCCCAGGCTAGAACGCCCCAAATTTTTTCTCATCTTTTTCATCGCTTTCTCCTTGAGATAAAAATTTAGCTTGTACCGCACCCGCTCCCAAATAGTTAGGCCGATCACTACGATGCCTAACACCATTGCAACAGCCAACCGACATACCTACTGGATACGCCGATCTACTTCTTGCCCGTTTGCCCACGGATCCACGCAAGCTGAATTAAACACGCTGAGTGATACAGGCTACTCGATACGCTGTTCCAGTCGCGCTTCTCTGTGTAGCCCACTTTTTCGCGCTCGCTACCAGTCTCATGGCGCTTTGCGATTTTTCAGCCAGTAACCCGTTTTTCTTCTAGACGGCTACGCACCGAAGCAACTCCATAGAATCACTTCGCTAAATATTATAGTAAGGTTGCGACTTGCTTCGGAACTTACTGTAGCCTAGGTATATTACTTTCGCAAGCAATTTTCATAAGTCGACAAGCACGCACGGGTCGCGCACGCACGAGTGCGGCCTTCGCTTGGTGAAGGGCACGCAAAACTCGTCAAACAACTACGATTAACTCAAAAAAAGCCAAAAAGTGCTACGGATGTCAATCCTCGCCAACACCATACGTAGCGTGGTCGTCTTGCCGGCGCCGTTTAGATCCAGTAACCCGTAGCACCGCCTGTTTGGCGGTAAATGACAGGGCGTCGACGGCCGTCTTATTTGCATAGGCTTTTTGGGCGCCGTTATCCACCACCGCAGCCGCCGAAAGGGCTTGATCGGCGCACTGCGGTGCGGGCTTGCATGAGTGTGCCGCGTGTCGCAACGGCCCGCATCATGAACCGTTGAGTTTGACGCCGACAAGTTGCCAACTGAAGACGCCGGTGCGATGAAAAATCGTTGTATATGGCGGCTCCTTCGGCTCAGCGCGATATCGGACCACGAACTCGTTGATGCCGCGATAGCCGGCGCTCACTTGAGCGCCGCCACTTCTGGACGTGCCGGCCACGGGCTGCCGGCCGCCTGGCGTACTGGAACCGGTTGAAGCCGAGGCGCCCGAAACGGCTGCGCCGCGTGTCGCATCGGCTTGCGGAGCCCGCACCGGGCCCGGTGGTGCCGTGTCGCTCGCCACATCGTGCGGGGGCATGCCGGCTAGCAACGCAGCTACGCCGTCTGGCGTCGCATAAATCTCGACAATAGGTGCGATCAATGCGGAGCCGACCATCGTGCCGACACTCGCGACTGCCTGCGCCAGCGGCGAATCATCCGCATGCGTGCCGACCGCGCGCGCGATTTGTGCATTGAGTTCCTGTTTCAGACTGGTACGCAATGCAGGGTAGTCGACGTATCGATTGACCGCCTCGGCGTCGCGTGCATCGGCTGCATGCTCCAGGCGGCTCAGGACGATATAAGGCGACGCGTAACTGAGCACGCCTGCCAGCACGCTAGCTAGTGCCACCCCTGCGGCGAAAAGACGCTTGAATGAGGCCGATGTCATATGCGCAGTTGTAGCGGGAGCAAATTAATCCAGCAAGCTGGGGGCAACCCCAGTCTCTTCTGCCGCGATATACTGGTCGATCATACTGCAAACCGCATCGATATGGCCCACGAGCACCACACGTGACGCACTGCGGTAGACGCGCACCGGATCGTCCTTCCGCAATGGGCGACGACGGGTCGGTTCGGCCTGAGGCACGCCGTGGCGCAGCGGCGAGCGCGCGAAAGCTGGCAACCCGGATGGCAATATTATGTGTGTCTGCATGACGTGTGCCACGTCGTTGTCCACCAGTGCGGTCGGGTGCTGTGCCGGCGTCGCGTCGCCCATCACCGGACCGAACAAAGTGGCGGGGCGCGACGATGCACCACATGGCACGAGGCCTCGCAGATAACGCAGGCGCCCGAACGCGCGTAATGGAAACAGGTGGGCAAGTCGTTTCATCGGTTTCTCTGTGTCGGTATTTAGAATGCGTTGGGACGGATCAAGCCGACCGCAACGCCTTCCAGTTCGAAATCTTCCTGTCCTGGGCTTACGACGATGTTCTCGTAATCCGGATTTTCCGCGATCAGTTCGATACCATTCGCCAGTCGATGGAAGCGCTTGACCGTTACATCGTCGCCCAGCCGCGCCACCACGATCTGGCCTTCTTTCACGTCGTGCTGTTTCTGTACGGCCAGCAGGTCTCCGTCGAAGATTCCCGCATCGCGCATCGACATCCCGCGCACTTTCAGAAGATAGTCGGGCCGGCTCGCAAACAACGCTGGGTCGCACGCGTAACGCTGCGCGATATGCTCCTGAGCCAGGATCGGACTGCCGGCCGCGACGCGACCGACTAGCGGCAGCGACAACTGCATGAGCGCCGGATGCGGTAGCGTGTAGTGGCGCGGTCCGTCGTCCGTCGACAGCAACCGGATCCCGCGTGACGCACCCGCCGCCAGTTCGATCACCCCTTTGCGCGCCAGCGCGCGTAAGTGCTCTTCGGCCGAATTGGCCGAGCTGAAGCCGAGTTCTGCAGCAATCTCGGCGCGCGTCGGCGGAAAGCCGGTGCGCTCGATCGCGCGGCGGATCAAGTCGTAGACCTGCTGCTGACGGACGGTGAGTTTAGTCATGGTTACTGTATGGATGAACAGACACCTGTATTTTTATACAGTATCAACGGTATTTCAAGTGCTATTTGAAGTCGCCGTTCCCCGCTCAGGAATAGAAGGGCGTGTCGCTCCGTGTCTTACGACTTTTGAATATAAAAGCATAAGGAACGATTATTTTTGATAATGAAATGCGTTCGTTAGACTTGGCCGGTCCCTCACGACATCCACGGGCATACAAATGAGTGAACAGGTAACGGGGCGGGCGCGGCAGTGCGACAGCGCATCGGCGTGGCGGCGCCTGGCCGCGGCATGGGTGCTAACGGGCGGCGTCGTGGTCAGCGGCACGTCCGTCGCGGGCAGCACACTACTCAATGTATCGTACGACCCGACGCGGGAGCTGTACCAGGATGTGAATCAGGCGTTCGCAAAGGAATGGAAGGCCAAGACCGGTGAGAGCGTTTTGTTCAAGCAGTCGCACGGCGGCTCAGGCGCGCAGGCGCGCTCGGTCATCGATGGCTTGCAGGCGGACGTCGTCACGTTGGCGCTGGCCTACGATATCGACGCGATCGCCAAGAAGGGACTGATGGATGCGGATTGGCAAAAACGCTTGCCGGACAATGCGTCGCCGTACACGTCGACGATCGTGTTCGTCGTGCGCAAAGGCAATCCGAAACGTATTAAGGACTGGGACGATCTGGTCAAGCCGGGCGTGTCCATTATTACACCGAACCCGAAGACCTCCGGTGGCGCACGTTGGAACTACTTGGCTGCATGGGCGTACGCGTTGCACCAGCCGGGCGGTAATGAGCAAAAGGCGCGCGAGTTTGTCGCAAAGCTGTACAAGAATGTCGGAGTGCTCGATTCCGGCGCGCGGGGAGCGACCACCAGCTTCGTGCAGCGCGGCATCGGCGACGTGCTGCTCGCCTGGGAAAACGAGGCATTTCTATCGCTCAAGGAATTCGGGCCCGATACATTTGAGATCGTGGTGCCATCGGTCAGCATCCTGGCCGAACCGCCGGTCGCGTTGGTCGATAAGGTGGTGGACCGACACGGCACGCGCAAGCTCGCGCAAGCTTACCTGAACTTCCTGTACACCGAGCAGGGCCAGCAGATCGCGGCGAAGCACTTCTATCGGCCGCGCTCGAGTAAGGTGCCCGAGGCGCTGACCCGGCCGTTCCCAAAGCTCAAGCTGTATACGGTCGACGATACATTCGGCGGATGGGCGAATGCTCAAAAAGTGCATTTTGCTGACGGTGGAGTATTCGATTCGATTTATCAGCCACAGTAAACCGACGACGGCCGCCAGGCGGCGGCCCGCGGCCTGAGATGGCTGCCAGCGTGCGCTGAGCCCGGTTCCTCTGGGCCCGGCACGAGTGGTGCTTGGAGGCGAGTAGCAGGCATGAGTCGTTTTTCTTTTCGCAAGCCCAGTGCGTTGCCCGGGTTCGGTGTCACGCTCGGTATCACGGTGGCGTATTTGGGCCTAGTGGTGCTGATTCCGCTCGCCGCGACCTTCTTGAAGACGGCGACATTGACGTGGCCCGAGTTTGCACGTGCCGTCGCATCGCCGCGCGTGCTGGCCTCGTACCGGCTTACGTTCTGCGCGTCGCTGGGCGCCGCGCTGCTCAATGCAGTGTTCGGCCTTCTCGTAGCATGGGTGCTGGTGCGGTACGAGTTTCCGTTCAAGCGGCTCGTCGATGCGGTGGTCGATTTGCCGTTCGCTTTGCCCACTGCGGTCGCTGGCATTGCGCTGGCCGCCGTCTATTCGGGTAACGGCTGGGTGGGCTCGCTGCTCGCCCCGCTCGACATCAAGGTGGCGTTCACGCCGCTCGGGATGCTGGTCGCGCTGACTTTCATTGGCATGCCGTTCGTGGTACGCACCGTGCAGCCGGTGCTGGAGGACTTCGAGCGAGAGCAGGAGGAGGCCGCTGCCTGCCTCGGTGCGACGCGCTGGCTGGCCTTTCGCCGTGTGGTCCTGCCTTCGTTGCTGCCCGCGTTGCTGACGGGTTTTGCGCTCGCGTTTGCGCGCGCACTTGGCGAATATGGCTCGGTGATTTTCATTGCGGGCAATGTGCCAATGAAGTCTGAAATCACATCATTGTTGATCATCACGAAGCTGGAACAGTACGACTATGCGGGTGCGACGGCACTGGCAGTCGTGATGTTGCTCGTATCGTTCCTGCTGCTATTGGCGATCAACACGCTGCAATGGGTGCTGCAGCGGCGCACATCCAGTACGCGCCGCGCGATGCCGTCTGGCGTTGCACCGTCCGTGGTCGTGGCTGGAGGGGCGCAATGAGCCAGCAAGCCACTCAATCGGCGGTCGCGATCGGCACTAGCGTGCAGTCGAGGCGGGCACCGCGCGTGGGCGCGACGACCGAGCTACGTGCGGTACGTTGGGCGCTGACTGCGATCGCGCTGCTTTTTCTCGGCCTGTTCCTAGTGCTGCCGCTGGTCGCGGTGTTCTATCAGGCGCTAGCCAAGGGCGTGGGGGCCTATCTGAGCGCCCTGACCGACCCGGATGCGCTGTCGGCAATCAAGCTAACATTGATCACGGCGGTAATTGCCGTGCCGCTGAACGTCGTATTCGGCTTGTGCGCGTCATGGGCAATTGCAAAGTTCGAGTTCCGCGGCAAGAGTCTGCTGACCACGCTGATCGACTTGCCATTTTCGGTATCGCCGGTGATCTCCGGGCTAATCTACGTGTTGATGTTCGGCGCGCAAGGTTGGTTCGGCCCGTGGCTACAGGATCGCAACGTGCAGATCATCTTCGCGGTGCCGGGCATCGTGCTGGCGACGGTGTTCGTCACGTTTCCGTTTGTTGCGCGCGAGTTGATCCCGCTGATGCAGGCGCAGGGCGCCGACGAGGAGGAAGCGGCCCGCGTGCTGGGGGCCTCCGGCTGGCAGATCTTTCGGCGCGTGACGTTGCCCAACGTCAAGTGGGGCCTATTGTATGGTGTGATCTTGTGCAACGCCCGCGCCATGGGTGAGTTTGGTGCCGTCTCGGTGGTTTCTGGCCACATTCGCGGGCAGACCAACACGATGCCCCTGCATGTGGAAATTCTCTACAACGAATACAACTTCGTCGCCGCGTTCGCGGTCGCGTCGCTACTGGCGTTGCTTGCGCTGGTGACGCTCGCGCTGAAGTTGATCGCGCAACGACGGCTCACCCAGACGTCGAGCGAGCCGGCAGCCAGCTAGTCATCTAGGCAGAAATTGATATGGGCATTATCGTTCGCAACTTGCAAAAGCACTTTGGCGATTTCGCCGCGCTCGACAACGTGTCGCTGGAATTCCCGTCCGGCGAACTGGTCGCGCTACTCGGGCCGTCCGGCTGCGGCAAGACCACGCTGCTGCGCGTGATTGCAGGTTTGGAGTATGCGGACGCGGGTCAGGTCGTGCTGTACGGGCAGGACGTGAACGACGTCGGCGCGCGCGAGCGTCAGGTCGGTTTCGTGTTCCAGCACTATGCGCTGTTCCGTCATATGACGGTGTTCGAGAACGTCGCGTTCGGGCTGCGTGTGAAGCCGCGTCGCGAACGACCCTCAGAGGCGCAAATCCGGGAAAAGGTCTGCGAGCTGCTCAAGCTTGTACAACTGGATTGGCTTGCGCAACGCTATCCATCTGAGCTGTCGGGCGGACAGCGCCAACGCATTGCGCTGGCGCGTGCGCTTGCGGTCGAGCCCAAGGTATTGTTGCTCGACGAGCCGTTCGGCGCGCTCGATGCCAAGGTGCGTAAGGAGCTACGCAGTTGGTTGCGGCGTCTGCATGACGACTTGCATATCTCGACCATCTTTGTCACGCACGACCAAGAGGAGGCACTGGAGGTGGCAGACCGGATCGTGGTGCTCAATCACGGCCGTGTCGAGCAGATCGGTAGCCCGCAGGACGTCTATGATCATCCGGGCAGTGCGTTCGTCTATGAATTTCTCGGCGCGGCGAATCGGCTGTCCGGCACGCTGAGCGAACAGGGCTTCGTGACGCACGGCGAAGGCGTACGGATCGCCGCGCGGGGTGACTTCAGCGGACCAGCGCTCGCCTTCGTGCGGCCGCACGATCTACGACTGTTGCCGCAGGCGGGCACCGCGCA
Organism: Mycetohabitans sp. B3; assembly: GCF_021498065.1. Taxonomy (NCBI): domain Bacteria; kingdom Pseudomonadati; phylum Pseudomonadota; class Betaproteobacteria; order Burkholderiales; family Burkholderiaceae; genus Mycetohabitans; species Mycetohabitans sp. B3. The sequence continues at coordinate 148,320 of NZ_JAHLKN010000026.1, read as the reverse complement.
GGACGGTATCCGCGTGGACGTGCGGCGGATCGTGCCGCTGGGCAGCTCGGTGCGCGTCGAGCTTCAGGCTCAGGCTGGCCAGACGCTGGAAGCGGAACTCGATCGTGACGCATGGCGCGCGCTGGGGCTGGACGTCGGCGACGGCGTGACCGCAGTGCCGCGCGCCGTGCGGGTGTTTCCCGCGCAACGATGAGAAATTGAGAAAACAAAATGAACTTCCAACAATTGCGCTTCGTGCGCGAGGCCGTGCGCCAAAACATGAATCTGACCGAAGTGGCGAATGTGCTGTACACGTCGCAATCGGGGGTATCCAAGCAAATCAAGGATCTCGAGGACGAGCTTGGTGTCGATATCTTCATCCGCCGGGGCAAGCGGCTCACTGGCTTGACGGAGCCCGGCAAGGCCGTGCACACGCTGATTGAGCGCATGTTGCTCGATGCGGAAAACCTGCGCCGCGTCGCGCGGCAGTATGCCGATCAGGACACCGGCCATCTGGTGGTCGCCACCACGCACACGCAAGCGCGCTACTCACTGCCCAAAATTGTGCATCGTTTTAAGGCGATGTATCCGAAGGTCCATCTCGCGCTGCGCCAGGGTAGCCCGCACCAGATCGCGCAGATGGTGATCAACGGCGACGCGGATATCGGCATCGCGACCGAGGGCCTGGACCGCTACGGCGAGATCGTGACGTTCCCAGGCTACTCATGGCACCACACCGTCGTGGTGCGAAGCGAGCATCCGCTCGCGACCCGGCCCGCAGTGACGCTGGAGGATATTGCCGACTACCCGATCATCACGTACGACCAGGATTTCACGGGACGCTCGCACGTGGATCAGGCGTTCGTGCGGGCCGGTGTTGCACCGGACGTGGTGCTGACGGCGATCGACGCGGACGTGATTAAGACGTATGTCGAATTGGGACTGGGCGTAGGCATTGTCGCTGCGATGGCGTACGATCCGAAGCGAGACAGTGAGTTGGTGGCACTGGACACACAGCACTTGTTCGAGCCGAGCACGACCCGCGTCGGACTGCGCAAGGGCGCGTTCTTACGCGCCTATGCATACCGGTTGATCGAGATGTTCGCGCCCCACTTGACCGAGGCCGAGGTGTCCGGCCAGTTGCGCGAAGCCGCCTGACGGCGCGAACGCACCGATGAACGACATGCGGCTGCCCGGCGGCACGCTGTGGATTATGTTTGCCGTGTGCGCAGCGGGCGTCGCGTGTCACGTTCGGCGCCGTGTGAGCGCCGGTTTGCGATCGAGCAGAATTGAGGCAGGATCGCGGTGCGCACCCGGCTGGCGAACACCAGGAAGCCGACGCCGTTGGCCTCATACCAATAGCCGCCGCACTCGAGCCCGTCCAGCGGCTGCTCCAACGCATGGGCTACCGATTCGATGCAGCGCCGGCGCAGCTCAGCCGCACGCGGGTAGGGCGGCTGCGCGCCGCGCACCGTGCAGATCAGCACGTCCAAGCCCGGCAGCGCATGCGCATACAGTACGGGTTCGTCCTGGGCGCGGGCGCGCGCGATCTTGGTGTCGAGCTGCGCGAACGGCTCGCAGCCAGCGAGTTGGGCCAAAAAGGACTCGTCGCTGCAGGCGCGTCTGTGCTTTTTTGAAGTGGACATGGTATTCGCCTCGAAACGGCTCGGATGGAATGAAAAGACGGCGGCCTCGGCAAACGCAGCAGCCGTCGTCGTGCAGGCGTTCCGATCTTTATAGCATATTGGCCGATTCGAAAAAATGAATCTGGATCACGTCGCCGCGAGCCTGCTTCGCGATTGAAATATCGGCGTGCAAGGCCGATAATCGTTTGCTGGCCGGCACTGGACCCGTAACGTGACGCCGGCGTTCGATAAGGGGACATGCATTGACGTTCGAGCGGATGCCGGTTGGCACATGAGGCTCTTTACCAAGGGACTATTGCTCGTCGCGGTGCCGATAGTGTGCGAGCTGGCGCTGTTGGTCGCGTTGTTCGGCGTGGAACGGCAAGTGGCCGACGCCGAACGATGGGCGTTGCAATCTAAAAAGGTGATCAATCAGGCCGAGGCGCTGCTTGGTCCGTTGCTGCGCCAGGCGTCGCAATTGCGGGCGGGAATTATCGTCGGTGACCCGTCGTTCGCGGACAAGCGCGCGACATGGATCGAGCTGGCCGACCGGCTTAATGCACTTGAAGCGACAGTAGCCGACAATCCCGAGCAAACGGGTCGCACTGCGCGTATGCGCGAGACGATCGACCGGTATCGCATGCTAACGCAGCGCGTGGCCGAGCAATTACGCGAGGGTGAGCGCCAGCGCGTCATCGAGACATACCGCGGTGAGGAAATGCCGCGCGAGATCAATGAATTTCGCAGCGAGTTGAGCGACTTCGTCGATGCAGAGAACAAGCTGCAGGCGGATCGTAATGCACAGTTGCAAGGCTCGCTGAAGACGCAACAGTTCATGCTCTGGTTTGCGGTGAGTGCGTCGCTGCTAATCGCGGTGATCACAGCGCTTGCGTTTGCGCGACACATCGGCCAGCGGATCGAGGTTTTGACGACGAACGCGCTGCGCCTAGGCACGGGCGAGCCTCTGGGCGCCCCATTGGGCGGCCGCGATGAAATCGCGGAGCTTGACGAGGTGCTGCATGATACGAGCCGCAAGCTGGTGCGGGCGGAACGCGAGCATGCACTGCTGAAGGCCGACCTGCAACGACGTACCGGTGAGCTTGCGCAGGTCAATGAGGAATTGCGTCAACAGACGCAAGACAATGAGATGTTTATTTACAGTGTGTCGCACGATCTGCGCTCACCGTTGGTGAACCTGCAAGGGTTCTCGCGCGAGTTGAAGGTCTCGGCCAGCGAATTGCGCGAAACGATTGGCGAGCTGGATCTGCCCGTGGCCGAGCGTGAACGGCTGCAGCGCATCGTCGACGGCGAGATCCAGGAGTCGATTGGTTTTCTGCAAAACGCGGTCACGCGCGCGGGCGGCATCATTGAAGCATTACTGCGGCTGTCGCGCGCGGGCCGGATCGAGTACCAGTGGGCGCTGGTGGACGTGAACGCCGTATTGCAGCGGGTGATCGGGGCGCTGAAGGACCAAACGTCGGCGAACGGCGCACGCCTGCTGATTCAGCCGTTGCCGTCGGCATGGGGCGATGCTAGCGCGATCGAGCAGATTTTTGGCCAGTTGGTCGGTAATGCATTTGCCTACCTGGATCCGTCCCGCTGCGGCGTGATCGAGGTGGGTTGGATCAATCCGGGCAGTGATGGCGACTCGCCACAGGCCGACGCGCCCACGACACACGTCGCACAACCTGGGGCGGACGGTCGCATCGCAACGACGCGGCTGACCGGCACGGGCGAGCGCCATCGTGTCTATTATGTAAGGGACAACGGGCGCGGCATTCCGGCGGCGTCGTTGCCGAAGGTATTCAGTGCGTTCCAGCGGCTGCATACGGATGCGGGTCCTGGCGATGGGGTCGGGCTTGCGCTGGTCAAGCGGATGGTGGAGCGACATCGTGGACGTGTCTGGGTCGAGTCGGCCGAAGGCGCGGGATCGACGTTTTACGTCGCGTTACCCGCGCACGCGCCGATGGGCATAGCATACCCGGGAGGTGTCGCGATCGGCCACGCACTGGAGGTAAAAAATCAGGAGCGTGGCAAACGTTTGCCTTACTGGGCACAGCGCGATGCGGGCATGGCCGCTCTCCATGTACTGACCGCGCACCGGGTCGAGGACGCCGGTTCCGGCCCGTATGCCGGTGCATACAATACTTCTTGGGAAAAATCATGACAATTGGGGAGACGGTTAGCATCATCCTAATCGAGGACGACGATGGCCATGCGACGCTGGTCGAGCGCAACCTGCGTCGCGCAGGCCTGACCAATGGCTTCAAGCGGCTATCCGACGGTCACCAGGCGCTGGACTATTTCTTCGGGCCCGCGCCGCTCGGCGATCTGCGCAACTGCGTGGTGCTGCTGGATTTGAAAATGCCGCGCGTGGACGGGGTCGAGGTGCTGCGTCGTCTGAAGGAATCGCCGCAAACTGCGTCGCTGCCGGTCATCGTGCTCACGACCACCGACGATCCGCGCGAAATCGAGCGGTGCTACGAACTCGGCTGCAATGTCTATATCACCAAGCCGGTCGAATACGATGCATTCATCGAAGCGGTCAGGCGGTTGGGCTTCTTCCTTCAGGTCGTGAAGCTGCCGTGCAGCGTGCGGCCGAGCGCACGCTGACCGCGTCCCGGAGTGATCATGTCCAGCGATGCTCACGTGCTGGTGCTCGACGATGACGAGGGCATCCTACTGCTTGCGGCGCGTGCGTTGCGGCGGGCCGGCTATCGTGTCAGCGCATGTTCGACGGTGCAGCAGGCGCTTGATTGCATTGGCGAGCCGTTGCCCGATCTGCTCGTGCTCGACTACCGGCTCGGTACGCCACAAACCGGACTGGATTTTTTCCGCGGACTGGTTGCGCGCGGGATCAAACTGCCGGCCATCCTGGCGACAGGCTTTTCGGACGAGTCGCGGATCATTGAGGCGTTGCGTGCCGGTGTGTCCGATGTGGTGCCGAAAGCGGCCGATTACCTCGATTACCTGCCCGAGGCCGTCGAACGTGCGTTGAACGAAGCGCGGATGCGGCGTGTTGTGGCGGAGTCTGAGCGCACGCGCGATCGCGAGCGGCACTATCGGACCATTGCTGAAGCGCTGCCGCATCTGGTCTGGACTTGCACGCCGAGCGGCGAATGCGATTTTCTGTCCAGGCAATGGTCGGATTACACCGGAATGCCGGCTAGCGCGGGACTCGGTGCCGGGTGGTTCGACGCGGTACATGTCGATGATCTTCCCGCACTGCGTGATGCATGGCGACAGACCATCGGGCGGGGCACGGACAGCTTCATCCGTGAGGTAAGGCTGCGGCGTCATGACGGCGTGTATCGCTGGTTTTGTGTGCGAGGCACGGCATTGCACGAAGCAGACGGGCGCATTGTGAAGTGGTTCGGCACGTGTACGGACATTCAAGATCAGCGCGAGGCGAGCGACGAGCGCGAGCGGCTGCTCCAGTCCGAGCAGGCGGCGCGGCAGGCGGCCGAAGAGGCCAATCGTGCGAAGGACCGTTTTCTCGCGATGTTGTCGCACGAATTGCGCACGCCACTTACGCCGGTGTTGGCCAGTGCGCGAATGCTCGAGCGCGCTCGTGACGTTCCCGATCCGGTGCGCTCTGCCATGAAGATCATTCGACGCAACATCGAGTTGGAGGCCCGCCTGATCGACGATTTACTGGATTTGACGCGGGTGGCCAACGGTAAGCTGCTGCTGGCGTTGGAGACGGTGGACGTGCATGAACTCATCGATGCGGTGCTGGAGATTTTTCGCAGCGACATCCAGGTCAAGCAATTGCGTGTGGAACTGGATTGCGCTGCACAGCATCGCTTCGTGCGTGGCGACCGTGCGCGGTTGCAACAGATGTTGTGGAACTTGATCAAGAACGCAGCCAAGTTTACGCCCGAGCGTGGCCGCATCGTGCTGCGCACGCGCGATGCCGAGGCGCCATCCGAAGCGGGTGCACCACAGATCCGGATTGACGTGCAGGATAGCGGTATCGGCATCGCGCCAGAGCAACTGGGGCGACTCTTCAACGCATTCGAGCAGGGGGGACGGCGCACCACCCAGCAGTACGGTGGCCTGGGCCTGGGCCTGGCAATCACCAAGGCGCTGACCGACGTGCATGGCGGGACGGTGCACGCCGCCAGTGAGGGATTAGGGCGCGGCGCCACCTTTACAATCGTGCTGCCTAGTGTCGAGGCACCCGGGCCGGTGATGGAGCGCGGCACGATCGCGGCGGCGCCGCAGCGTGCCACGCTGGACATCCTGCTGGTCGAGGACCACCAGGACACAGCCGACGTGATGGCTCAGCTCATCGAGGGCTTTGGCCACAACGTGATCGCGACCGGGACCGTGGCCTCGGCGCTGCAGGCTGCACGACAGCGGCGCTTCGATCTCGTGGTCAGCGATATTGGCTTGCCCGATGGTACGGGGCTGGACCTGATCACGGCGTTGCGGGGCATGGAGACTGGCGCACGCGTGCCGGCGGTGGCGCTGACCGGCTATGGCTCGGATGATGACGTGCGCCGCTGTCTGGAGGCCGGCTTTATGTCGCATCTGACCAAGCCAGTCAACTTCACACTGCTCGAAGGCCTGATCGAACAGATCGCGATAGCCAAGGGCAGCGATGACGCGTTGTCCACGCCCACCGCTTGACGCTGCGAGCAAGCCGCTATTTTTGCGCTCTCGTGAATGGGGTTTCCGGCCCAGCGGCTCAAGCGGCGCTATCGGTACGGCGTGTAACCGGCAGTTGCATGCCGACGCCGAGTCGGTTCCAGGTATTGATCACCGCGACCGCGAAAGTCAGGTCGGCAATCTCCGTGTCGCTGAAGTGAGCCTTCAGTGCCTCAAAATCGGCATCGGCTGGATGACCGCCAGGTAGTGTGGTCAGGCGCTCGGCCCAGTTCAGCGCGGCGCTCTCCCGCGCATCGAACAGCTTGGTCTCGCGCCAGGTCGGCACGCTGAGCAGGCGCTGCACGTCTTCGCCTTGCTGAACCAGGTCGTGTGAATGCATGTCGACGCAAAACGCGCATCCGTTGATTTGTGATACACGTAGGAACACAAGGTCACACAACTTCTGGCCGAGCGTGGAGCGTCCCAGCGCGGCGTTGACCGACGCCAATGCAAGATAGGCATCCTTGGACAGTTCACGGTAAGGCAGGCGGGGTTGGCTCATCATGGTTTCCTTTCGCGTCAATGGACTATGAGCCTTTATCGTAGGCGGCGAATGGGTTATCGTAAAAGGCCAAAAACGGTTTAAATGATTAGGCCATGATGCAAGCTGGAGCAGGGCGATGACAGCGGAGCACGGCGGCAAGCGGGCCGTGGCGCGCGAAGGCCGGCCCAGCACGATGCCGGCGGCCGATTGGGCCTGCACGCTAGCGCTAGATCGCCGGCGTGGTGAGCCAATGTATCGGCAACTGGTCACCCGGCTGCGCGAGGGTATTCTGGACGGTCGGTTGCCCCCCGGCATGCGGCTGCCGTCCACGCGCGCGCTCGCTACCCAACTCAATACCGCCCGTGGCACGGTTGAACTCGCCTACGAGTTGCTCGCGGCGGAAGGATTCATCGAGACGCGCGGCGCAGCTGGCACCCGGGTCAACGCACGACTCTCACCACAGCATGGACCGGTGAAGCTTGCACCTGCACCGTCGGCCAATAGTGCACCGGTGAGTGCCGCGATAGCCGTGGCGCCATTGCAAATGGGACTGCCTGCATTGGACTTGTTCCCGCGCAAGCTGTGGGCCCGGGTGGCTAGTCACGAAGGGCGCGCGTTGGCCACGGAGGCGTTCAGTTACGGTGATGCGCAAGGTCAGTTCCGCTTACGTTATGCGATTGCCGGCCATCTTGCGATAGCACGCGGAATAGACTGCGACCCTGCCAGGATCATTATTACGAACGGGTATCATGGCGCACTTGGACTGTTGATGACGGCGTTATTGCCGGCGACGGCGTCGCGCCTGATCTGGTTCGAGGATCCTGGCTACTGGCGGGCACGCGACGCGTTGAAGCTGACCGGCGCGCAATTGGTTGGCGTGCCGGTGGACGACGAAGGACTGGATGTCGGTGCTGGCGTGGCGAAGGCACCACGGGCCTACATGGCGCTGGTCACGCCTTCGCACCAAGCGCCGCTGGGGGTATCGCTGTCATTGCCGCGGCGGCTTGCGTTGCTGGACTGGGCGGCGCGCGCCAACGCGTGGGTCGTCGAGGACGACTATGATGGGGAATTCCGCTACTCAAGCCGGCCGTTGCCCGCGCTGGCAAGCCTGGATGGCGGCGAGCGGGTGCTCTACGTCGGCTCCTTCAGCAAGGCGCTCGCGCCCGGCCTGCGGCTCGGCTATATCGTCGCGCCGCCTGCGCTCGCCGGGCACTTGGCCAAGGTGGCCGCGTTGCTAGCGCCGCCCCCGGCCCTGACGCTGCAGGAAAGCATCGCGGCCTTTATCGAAGCCGGACATTTCAGCCGGCACATCCGCCGGATGCGTGCCGCGTATGCGGCGCGGCGCGACGCACTTGCCGCGGCGTTGCACCGTCGCGTCGGCGGCGTATTGGATATTTCGCCCAGCGTTGGCGGCATGCATCTGATTGGCTGGCTGCGTGAGTCTTCCGCGCCACGCGACGGCTCGTTGGCGAACGACGTATTGCTGGCCCGGGCAGCGGTGCGCAGCGGCCTCGCGCCCGATGCGCTGTCGCCGTGGTATTTGCATCAGCGGCGACGTGAGGCGCTGTTGATGAGTTTTACCAACGTGCTGCCGGAACGGGCCGACGACGTTGCCGTCAGGCTGGCCGCCGCATTCGAACGATCCTACGCGTGATGACCACCGAGGAATTATCGCAAGACGATATCAATGCGCTGGCGAGCCGCGATGCGTTGCTGGATGCGGCGCAGCGTTTCATCGGGCGATTGTCCGCCGGCAAATCTATGCTGCAGTCGTAGTCGTAGTCGTAGTCGTAGTCGTAGTCGTAGTCGTAGCCGTAGCCGTAGCCGTAGCCGTAGCCGTAGCCGTAGCCGTAGTTGCGATTGCAGTTGCAGTAGACGTCCCATCGGCGGCGCGCAATGCGTGGGCTGTTTAGGTCCAGTTCGAGTCGTCGTTGTCGCCGACGTCGATGTTACCGCTCGTGTTGTCGCCCCAATCGTCGTTGCCGCGGCCGACATCGAATCCTGGGTCAAGCTGTGTGCCCGGATGGTCGCACCGGCGCTCGTCATCGACGATCACATCGCGCTCGATCACCTGCTCGCGGCTGCCCCCGAGCATTTGACCGAGCAGCACGCCGGTCAACAGCCCGCCCATGCTACTCCCACCGCCGCCTGGGTGCTGCACGATCACGGTCGGTTGCGGTTGCGGTTGCGGTTGCGGTTGCGGTTGCGGTTGCGTCGGCGGCGCCGCGCCGCCTTGTGCATGGCCGAACCGTTCGGCTTCCTGGGCATACACGGACGGGTTCCCGCTGCTTGACGACTTACCGGTACCGGTGCCGGCGTTGCCCGCGGCCGCATTCGGCTCGGCTCGTCCTTCAGTGCGGGCCCGGGCGCTGTCCAGACGACGTTTGAGATCCTCGAGTGCGTAGTCTGGCATCGGACTACCGTGGTTCGCAAGTTTGTCGGTCAACTCGCGCAACGCGGTTTCGATCGCGTCGACTTCGCCAAGTAGTGCTTCATGTCCCGGCACCGTCGAGAGGCGCACATCGAGCTTGAGCGAGCGCGTCGCGTTCAGCAGTTCGGTTGCATGCTTGAGTTGCGCGCGACGCTGCTCCTTCGCGCGACTATCATCATTCGAACGTGCGCGCAACACGGTACGTCGCACCAGCAGTACGACCAACGCGAGCACGATAACAAAGCCGATCCACCGGCCGATCGACGGGCTGTGGCGTGACGCCTGCAAAGGCGGCGCGATGGGCGCCACCGCCGTGCCGGCGGTGCCGGGCAGTATCGCGGGCGCAGACGGCAACGGCCTACTGCGCGACACCGCATGTTCGGCCTGTTGCTGCACGCGCGCCTCGATGGCGTTGAACTGCGCGGCGCTGGAGGCAAAACGCAGTTTAGGGTCGAGCGCCCGCGCTTTCTGAAGTTCGGCCAGTGCGTCCGGGACTCGGCCTTCCTGGGCGAGTACCTGGCCGTACAGGTAGTGTGCATGGGCGCTGTTCGGATGCGCGCGCAACACTTCGACGAGCTGGCTGTGCGCCTGCTGCCAGTTGCCTCGTGCAATTGCGTTGTTGACTTCGCGTGTGCTGGGCACCGCAAAAGCTGCAGCCGACGCTGCGATGGCGGCGCCGGCCAGGATGATCGCCAGTAGTTTCTTCATCGTTTGATCGGGCCATGCATCGGCCCATACAGAGGCGTGCGCCGGAGCGCGGCGCACGCGGTTTACGACTGGGCAGTCGTACCAAGCTGCTTCTTCAGCGCCTCGAGACGATCGTCCACAGAGGGGCCCTTGGACAGCGCGGCCAGCTTGTCATCTAACGCTTTGCCGCTACGCTCGTCGGCCGAGTTCAGCCGCGAGTCGGAGCGCGCGTTCTGCAGTGCGACTTTGTCTTCGAGTTTCTGAAAGTCCTCTGCAAGGTTTTGCCCACCGATGCCGCCCAGCGCGGTGGCCGCCGTGTCCTTCGCTTGCGCAATCTGCTGCTTGGCTTGCAGGATGTTCGAGCGCGCATTCAGGTCGTTGCGACGTTCGCGCATCTCGTTGATTTGCTGCTTGAGCTGTTCCACCGACGGCTCCAGTGCCGCCAGTTCCTTTGCAATCGCGTCGCGTTCGGCCTGTGCATTCGCCTGGGCACTGAGTGCTTCGCGAGCCAGTGCCTCATCGCCGGCTTGCAGCGCGCGTTTCACTCCGTCTTCGTACTTCTTCACCTTGTCATCGGCGACGTCGCGCTTGCTGCGCTGCATCGCGACCTGCGCTTCGATCTCAATCAGCGAGTTCTCCGCCTTCGCGATGCTGTTGTCGAGTTCGCGTACGATCTGCCGTGCGTCGCGCGCGGGATCCTGGACCGATTCGGCTGCGTCGTTCAACAGGCCCTTGAGCGTACGCGAGATGGTGTTCAGTAGTGACATGAATTCCTCCGTTGATTGGGCCGCGCCCGAGCATCGGCCGCCGCGAATAGTAGGACCGGGCGGGCGGTTGCAAGGGCCGCACTTGTCGCGCCGTTGGCCGGCGCGCGCAGCTATGCCTGCGCTTTGACGGGTTGATGGCGGATTCGTTGCGCCGCCGCGCTGCCTGATGGGAGGATCATACACAACGTGGCGCCGACGCGGCACGGTAGCGTGCGTCAGCAATTGCTTACAAAAAAGTCGGGGGGAGTGCCGCGTGCACGCATTAAAATGCGCGTTTTGTCGCGACGCCGCAATCCGCACGGGGCGGTAACATCACGCGCGTCGACAAGACCGCGGCGCTATCCTGACATGCCTACCGTAAAACGACCCGATCCGTCCGATCCTCAACACGGCGAGCGTCGTGCACCACCGACGCGGCAGCGTGCCGCGGCACGCCAGCGGGGCGGGTCGCGCTCGCTGGCTGCCTCGTTTATGCTGGGCTTTGCCGGCCTGGTGGCGGTCGCCGCAGTGATTGGCGCACTGGTGCTGGGCTACGCGCTGGTTGTGATGCGACCAAAGCTGCCATCGCTGGACGTGTTGATTGACTATCGCCCTAAGGTGCCATTGCGCGTCTACACGGCCGACCACGTGTTGATCGGCGAATTCGGCGAGGAGCGCCGCAGCCTTGTGCGAATCCAGGACGCGCCCGACATGATGAAGAAGGCTGTGCTGGCGATCGAAGACTATCGGTTCTACGAGCACGGTGGTGTGGACTTCATCGGTATCCTGCGCTCGGGCATCACGGACCTAGTGCACGGCGGGCGTGCGCAGGGCGCGAGCACAATTACGATGCAGGTAGCGCGCAACTTCTTCCTGTCCAGCGAAAAAACCTATACGCGCAAGATCTACGAGATGTTGCTCGCCTATAAGATCGAGGCGGCGCTGTCTAAGGATCAGATTCTCGAGTTGTACATGAATCAGATCTATCTCGGTCAGCGCGCGTACGGATTTGCCGCGGCGGCCCGCGTGTACTTTGGCAAGGACCTGAAGGACATCACGCTAGCGCAGGCCGCCATGCTGGCGGGATTGCCGAAGGCGCCGTCCGCCTACAACCCGATCGTTAATCCCAGGCGTGCGAAGGTGCGGCAAGAGTACATCCTGAAGCGCATGCTCGAGCTGCGCTACATTACGCAAGACCAATACGACCAAGCGATCCATGAAGACTTGCACGTGCGCACGGCGGGCAACGAATACAGTGTGCACGCGGAATACGTCGCCGAAATGGTGCGCCAGGCGATGTACGCGCAATATCGTGACGAAGCCTATACGCGCGGGCTGACGGTCACGACGACGATCGACTCGGCGGATCAGGCCGCCGCCTACGATGCGGTACGCAAAGGCGTGCTCGACTACGAGCGCCGCCATGGCTATCGCGGACCGGAGGCGGGCATCGAGCTGCCGCCCGCCGGGGGCGAGCGCGATCAGGCGATCGAGGACGTGCTCGTTGACCATCCGGACAATGGTGATTTGCTTGCCGCCGTGGTCATTGATGCGAGCCCGCGGCAGGTCGATGCGCAGTTGTCCGACGGCACCGTCGTGCAGATCAGAGGCGACGGGCTGCGCTTTGCCGCAGGCGCACTGTCGCCCCGTGCGTCGGCAGCAGTGCGGATCCGAGCAGGCTCGGTCATCCGCATCGTGCGCGATGCGAACGGTCGGGCCTCGATTACGCAGCTGCCGCAGGTCGAGGGTGCGCTTGTGTCGGTCGTGCCGCAGAATGGTGCGATCCGCGCGCTGGTCGGCGGCTTCGATTTCAATAAGAACAAATTCAACCACGTCACACAGGCGTGGCGGCAACCGGGCTCGAGCTTTAAGCCGTTCGTTTATTCGGCCGCGTTGGAAAAAGGGTTGGGCCCGGCGACCATCATTAACGACGCGCCGTTGTATTTTCCGCCGACGACACCGGGTGGGCAGGCGTGGGAACCGAAGGACGATGACCAACCTGAGGGCCCGATGCCGATGCGCGTGGCGTTGCAGAAGTCTAAGAACCTGGTATCGATCCGGATTCTGTCGTATATCGGCACGCAGTACGCGCAGCAATACGTGACCGAGCGGTTCGGCTTCGACCCTGACAAAACGCCACCCTACCTACCGATGGCACTGGGCGCGGGGCTGGTGACGCCGTTGCAGTCGGCGGCAGCCTATTCAATCTTCGCGAACGGTGGCTATCGGGTCAATCCGTATTTGATCGCGCAGGTCGACGATGCGCACGGCGAGCCGCTGCTGCAGGCCCAGCCGCTGGTGGCCGGCCAGGATGCACCGCAGGTGATTGCGCCGCGCAATGCGTATGTGATGAACAGCCTGCTGCATTCGGTCGCGTCGGTAGGCACGGGCTCGGGAACCAACGCGTTGCATCGCGGCGACCTGGCTGGCAAGACTGGGACGACCAACGACGCCAAGGACGGCTGGTTCGCCGGCTATCAGCACACCCTGGTCGCGGTCGCGTGGATGGGTTACGACCACCCCAAATCGCTCGGCAGTCGAGAATTTGGCGCGCAACTGGCGCTGCCAATCTGGGTCCAGTACATGGGGCGCGCGCTGCGCGGCGTGCCGCAGTACCAAGCGCCGGTGCCCGAAGGGTTGACGACGATCGATGGCGAACTGTTCTACGCGGACAAGACGCCGGGTAACGGCTTTGTCGCGTCGATCGGGCTCGACGCGAACGCGCCGGCCGGCGCAAGCGATTCGAACGCACAGTTTGGCACGGTGGGGCCAGCTGGCATGCAACCGCCGGCGCCGCCGCCCGATGTGAATTCGGCAGAGCGCCAGCAGATCATGAACCTGTTTGGCGTCAGCAAGCCGTAATGCGCGCACGATCGCCAGCGTGCCCGTCGAAATGGACGGGCATCTGGTGATGGGCAACCACGGTACACACAACACGCCTTCGATCAATAGCTGGTCCGCTCATTATCGGCGCTTCCCTGTTCATTTCACATCGACTTCCGTGTCTTGGCTCAATCAGTTCGAACATGGGCAACATTGGCAGCTTGTCCGTCACCTGCTGTGCAATACCGCCGCAACTGAGGTTGTCCGCTGCTGTGGATGCCAGCGCCAGTGCGCCTCGCAGTGGCCCGACGACGTAACACGATTTGCAGGCAGAGTCAATTGTACGAATTGGCGAGCATCTATTGCGCAAAGACATCACGGTCCTGCGCAAGTTCCAGCCTGATCACCCCCGGGCAGTATCCAGATACAGCACATGCTGGGCGGTATCCGGACAGCACACACTGCACTCTGGAACGACGCGTGCGGTGCTGGCGGGCAAGTTCCGGCCTACCAAGAGAAGTTTCCCCGCAGCAGCACGAGTGTGGTGCACAAGACCTGTCGGATTTTACCGACATGGCTGGGCTACGCGTGACGATCGCCAGCTCGCCATTCGATCACTGGCTGTATCATTTCGTGCTGGCCTTCTCGCGCTGGGAATGCTTCCATGTTGCCAAACGAAGCGAGAGCTTCGAAGCATTATTCACTGACTTGCAAAACACGCTGTGGTTGTCTAGACGTTGCCCGCGCGAAAATCGCATGCTACACACGCGCAGCAATCGCGCTCAGGCTCACGAGAATGGCTATGGGCTGATATTGCGCATGTGTCAGCCTTAATGGCGGCAAGCATGGACGTGGCTTGAGGTGATCGATGAACGGCGATAGGAGCTTTCGATGCTGGACTTTTCGACTTTGGGCACCTTTGTCGTGGTCGTGCTCGGACTGTTGCTGATTCCCGGGCCAGCCGTGTTGCTGGTGCTCACGCGCACAGTACAAGGCGGCCGCACAATCGGCGTATTCACCGGGCTCGGTGTGGCGGCTGGAGATCTTATCCACACGCTCTGCGCAGCAGTGGGCTTATCCGCGTTGCTGATGACCTCAGCGCTGGCATTCAATATCGTTAAGTTGGCCGGCGCCGCGTATCTACTCTATCTTGGGGTGCAGGCGTTGCTCGAGAAACCGACACTTGGGTATGCGCTCACGCCGAAGCCGGCTGCGGTTTCACCTAGGAAGGCCTTTGTTCAAGCGATGCTGATCGAGGTGCTCAATCCAGAAGTCGCGTTGTTCTTTCTTGCATTCCTGCCACAGTTTGCGCAGCCGGAGCGCGGTGCGACGTTTTGGCAGTTCGTCGTGCTCGGGCTGATCTTTGTCGCCATAGGCATGTTGTACTTGACGGCTGTAATCTTTTCGATACGCTCGCTTGGCCGCATCATGTCGCGTTTACACTGGCTGCGCCGCTGGGAGAAAAAAATGATTGGCATCATCTTCGTCCTGCTTGGACTGAAGCTGGCGATGCAGCAATAATAGGTTTGGTTTGGAGCAGCACAACGCATAGCGCCGCCAGCCGCCGCACTTAAAAAATTAGATTGGATGTTTCATTGGTCTTAGCGCCATGCGGTCAGTCAACCCGTTGTTCAATGAAATGAACGGTCGCTCGCCGATCCAACGCAGCACGCCGGGCGCTTTGACGCGCTGCGCCAGCGTTCGAAAACGTTGATGGCCAGACACGCCGCTGAAGGTCGGACACGCCGACGTGTTCAAGCGTGTGACCGGAACTGGCGCCCAGTTTCATCCGACAAACGCAGGCCCTGCACCATGTAGCCGCCTCTGCGCGGCCTTATTTGCAGCCTTAGCTGCATCCTATCAGCGTAGCTTTGGCAGCCCAGTCTTGCTTGGCTTAGCGGCGTTCCGCTGATGGGGATTCACTGTGACTGCTCGCGATGCATCCCAAACCGACATGACATGGGTGATAGCGGCATCTATGACGGTGTGGCGAACGCCGTCTCGAGCTAAGGTGGACAGACCTAGCAGGAAACTGTCGAATACCGTAGACAAGGCGCGGACATTGACATTGGCGCGCAGTTCGCCGCTGGCGATGCCCCGCTCAATGCATGCAACAATGCCGGCTCGGGTCTGTGCACGTGAACGCGTCAGCGGTGCGGTAACTGCCGAGTGCTTCTCGGAAGGGGCGCTCAGTACGCCTAAGCCGACCATACATCCCCTCGGATGCCCGCGCTCGCACTGCATCTTGGCCGAACGGCGTAATGCCGTTTCGATGGCATCGCGCGGGGACAGACCGGTGTCCCACAGGCACTCCACCACCCGAGCGTAGGTGGCCAGATAGCGCTGCACGCATTCATGAAATAGTGCCTCCTTAGAGCCGAAGGCTGCATAAAAGCTTGGCGCGGAGATGCCTCCGCCGATGCAGGCCTTTAATTGGCTCAACGACGTCGACTCGTAGCCGTTCTCCCAGAAAAGATGCATTGCTTCCTCGACCGCTTGCTCTCGATTGAAGGTTCGCGGGCGTCCCATTGTCGCCATCTCAAGCTCCAGAATTGCTCCATGGTGAATATACTAAAGATACGTAAACCGTTGACAATCTCGTAGGTGCCCATTAATGTACCAATCGGTACATAAGTCAAAGCAATGCCACTTGCTTACGTTAGTGTCCGGTCGAAAGCGAACGGGACCGAAAAAGCCCTGACCGTCCGCGTACGTAGCGTGATCGCTTGTGCTTGCCAATGGCGGGTTGTGCGCAGGCGAGGTAGCGTCCGTAAGATAGGTATTGATTGGTATATTAACGAGGGCTTCCGAGCCATAACAGATCGAATTGCCCCACTTTTTACTGAGGAAACGCTGCCATGTTCCAACGCTTCATGCAAATTGTATGCTGCACTTTCGCCCTGCTCGCCGCAGCCCCATCGTTCGCTATTAATAATTTTCTGGTATCAGATCCGGTAGATAGAGGCACCTCTATGAGCACAAGTAACACGCCGGTGGTCGTGTATGTGACCTATCAGGGCACACCGCAAACCCGGTTTGACCGAACCTATTATGTCACCCATCATCTGCCGCTGGTGATGAAGGCTTGGCAACAGTACGGCTTGCTTAGCGCTACTGCGTTTTTTCCTGCTGCAGGTCAGGTCGGCACTATCGCCATCTGCGAATGCATTTTCCGCGACGAAGCAGCAGTGAAGGCCGCGTTTAGTTCGCCGGAAGTGCCTGAAGTGATGGCTGACGTACCGCGCTTCACCGATGTGGCGCCCAGTCGCGTGCGCGCGGTTGAACTTTGATTGGAGGCAAGAAGATGCCCGATCAACATGTTACCTGAGCGTCATGACGATGGCATCGGCTAGCAGGATGCGACGCGGCTATTTCTGGGTTCTTGGCGGATGGATCGAACTGGCTCGCCTGACATACCCGCGCAGCGAGGTGGCAACGCCAATGGGAGCCGGTGATACCCGGTGCTCCTGTCTCGGATAGTCGTAACCTACGCCGAAAACTTCGCGGCGGGAATACGCGGGGTACCGGTTCGTATCATGCCAGTTACCAACGCCATTGAAAGCATGCACATGTAGTTGCGTAAGGCCGTGAAAAATCGCGGTCGCTTCCCAAGCGACGAAGCCGACAACAAGCTGATGTATGTAGCCTTGCGCAATATCGAAAAGAATGGGTAGATGCCGCTTATCCCTTGGCGGCAAGCCATCAATCAGTTCGCTATTCTGTCCGGCGAGTGGTTCACCAGCGCCATGAACTGAGATCTTTTAACCAGCCTTAGCACACAAGGTTCCTGATACCTCTTCGCTGGCCGAGACCATCGAGGCGGCCAAGGGGCTGAGGTTGCTCCAGAATCAGGGTCGTTCTGAAATTCCAGCGTTTGGCTGTGGGTCCAACTGTCAAATGAGTTCGGCGCATCCGATAATGAGCTGACTTCGACCACCGCTGCCGACGCATACTATCCTGTGGCGGATCTGGCGGCATTAGAGGTTTGCTTCATCCTTCGAGGTCGGGTAAAGCCCGATGAATCACTCTTAAGCATTGGAGTCTGCACCAAACCAGCTGCGGTTCACTGCTTGTTGCCAATGCTGGTCCGCTGCCTGCAGCGTGGCTGGATGACCCACTCACCGGTGAATGGCACATCATTGGTCGCTCGCCGCGGCCTAATCGATGGAAATTTCGTCTGGGGGGCCTTCACCGGGTCCTTACGGTGTTGCGGCTGGAAACAGCATGTACCCCGATCAACATGGTGGTGCCGGGCCGATCGCTTCTTCATGCCTTTACGCTCGCGGCCAGCCTATAACGGAGGACTGCGGCGGCTGCTCGAGTGTGGAGCGCGCGAGTTCTGCTAGGATTGGCCCTAGCATGCGTTATTTAGCTGCTAGCGCTAGGCAAAAAGTGATTATTATGATAAGGAAAAAGGGGAAGCAGGCGGTTGGTCATCGCCAGTGGGGCGGAAAAGGGGTAGGGTTTTGCGTGGGTCTAGCGCCGATGATGTTGGCGCAAGCGCTACCGCTCGATGGTGCCGAACAGCAGCCGCTGCGCGAGCAGGAACGCGAGCGCGTACTTCGGCAGCAGCGTGAGGCCACGCCGGACGTGCGGTTGACACGCCCGTTAGCGCCTGAGCAAGCGCGTCTTCCCGCGCAAGAGTCGCCCTGTTTTCGCATCGAGCGCATAACACTCGACGGCGACACGGCCACGCACTTCCAATGGGCGTTAGCGGCGGCCAATCCACCGGACGACCCGGCCATTGGCCGCTGCCTGGGCACGGCAGGCATCAACCTGACGATGAAGCGGGTGCAAAATGCGATTGTCGCGCGTGGCTACGTGACCACGCGTGTGCTGGCGGCCCCGCAGGATTTGAAGGCTGGCACGTTGGCGCTCACGCTTATTCCGGGGAGGATCCGCGCGATCCGTTTCACCGACGATAGCAGTCCGCGCGCGACGCGGTGGAACGCCGTGCCGATTACATCAGGCGATTTGCTCAACCTGCGTGACCTCGAGCAGGCGCTGGAAAACTTCAAGCGCGTGCCGACGGCCGACGCTGACATCCAAATCACACCGGCTGAAGGGCCCGACGCCCAGCCTGGCGAAAGCGACCTGGTGATTGCGTGGACACAGGCGCATCCGGTGCGTTTAAACGTCTCTATCGACGATGCAGGCAGCCGGTACACGGGTCGGTACCAGGGTAGCGTGACCGTTTCGTACGACAACTGGTGGACGCTTAATGATCTGTTTTACGCCAGCTTCAACCACGACCTTGGCGGCGGGCATAGCGGCCCCAAAGGCACGCGTGGCTACACCGTTCACTATGAGGTGCCGTATCGTTACTGGCTCCTGGGTTTCACCACCAGTGGCTATGATTATCACCAGCCGGTCGTGGGCGCCTACCAAACCTACCGCTACGGTGGTGATGGCGATCTTACTGAAGTGCGCCTCTCGCGCCTGCTTTATCGCGATGCCGTGCGCAAGACCTACGCTCATGTGCGCGGGTGGCTACGCCATGCGCACAGCTTCATCGATGACACCGAGATCGAGGTACAGCGCCGCCACACGGCGGGCTGGGAAATCGGTTTAAGTCACCGCGAATTCATCGGTTCCGCCACGCTGGAGGGCGGCGTGGCGTATCGCAAAAGTACGGGTATGTTAGGGGCTCAGCCGGCGCCGGAGGAATTTTTTGGCGAGGGGACGTCGCGCCCATCGCTGATTACTGCAGACGCTCAACTGACCATCCCATTGACCATTGCTGCACAGCGACTACGCTACACCACGGCATGGCGCGGACAATGGAGCCGCACGCCGCTCGCGTTGCCGGAACGCTTTTCCATCGGCGGGCGCTATACCGTGCGCGGTTTTGATGGCGAAAGCGCCTTGATCGGCGACCGAGGCTGGCTGGTGCGCAATGACCTAAGCTGGTCGCTGAATCGCACCGGTCAGACGCTTTATTTGGGTGCTGATTATGCAGAAGTGGGCGGGTCATCCGCCCACTTCTTGATTGGGCAGCACTTAGCCGGTGCTGTGATTGGCCTGCGCGGCGGGGCCAAGGGGCTGCTCTGGGACGTTTTTGTCGGTACGCCGCTTAGCAAGCCGGCGGGTTTTCAGACCCGTCGCTTCAACGCCGGCTTTAACGTCAACTGGTCATACTAGGTATCGACGTTAGGACTGCTACCTTTCCTGAGTACCCGTCATGAATTCACATTTATATCGAGTCATCTTCAATCGGGCTCGCGGTTTACAGATGGCCGTGGCGGAGCATGTCGCCAGTCAAAGCAAGCAGCGCGGCGTTCGGGCCGCCCGCTCGGCGTGCAGCCTGCTGGCGACGATGCGGGTACTGGATTTTTCGATTCTGGTGTCGCTCGGAATGGTCGTTGATCTTGCACAAGCGCAGATCGTGGCTGATCCTGGCGCGCCTCGCGACCAGCAGCCAACCGTGCTAAACGCCGCCAATGGCGTGCCATTGATCAACATTCAAGCCCCCAGCGCAAGCGGTGTGTCGCGCAATACCTATAGGCAATTTGACGTCGACCATCGGGGCGTGATTCTCAACAATGCTAGTACCCACGCGCAGACGCAGCTCGGCGGCTGGGTGCAAGGTAATCCGTGGCTAGTCAACGGCACCGCACGTGTGATTCTCAATGAGATCAACGCCAGTCATCCAAGCCAGTTGCGCGGCTACATGGAAGTGGCCGGCGAGCGTGCGCAAGTCGTGGTTGCCAATCCGGCGGGGATCAGTTGCGACGGCTGTGGCTTCATCAATGCCAATCGCGTCACGCTGACCACCGGCGCCCCGATCATGAATGGCGGCAACCTCGACGGCTACCGCGTGCAGCAAGGCGCCGTTACCATTGCCGGCGGCGGGCTCGATGCGAGCCGCGCCGATTATACCGACATTATCGCGCGCTCCGTCCAGATCAATGCTGGCCTCTGGGCTCAGCAGCTACGCGTGACAACCGGCGTCAATCAGGTCAGTGCCAGCCAGAGCGTGGTGGATCCAATTACCACAGACAGCAATGTGCCGGCTTTCGCTCTGGACGTGAGCCAACTCGGCGGCATGTACGCGCAGAAAATCGTCCTGCTCGGTACCGAGCACGGCGTGGGTATGCGCAACGCTGGCCAAATCGGCGCATCAGCCGGCGAACTGGTGGTGACCGCCGACGGCCGCTTGGAAAACAGCGGCGCCCTGCAGGCTAGGACCAATACGCGTTTGGACGTCGGCGGTGGCGTGGCCAACAGCGGTACGATCAGCGCTGGACGCGAACTCGTGCTCTACACCCCAAAAGATCTGGACAACCGGGGCGGCACCTTGAATGCTATGCGCCTGGAAGTAAACGCGGATTCCGTTACAAACCGAGGTGGCACCATTGAGCAAACCGGCGCCCAGGACCTGGTTGTACATGCCGTGCAGGTTCGTAACCGGGAGGACGGCCGCATCGGACAGGCTGGGGCGGATGCCGATGCCGCCACGATGCCCGGGCATGACGGCACGTCGGGCATAAACATCTCGGGTGACAGCGACGCCGCGCCGCTCGCGGCGGGTGCGCTCAACGTTACCCACATACTGGATAACGACGGCGGCCGCATCATGGCCAAAAGTGCCATTGATCTGACCGCCCGCGCGGGCCTGGACAATGAGGGCGGGCATTTAGGCGTGCGCGATTTAAACGTAAAGGACGGCGATCTGGTCAACCGTCTGGGTGAACTATACGTAACAGGCAGCCATCAACTCCAACTCGGCGCACTGCAAAACGAGAAGGGGCAGATGCAACTAGCCGGGCCGCTAACGCTGAACGCCCAATCGTTCGATAACCGCGCGGGTCAGCTGGTGGTAGCCGGCGGCGATAATCGTCTGGAGGTGATGGATGAGCTTGATAATAGCCGAGGCGGGCAGATTGTCAGCGACGGTGCGCTGCATATCCGTGCCAGCACGCTCAAGAACGCACAAGGTCGCGTGCAGCACGCTGGCGGTGGCCGTTTGCAGATCGAGGTGCCACAGTTTGAAGGCGTCGGTGGCACGCTGACAAGCGATGGCGTTTTGACCCTGACAAGTCATAGGGCTGACTTGCGCGGCGGCTTGACTCAAGCCAAGCAGATTCATGTTGACACAGACACGCTGATTACCGCCGAAGGCGTGCTGCGCAGCAGTGGCGCCGGCATGCTCGAGTTGAAGGTGCGCGACGTGTTGGACAACACCCACGGCGCCATTCGCGGTAATGGCGCGTTGACGTTGCAGGCGCAACAGCTGACCAACGAACGAGGTAGGATTAGCGCGGCCGGCACACACGACACGCAGGTTGACATCGCTGATCAACTCAACAATATCAATGGCCAGCTTGTTACCGCGGGCAACACGATGGTGAAGGCGCGTGATTTACGTAACCAGGGTGGCATGATCAGAACCAAGGGTCAATCCAACTTGGACGTGAGCGTTGACGGCACGCTCGACAACCGTGCGCAAGGTACGCTCGCCGCCGATGGTGATTTGAAGGTAACCGCGCCTACAGTGGACAATCGCCGGGGGAAGCTGATTGGTGTTCACGGACTACGCGTCGAGTCCACCACGCTGGATAATCGCAAAGACGGTTTATTAAACGCAACCGAAGGCCACCTGAAGGTGGACAGTCAAGGCCACATCCATAATGCGGGCGGCACGATCCAAGCCGCCGGTGAGCTGACGTTGGACAGCACAGGCTTGGACAATACCGACGGCGCGATCCGGGGCAGCCAGGTCAAACTTGATACTCGGCAAGCGACACTGAATAACACTGGCGGCACACTGATGAGCACTGCCGGTCGCTTCGACGTCAACAGTGGTGTACTGGATAACACCGGCGGGTTACTGCAATCGGCCGGCGCGATGCGCGTGCAAACACACGGTCAAACAGTGCGTAACATTGATTCCGGCAAAACGGGCGGCATCTTTAGCGGCGGGGAGTTGGACTTAAATAGTGGCGAACTGCACAATCGCGCCGGCGTGGTGCATAGTCAAGGCCAACTCACCGCGCACGTTGGTGCGTTGAACAATACTCAAGGCCAGTTTGGCGGCAGCGCCGAAGTCGGGCTCAAGGCTGACAGTCTGCGCAATAGGGGTGGCGTGATACAGGCTGGACAGGCGCTGCAGATGGGCGTGGCTGATGTCACTGATAACGATGGTGGCCTGATAGCCGCGAGTGGCGAGTTATCGCTGAACGCTAAGCGGATTTATAACCGTGACACCCGTAGCACGGACCCGGGTACGCCGTTAGGTTTGCGAGGCGACGCCGTTGCGTTGACGGCCAAGCATATCGACAACCATGCCGGGACCATCACCGCCAATCGCCGCGTGGAGATCACCGGCGCGGGCACTGATAGCGTGCTGGACAACACGCAGAGCAACGTCTCCTCGGCCGGTAGCATTCAGGTTTTTGCCGATCATGTGTATAACCCGGCTGGCACGCTATTGTCCGGCACTGACCTCCGTGTCGAGGCTGAGAGTCTGCGCGGAGCAGGCCATTTACTGTCTAAGGGCAATCTGAACTTAGCGTTGCAGCAGGACTTTGACAACGAGAACGAAGTGACTGCCAACGGCCATGCCGTCATTCGCATCCCGGGCCGGCTGGTTAACCGCGGTACTTTCGAGGCAGACGAGCTTGAAGTACGGGGCGCGCAGATCGACAACACCGTCGGTGGCCGGATCAATGGCAACCGCGTGGGGGTGGCCACCGATGGCAAGTTATCTAACCATGGTCTAATCGATGGCGCGCAGACGCGCATCGAGGCCGGCGCGGTGGACAATATCGGCACGGGGCGCCTCTACGGTGATCACCTTACGCTGCAAGCCAACACCGTTGACAATCGACAGGAGGACGGCCAAGCTGCAGTCATCGCCGCACGGACACGGCTGGATATCGATGCAAACAGGCTGAGCGGAGCGGGCCGTTTGCTGTCCGACGGCGATTTAAACTTGGCGTTGCAGCAGGACTTTGACAACGAGAACGAAGTGATGGCCAACGGCCATGCCGTCGTCCGCACGGAGGGACAACTGACCAACCGCGGTGTTCTTCAAGCAGGCGAACTCGAAGTACACGGCGCGCAGATCGACAACACCGTCGGTGGCCGAATCAACGGGAACCGCGTGTGGGTGGCCACCGATGGCAAGCTGTCTAACCGTGGCCTAATCGATGGCGTGCAGACGCGTGTTGAGGCCGATGCCGTAGACAATGTTGGCACGGGGCGTCTCTACGGTGATCACCTTGCGTTGCAGGCCAACACCATTGACAATCGACAGGAGCATGGCCGGGCCGCAGTCATTGCTGCGAGGACACAGCTGGATATCGGTGCAAACGTCGTCAACAACCACGAGCAGGCGCTGATCTTTAGTGCTGGCCATGATAGTACGGCGCTAAACATTGCCGGCGCGCTGAATGAGCAGGGCCAGGCCGTGGATCGTGCCGCTCACGTACTCAACGACAGCGCCACGATTGAATCGCTGGGCGGCCTAAGTTTCAATACCCAGCATCTGCTCAATCGCAACGCACACTTTGCCACTGAACTGGTGCAGGTTAGCGGGCCCACCCAGAGCATAGCGCTCCAGCCAGCCGGTGATCCCAATAAACACGATATCAACGACTATCATTGGGCGGGAGGGCACAAATCCGGCTGTTATTTTCACAACGGCACGGGCGCCGAAATCAGCAATTGGACTCAGTACGATATAACGCGCACCGAATACGAGACCCGGGTTACACAAAGCGCACCGGCGCTCATTCGCTCGGGCGGTAATATTGTGCTGCACGGTGAAAACTTCACCAATGACAAAAGCCATATTTTCGTCGGCGGCACTTTACAGGGCGATTTGGGTAACCTGAAAAATGAGGCTGTGTTTGGCCAGCATATCACCCGCGAGGTAGGCACTAGCCAGTACACTTGGAATGAATGGCGTGGCGGCTTGAAACGCCGGCATGACCGCCACTGGGAGGCACGGATTGCTTACACGCCAGCCGACATCGTGCACACGATTGAGCTGCCCGTCTCCAAGGTCGAGCAGCATACCGCCAGCGGCGTGCGTGGCTATGCGATCGAACAGCAACAGCTTAGCCAGGCAGATGACGCGCTGAAAGCAAGCGCGATTGTCGAAGTGTCGGCCGTGCCCAGTGTGCGCGCTCCTGAACTGGGCCAGATCGATGTCGCGATAAGCGGTCCGGATCCGGCGATAAGCGGTCAGGGGCCGGTGATAGCGGGTCAGAATCCGGTGATAAGCGGTCAAGAACCAACGAGCGGCCAAAATGAGCAAGGTGGGCTTGATACGCACGGCGATGTCCCTATGGTTATCCGTACTGTCCAGCCGAGCGCCCAGGTACCGGCTAACAGCTTATTTCGTGTTCAGCCCAACAATGGCAGCTATCTGATCGAGACCGATCCGCGCTTTACTGACTATCGCACCTGGCAAAGCGCTGCTACCCTACTGTCACAAGGAAAGCAGAATCCGGCCGCCACACACAAGCGCCTGGGCGACGGATTTTACGAACAAATGCTGGTGCGTGAGCAAGTCGCGCAACTGACAGGTCGGCGTTTTTTGAAAGGCTATGCCAGCGATGAGGCGCAATATCAAGCGTTGCTCGAGGCCGGCAGCGCTTATGCGAAAGCATGGAACCTGCGTCCTGGCGTGGCGCTGAGCGCGCAGCAAATGGCGCAGTTGACTCGCGATATCGTCTGGCTGGTTGAGCAGGACGTGCACCTACCCGATGGTACTGTCACTCGCGCGCTAGTGCCGCAAGTCTACGCCCGAGTCAAGCCGGGTGACCTTGACGGTAACGGCACACTGCTCGCCGCGGAATCGATCGACATGCGACTCAAGGACGAGCTCGTCAACACAGGCACCCTCGCGGGACACACTGCCGTGCAGCTGAATGCCGAAAATTTGCGTAACGTTGGCGGCCGGATCACTGGCAAGACAGTATCTGCTCAGGCGCTTGGCGACATTGACATAATCGGTGGCAGCATTGACGCTGACCAAGCCTTATTCGTTCAGGCTGGCCGCGACCTGAATATGGTCACCACAACCCGCAGCGATGCCAAGCAAGCTGGCCAGAGTGACTTTAGCCGTACCCATCTGGACCGTATAGCCGGTCTGAGCGTTAACTACCCCCTTGGCGGCCCCCTAGCGGCCAGCGCCGGGCGCGACGTCAATCTAATTGCCGCGCAGATCGCCAACAATGGGCAGAACGGCCAGACCGCCCTAATCGCCGGCCGTAATCTGAGTCTGGTCACGGTCAAAGTCGCGGAACAAGAACGCAACGTCATCGACGCCAGCAACTACCTCAAGCAAGGCATTGAGCAAGAGGTCGGGACCACCGTGCATGCGCGGGGTGACGTACGCATGCAGGCTGGCGGCGACCTGAATGCCCGTGCGGCCCGCGTCAACAGCGACCAAGGCACATTGGTGGCGCTGGCTGATGGGGATGTCAACATCGTGGGCGGGCAAACAAGTCGTCACTGGAGCGAAGGCCGGCAGTATAAAAGTCGTAATCTGTTCGGCTCCAGTCAAACCACCACTCGCGACAGCCTGGTGGACACGACTGCGCAGGCCAGCATCTTCAGCGGCCACACGGTGGCGGTGCAAGGCCGCAACGTGACCTTGACCGGCAGCAACGTCGTGTCAGATAAGGGCACGTTTATTGAGGCGCAAAACGACCTGACTATCCAGGCTGCGACGCAGACCTACAGCGAAAGCCACTTCAAGGAGACCAAGAGGCGTGGTTTACTACATAATGGCGCGATGTCGGTGACAATTGGCAGTCAGGCGCACAGCGCTGACCAGCAAGAGGCCGGCACTCGTGCAACGGCTTCCACCGTGGGCTCGACCAATGGTAACGTGACCTTAGCTGCCAAACAGCTCTATCGGCAAGAAGGCAGTCATATCCTCACGCCGCGGGGCGATGTGGATATTCAGGCGGGCGAAGTCATTATTACGGAAGCCCGTGAGCAGAGTCAGGGTACGCAGCAAACTCAATTCAAGCAATCGGGTTTGACCGTGGCGGTGACGGCGCCAGCGATGGCGGCGGTTCAGACCG
Organism: Mycetohabitans sp. B3; assembly: GCF_021498065.1. Taxonomy (NCBI): domain Bacteria; kingdom Pseudomonadati; phylum Pseudomonadota; class Betaproteobacteria; order Burkholderiales; family Burkholderiaceae; genus Mycetohabitans; species Mycetohabitans sp. B3. The sequence goes on along the minus strand of NZ_JAHLKN010000026.1, from coordinate 121,849 downwards.
CGCAGCAGATGGAGCGGTCGGTCGGACAGACATCCGATCCCCGTATGCAAGCGTTGGCGGGCGTGACGACTGGCTTGGCCGTCAAGAACACTGCCGACGCCATCGCTCAGGATCCAAAATCGGGTGGCGGGGTTAACATTTCAGTCACTGTGGGCGGCGCGCAGAGCGGGAGCCAGGCCACTTACAACCGTGCCACCGCATCGGGTTCGAGCATTGCCGCTGGCGGCAACGTGAGGGTTCAAGCTATCGGTTCCGGCCAAGATTCCACGTTGACTGTACAAGGTAGCGAGATCCAGGGTGGCGGTGATGTCCAACTGAAGGCCGACGGCAAAATCAACCTGCTGGCCGCGCAAAACGCTCGCGAGTCGCACCTGACCCACAGCAGCCTCAGCGGTGGCGCAGGCGTGGCGGTGAACCTAAACTCCCAAGGCAAGGCAGCCGGTGTGACAGCGAACGTCAGTGGCGCACGCGGCTGGGGCGAAGGCACTGACGTGAACTGGACACCCACCCACGTGAGCGCGGGTAACCGACTGGTGCTGGAGTCGGGCGGCGACACTACGCTTAAGGGAGCGATGCTCAGTGGCCGGCAAGTGATCGGCGAGGTGGGCGGGGATCTGAGCATCGAAAGCTTGCAAGAGCGCAGTAGCGAGCGCAGCCGGGATATATCGCTCGGCGGCAGCGTGACGGCGGGTTTGGGGGTGTCGGGTAGTGTCAGCTTCAGCCAGCAAAAGATTGCAAGCGATTGGGCGAGCGTGACCGAGCGCAGTGGCATTCAAGCGGGCGACGGTGGCTTCCAGATTAACGTCAAGGGTCACACGAGCCTGAAGGGCGCGGCGATCGCCAGTACGCAGCAGGCGGTGCATGACGGAGCGAATAGTTTGACGACGTGCACGTTAAGTACCGAGGATATCGTCAACTACGCCGAATACAACGCCAGTAGCGTGGGCCTGAGCGGAGGTTACAGTGTGGGCGGCAGTGGTGGTGGCGAAGATCTGGAAGGGGTTGGCACGAACCAGTCTGGACAGGCGGCGACGGGCGCGGAGCAAGTACCGGATAGCAAGCTGCCGTCGACTCCGGGCGGATTCAGCGTTGCGCCGCCGAGCGTGATGGCCGCTTCGGGCAAGGCCAGCAGCACGACGCTGAGCGGGATCAGCGCGGGTACGATTCGCATTACGGATGAGGCGCAACAGAAAGCTTTGACGGGGCGAGACGTTGCGCAAAGCCTTGCCGGGCTGAACCAGCAAGTGCGGAGTGGACAGGATGGCGATAACGCGCTTAAGCCAATCTTCGACAAGGAGAAGATTCAGGCGGGGTTCGAGATTGCGAATCAGTTGACGCATCAAATCGGCACGTTTGTGGGCCATCGTCAAGCGCAACTGGATGAAGCACAACAAGCGGCCCAGGACCCGAATCTGAGTGCGCAGGCCAGGGCGCAAGCGCAACAGCAAGCGGCACAGCTAAAGGCGCAATGGGGCCCGGGTGGCACTTATCGACGCGCGCTGTCGGCGCTGGGCGCCGCAGCGGGTGGCAATGTGACGGCAGGCGCGGGGCAGTTTGCCCTGTCGGCGACCGTCAATTACGTGCAGGGTTTGGCGGCCAGCGAAGTGAAACGCGTGGCGGATGGCTTGCAAAGCGAGGAAGCGCGCGCGGCGTTGCATGCGCTGGTGGGGTGCGCGGGCGCGGCGGCTAGCCGCCAGGATTGCGGAGCGGGCGCGATGGGGGCGGCGGCCAGTTCGATGCTGGGCTCGTTACTCGGGCCGACGCAGGGGTTGACGCAGCGTCAGAAAGAAGCGCAAACGAACCTGGTGAGTTCATTGGTGGCAGCGGTGGCGGGGATGGCGGGTCAAGACACACCGACTGCGACGACGGCTGCGGTGACGGAGGGGCGGTTTAATCGGCAGATTAACGACAAGGAAAAGAGGGCGATCGCGGAAAAAGCGGACAGCGATAAGGCGGAGCAAGAGCGGCTAGTCAAAGCGGCGTGCTACGCGGTGAAATGCTGGGCGGAGTACAAGCCGGGAAGCGAGGAGTACACGAAGCGCTATGTGAGCCAGCTTGAGGCTTCACAACTTCAACCAGAAATCGATTGGGTGAATCAACAGAAAGAGGCGGGACTGTTCGAGTACACGCCAGGCCAGAAGATTGGTGATGCAGTGAAGAGCGATCCGGTGGGGGTGGCAGAGGATGTGACGAAGGTTGTTGTTGGGGGTGTGACAGCGAAGACAGGTGTTGGACTTTGCGCAAGTGGACTGGGGTGTGCTGCGGGTATTCCGATGGCAGCTTTCGGGTTAAGCGATATGGTTGAAGGCTCGGAGGGTTTGTACAACCGCTATAACGGCATCAATACGCCAGGTGTGAACCCTTTGCGATACGGACTTAACCAACTAAATTCAACGTGGGGAGATACTGTATATGATGGGCTGAACCTTGCCGCAGCGATCATGGCGCTGAAGGTTCCAGTTCCGCTCAAGATGGGCGTTGCCGATGGCCTGAATCGTCCTGATTCGATGTTTAATGTAAGCGTGCCGCGTATCAATAATAACACTTTGATTCCGTTTATTAACCAAGCTGCGCCTTACGGGACGACACAAGGCATTCTGCTGTTCGGTGTAGGCTCAAAAGGTGCCACCGTGATTGACGATATACGTCATGCTGGAGACAAGAAATGAACTGGCGGCGTCTCTATGCAACACTTCAGATCTGGTTTATGGTTTATCTGGCATCTGCGTTTAGCGCTGGATGCTGGTCGTTTTTGGTCGCAGGACTTTGCCGAATAGCGTTTCATCTTGGCGACAATGAGTCTATGCTGCTGGTTGGTCTTCCCCTTTTCATTATTCTGTTTGTCGTGTTTTTAAAGTATTTGCCGAAGCCCCTGCGCAAGGCTGGGATGCTGAGCGACGATCCGAAGGAATTCGGTCCGTGGTTCAAGTGAGAGTCCTAAAAAGCCAATATGAGGTGACGCTGCATATGGTGGCGAAAATATCCTCTTTGCTGTTGGAGGATTGCGATTTCAATTTCCGTTTGGATTGGCGGTATTGCTAGTTGTTTGCATAGCTTGAAAGTTAAACCTTTCGACAATTCATACCTTAAAGCGCGGAAGAGTTTCAAAAAGAGAGATGGTGCCCAGAAGAACGAGTTGGGATAAAAGATCTACGGTTCAATCTGCAGTTGCATCTGCAGGAGAGGAAGTAGGTCAGTGATCATGAAGCGGTGTATGCGTCAAGTGTGCGATTCACAGACATCGTTTCACTTTTTAGAGGGCCGTTTTCGTGACGTGTTGGAACTTGTATCTCCTATCTGAGCCACGAGTTCCAACACGCTCCGGTGATGTTTAGCAAGGGTCTTGTCGAGCCGCCATTCGCGGTGTTGAACGCGCTCTTTCAGTTCGTCGTAGGCACCAACTACCTCTTCCGAGAGGGGTGTCAGTTCGCCCAGTTCTGCTATGCAATCGACAGGCGTCTTGCCACCGAGTGATCCGTGCGGGCGGCGCCAGTTATAGTCGAACTGCCACTGTTCAATTTGCTCTTCGATCGTGCCTTCGGTCAGGCCATGACGGGGCCAGAATTCGTTCAAGTCAGTGAGTTGCGAACGCTCGACCTTGCCATTGAGGTGTGGCGAACGTGGTGGGATCGGTCGGAATTTGATGCACTCGCTCATCAGGCACCGCTGCACTGATTCGGCGAAGAACTCGCTGCCCCGATCCGTCTGGATACGTTGAATCGGAAACGGCATTTCCTCGATGACGCGATCAAGAAAAAGCAACGTATTACGTGCATTTCTGCGCGAATAGACGGCTAGTACACGCAAGCGAGAACAATCGTCGACGGCGGTGTACTGATAGACGCCCCGTGCGATCTTCATCGTGTCCATCTGGACGCAATCGCCCGGAACTGGACGGCTATAACGTTTGGGCTGCGCTGCTCGCCTGGGTCGAATCAATGGCGTCACACGCGCCTGGCACAAGATCTTGTGAATGGTCGCGAGGGATAGTTCTCTTTGCTCATGCAATCGCAGCTCATTTTGGATCCGCCGCGCGCCTTTGTGCTCGGCACGCAGTCGGAGGATCGTTGCTCGATCGCTCTCAGAAACCTTCTGGTTTGGACTTCGGTGTGGACGGCGGCTTTGGGATTGGAGACCGGCTTCGCCGGCTTGCTGATAGCGGCGTAGCCATTTGCGAAGTGTCGGTCGAGAGATGCCACACCGCGCACACACGAGGCCGGCAACGCCGGCCTCGTGATACATGTGCACCCAACGTAATCGCGCGGCAATCTCTCGGTCCATCGCCTCATTTTAGTTGAAACGATGTCTGTGAATCGCACATTCTTCAAGTTGCTTCAGGCGGCGCAATTTCGATGCTCCGAGGCCCCGTACTCCTGCCGCCAGTTGTAGAACATCGCATCGCTGACGCCCCTCTTGCGGCGCACTTCTGTCACCGGCGTGCCCGACTGCGCTTGCCGCAACGCGAACGTAACCTGACCTTGGTGTACTGGCTCTTCTTTACGGCGTAACCTTCTTCTCGTCAGGGTTGCATCATGCCAGATTTTTATGTTTCTGCATGACCCAGTTTTTTTGAGGGGCAGTGTCCGAGCCAAGTGACCCGCATCGTGATGCACGGACGCGTCGTCGTTGACGGTCGGCAGGTGCCAAATGTTATGGTATGCCAATCATTTGTGCAACAGCTTATCATTCGACAAGTTGCAATCGGTATTCAACTCGGCGGCGTTCGATCGTAACCGGTGCCAATGGCCGCTACAGCTTCCGTAGTGTCGTGCTGAACGGCTACGTTGTGCCGCCGGGCAGTCTGACCGAAAAGCGGCTGGGACAGCTCGGCAGGCATGGATGCGATCTCGCGCATATCCACTTCTTTGTTTCGGCCTTTGGTATGCGCAAGCTGATGATGCAAACCAACGCCGTATCTTTGAAATGATTTTGCGTTAGCGCCGCATAGAACATGCGAGCACGCTGTACGTGAGTTGGGCCGTCCACAACAAATCGGCCACACTCACATAGGCGGTCGGCTTGGGCGAGATCGGACTGCTGGGCAAGTTCGGCACAGAGCAGGCGGGCTATTGAGCGCCTATGCAAACGTCTGCAGTCCAAGCGCGCCACACACGCTTGTTGCCGTGAGCAACTGGCTGCGCAAGCCAAATAATCTAGCTGGAACGTTTTTGCTCATTGGGTTATGATAAGAATTCAATAGTTATGTCAAAAACGAGGTAAAAATGGAAGCTTCATTAGAAAAAGACGTATCGCCGATCAGCCAATGGTATGACATGATGACTCGGATGTTTCCCGATGACCGCCTAACTTTTCTGAACTACGGTTATCTGGACGATCGCAGCAACTTTGACTGGATCAAAGAGGAGGACCTTGAGCAGAAATGTTCGGTTAACTTAATCCGAACCATTTTAGGCGATGCTGATTTGCGTGGTAAAAAGGTCCTTGAAGTGGGTTCTGGGAGAGGAGGAAATTGTTCTTATCTTGCCAGATATGCTGGCGCCGCATCAGTAACCGGGCTGGACTTCTGCCCAGCGCATATTGAGTTTTGCAATCAGGTGCATCGTCTAGACGGGTTGTCTTTTATTGGCGGTGATGCGACGAACTTACCCTTTGCCGATGAAGAATTCGACGTGGTAGTCAACATCGAGTCGTCTCACTGTTATCCAGACATGAATAGGTTTGGTGAAGAAGTGCGACGGGTGCTGAAAAAAGAAGGCTTGTTTTTTTATGCCGATACCATGAAGGGCGACAATCATGATGTGTTGTCCGAGCAGGATAAAATCGGCGTTGATTTTTTCAATAACGTGTTGGGGCAGCATCAGGCAATGATTGCCAACGCCCAATTCGTTGTAGAGGACCATATTGATATTTCTAAAGGAGTGGCTAGGGCTTTTGAAAGCGAGCAAGGTCACCTAAAGCATGTGCTCAAGGCATTGGTGAGTGAAAAGAAGCAGCAGCATGATCTTCTACCGCCCGATGTGTATCATGCATTCGACACTATGTTTCACTTCTTTGACGATAGTGGCCTGAAGGCTTATAAAAATGGTCACCTAGCGTACAAATTTTGGCGTCTTAAAAAAGCTGCGTAATGTTTTAAGTCTGAGCTTAGACAATTCTTACGGCATTGGGTGTGCGCTGGCCCTGTAAATTTCAGCCCACATGATTCACCATGCTTGTGATGGCGCGGTTCAAATAATTGCGCAGCGCCATTATTGTTTTCCTCACTGTAAAAAGACAACCGTAGGGACACGCCGCGATTAAAGCGGCGTGTGCAACCAGCGGCTTTGTTTTAGACAGTAGTCTCCGCGGCTCGGATACTGTTGATTAATTTAGTCAACACATTCCCTGGCCCGAGTTCTTCGAACTCGCACTCCCCTTGGCGAATCAAATACTGAACGGTATCAACCCACCGCACGGATCCGCAGATCTGTCGGGTGAGGTTGTCAATCAGTTCATTATCTCGGTAGGGAGCAGCATGAATATTGGATATCACGGGTATTTGCAGCGGAGAATAGCTAAACTGCTTCAGATATTCGCTAAACTCCTCCATCGCGCCTTGCATATAACGGGAATGAAACGGAGCGCTGACTGACAACGGAATAACTGTAATTTTCAACGCCTGGAAGATCTCTTTGGCTTGGCTAAGGGCTTCAACGGGGCCGGCAAGGACAACTTGGGTCGGCGAGTTGTAGTTGGCCACATCCAGAGCATTCAAACCATGCTGAGATAGTAGCGAATTGATTTCTGTTGGAGAGGGACCGATGACCGCGGCCATGCTCCCGCCGGTGGCGCGCGCCATCAATTCGCCACGTTTCTTGACCAGTTTCAGGCCAGTTTCGAACGAGAAGGCCCCAGCGGCAAATAATGCGCAGTACTCGCCTAAGCTATGGCCGGCAAGGTAATCTGGTTGACGAGGATGTTGTTGCTGCTTGCTTAGGAACGCTAGGGCGCTGACAGTGTAAAGCGCTGGCTGCGTATATTGAGTATGGGACAGCTGGCGATCTGGGTCTTCCAAACAAAGTGTTCTTAGCGAATAGCCAAGGATTTCATCGGCCTGGGCAACGTGATCGGGAAACTGCTCGAACAGTTCCGCTCCCATGCCGACGCGTTGCGATCCCTGGCCAGGAAAGACGTAGACGCGCTTCGGGCTAGTCGCTGACCGCGTCGACGGCTGCTGTGCCACGTGGGCTGGTTGCTGAACTTGCTGCGACGCAGGCCGCGCAAATGGCTGCATTTGTTGGGGCGTTTGTGGTGCTGGTGCAGTCGCACTTGCTGGTAGCGGTTGTAGCGTGCGCCCGAGCGCCAGCGTTTCATCAAACTTTTCAAGGTCACGGCCGAACGGGCTGAGCACAGCAAAAGTCTGTGGCGCCTGACGGTCACGGATATTTTGTTTGATTAGGTTGGCTAGCGTGCCACTGGGGCCGAGATCCAAGTAGATCATTGACTCACCGCGCTCGGCGGCTTCTCGCTCGATCCGCGCCAGTGTTTGAGAAAAGTGAATCGGTTCTCGGATGGTCCGCCAAAAGTGATCGGTCGTGAGTTGATCCAAGGTCTCGGTGTTGTGGCAGGAGATCACCGGGATCTGCGTGCGCCGTAAGCGCAGTTCACTGGCTAGCGCATCGACCTCCGGTTTAAGGAAATCGATATGGCGGGAATGGAAAGCCTGTTTGACTGGCAGGCGTTGGAACACGATATCTTGACTGCTGAGGTAGCGTTCAGCGTCTGCAATCCGCGCGGATTGACCGGCGATGACGATCAGCGATTTAGCGTTATAGGCTGCAATATCGCAATGATCATGAAGTAGCGGCGTTTGATGGTAGAGCGACTCATCGCAGAGAATCGCCAGCATCGCACCTTCAGTGGCCGAAGTTTGACGACGGTGAAATAGCTGGCCCTGGCGGGTCACGAAACGAATCGCGTCGGACAATGGCAGTGCATCGGCGAGGGCGGCGGCGGCCAGTTCTCCGAGACTGGTGCCCAGTAGGTAGTCAGGCTTGATCTGCTGCTCGATCAGCGTTTTGCCAAGTGCGTACTCCACCATGAAGATGGCTGGATGGCTAATGCGAAGATCATCGAACGTCTTAGAACGTGCGTTATTAGCATCGTAAATTTCGGCAATTAGTGAATGCCCGAGCTCGACGCGAATGAGCGCATCAAGTTCGTTCATCCAGCGGTGGAACACCAAATTGTTTTGATAGAGCTCCCGTCCCATCTGGTAGAACTGGCAACCTTGGCCTGGAAACATAAAAACAACGGAAGTTTTCTGTCCTTCGCAGAGGTACGGCATATATTTGTCCTAGGATGTGGAGGGTGCAGAGAACGATATTCTAGCCAAAACTCATTTTGCGGTCCTGCACAATTTGCATGCCGTGTGTACATTCGTCGCTGCAAACCATTGCTGGCCTACACGTTGAGCTTTGTGTCTCGCCAGCTCGTGCTCGGCACTCACTTGACGCAACGCGCGATGTTTCCAAGAAAACGGCGGCCTTCTGCGATGCGCACGATTGTTGGCAACGCGTGTCACAGTGTCGCGCTATTGGCGTGTAAACCGTATTGGGGTATCTAAGAAGTATACCGATGTGGTTGTCGTGGCGATACGATCGTTCATACCGCGCGACCGTAAACGATGTTATGTAAAGCGTTAGTGTGAGCGTTGCCGAATACGATGGTGCTACATACGGGAAATCGTAGTCGGCGATGAGGAGCGAGTTCACGCACTGCTGGGAACAGGTGCTATCGCTTGACTTTGCCGACATAGTCAGTGCCGCGCATACGCAGCGCTTACGACTCGAAGTCAGGTGTGATGCGGTCGGGCTTATACACTATTTACCGTAAATGAGCAAAACTTCTATCGAAGTTCGATCAACCTTTTTCTAAACGACAATTTATTTAAGTATTGAATTATCTGGGCGTGTCAACGGCGTATCGTTGTTCTTTCAAAAAACCATTGAACCAATATGGCTTTTCGGCTATGTTTTCGCTAACAAATAAACCCTTGCTATGGAAATTTTGATGATGGTCACTTTTACCGATCATCTGTTTTTTCTTTCTATCGTTCTTAGTCTCGAAAGTCGTCGGCTGGTCTCCCGTCGTGGGATCGGCCAACCGTTTGAATTTGAACAATTTGTTCCGACGACGTCCGTCAATGTTGGCCCATTACGGGTTGCGTTTGATGGCCTCAAGGCGTTTGGCTGGCTGAGCCAGTCAAACGACGACGAGTATTTTTTTCTCAATCGGGCGTATGCTGCCCAAGCCCTGCCGGACCGGATCGATGAACTTTTTGCGTGGCTAGCGCCTGAGCGTGAACCCGTCAAAGAAGATTTATCGCAGCTGTCGTGCTGGCTGTCGCTGTCGGCGTTGGACTGGAATTTGCAGTGCCCTGCACTGATTCGCAGCCTCGACGATTTGTTGGCGTTGGCGCTATTGCGTCGGATGGCATTGAGCGACGCGATTGATCACAGCACCGGACGGGTGGCACCACAGCATATTGACAGCGGCCGAATCAGCCCAAAGTTGGTGCATCAGCTGACTGATTTCATGCTCGCCCGACAATGGATGCAAAGCGGCGGTGAGCAGGGGCTGACGCTCAACCCAACGCGGCGGCAGCGACTGTCTGAGTGGTTGAGTGAGCCGTTTCTTGCTTACTGCGCCAGCTTACCTTCGACTCTCGATGATGTCTTGTTTGGCAAGGGGGAGCGATGGGCGGCAGCATCGCGGTGGCTAAAGGAGGCGGGCGAGCGGCAAATTTGGCGCGGCGACCTGCCAGCGCTTGAACAGCTGTTGAGCACGATCTTCGATGAGCAGCCGTTGGCTACGCAACCAGACTGGATCGTTGAATTCGGCCGCCGTTCCAATCGTTCACTGGATGACGTGTGGCAATGGATTCGCCAGCATACTGCCCGAGGCAAGGTGCTGGATAGCTTGCCACTACGGTTGCTAATGCTGGATGACGCCGTGTGGGGCGATCTGGCTGCGCTTAGACGACGCCTTGAAGACGCTGGAGTCGGGGCGAGTGAGCGAGTGCTGTGGCTAGGTGTTGGCCAGCAAAATCTCGAAGAACCGGGGACTACGCCGGTGCCGCCGTCGCAACGGGTGCCACAACGCTTTTACATTCGCTCCAACGGCTTGGCGGCGGATGGCGCTAGTGTGATGGGCGGCCTGCAAGCCCAATTTGACTGTTTGGCTGCTTTAGCGAGCAGCCATTTGGTAGTCCTTAGCGAAAGCCACTGGCGCCCTGGTGGCGCCCTGGCCGATCGCTTTGCTTACCATTACGGTGTTGAAGCGGCCCACTACTTGATGGCGTTGGCTGGTGCCGGGTTGTTTGCGAATCCAGGAATGTTGCACAAGTTGCCTCGGGATCGGGCCGACTGCGATGCGACCCTGGGTTGCTACCAGACCAGAGAATATCGTATTCGTTATGCGACCGTCGATGACCTGCCTGCACTGTTGAGGCTGGAAAAGGCTTGTTGGCCGGAAGGCGCAAGGGTTGACGAGCCGATCCTGCGTCGCCGGCTGAATCAATGGTCAGCTGGACAGTTAGCGCTGGAGCTCGATGGCGAGGTCGTTGGCGTAATCTATTCACAGCGGATCACGAAAATCGATGGTCTTTTCGGCGTCAATTTCGCGACCGTTGATCAGCTTTATCATACCGAAGGCAGCATAGTCCAGATCCAAAGCCTAAACATCTTGCCAGCTCATCAGTACAGCGGGTACGGCGATCAGTTGCTGGAGTTCATGCTGCAATACTGCACTGTGCTCAACGGTGTGGATACCGTGGTGGGTGTGACCCGCTGCAAGGACTATCCGAAGCATCGGCCCATTCCTTTGGGTGACTATATTCACAGTCGTGATGAGCGAGGCGTCCTGCTCGATCCGGTACTGCGTTTTCACGAGCTTCACGGCGCACGGATCGAGCGGCTGGTGGCAGGTTATCGTCCGGCTGATCACGACAACTCGGGTTACGGCGTGCTGGTGCATTACGATCTGGCTAGCCGCCAGCGTCAAGCGCTACAGCTGACCACAGCGCCGGTGGCGTTGCCGACGGTATCCATCGATGACGCCGTGCGTCACGGCGTCAACCGGTGCTTGGGTCAACCGGAAGACAGTCGGCTGTCGCCGCGCCACAGCTTGATGGAGCTGGGACTCGACTCAGCTGATCTTCTCGCGCTGGGTGAACAACTGGGACCGATGTTTGGGCTCACGCTGGAGCCGACATTTTTCTTCCGCCATAACAGCATCGACAAGATAGTTGCGGCACTAAAAGAGCGTTTGGAAGGGCCGGCGCCGTCATCGAGTGGCAGCAACGTACTCCACCCCAAACCCACCAACACGTCACCGCAAAAAACGCCATCCACGTCAATCGAAGACCACGATGACTTTGCGATCATCGGCATCAGCGGTTGTTTCCCCGGCGGGGAACTGGAGGATTTTTGGGCGGCGGTACGCAGCGGCGTCAGTCAGATACGTGAGGCGCCGGCCGGGCGCGCCAATGCAGGCTCTCTAGGCGGCTATATCGACGATATTGATTGCTTTGATCACTCATTTTTTGGCGTGTCGGCGGCGGAAGCGGCGCTAATGGACCCCCAGCAGCGGCTGCTATTGCAACATGCTTGGCTGGCGCTTGAAGATGCCGGCATTCCAGCGGCGCAGCTAGCCCGTAGCGCCACCGGTGTATTTATTGCTGCCGCACCGAGTGAATATCGCGGCGTCGTTGAAATCCCCAAAGATAGCCCGTTCCTGCTGACGTCTTCGTCTGCGTGCATGTATGCGAACCGGGTTTCTTACCTCCTAGATCTATGCGGACCGAGCGAATATTGCAACACGGCCTGTTCATCGGCATTGGTGGCGTTACATCGAGCGATGCAGGCGATCAGGGCCGGCGAGTGTCGGCAAGCGCTGATTGGCGCAGTCAACCTATTGTTGTCGCCTGACGAAACGGTAGGGTATCGGTTGATGGATTTCCTCAGCGCGCATGGTCAAACGCGCTCATTCCAAGCGGGAGCCGATGGCTATGTGCGTTCTGAAGGCGTTGGCGTACTGTTGCTCAAGCCATTGGCAGACGCTGAGCGGGATGGCGATCACATCTATTTAAAGCTCAAGGGTAGCGGCGTTTGCCACGGCGGGAGAGGGGCTTCGCTGACCGCGCCCAATCAAGACAGCATGAAAGCGGCAATCGTTGCCGCCTATCGCAGAGCCAACGTGGAGCCGAACAGCGTCAGTTACGTGGAAGCGCACGGCGTCGGCTCGTTGCTCGGCGATGCAATAGAGATCGCCGCTATCCAGGCAGCCCGGGCGGAGTTGAGCGACGACGACCACGATGTTCCTTGGACAGTGAGTACTTTGAAGCCGGTGATCGGTCATTGTGAACTGGCTTTTGGCATGGCGGCGTTGTTCAAAGTGATCGATGCTGTGGCGCAGCGGCAGTTACCAGGGATTCCGGGATATACACAACTGAATCCCGCGATCACGCTGGATCCGCGCCAATTGCGGCTGCAGGCCGACAGCCACCCATGGCCAGCGCTAAAGGACGCGAACGGCGTGGCGTTGCCGCGGCGAGCGAGTATCAATAGTTACGGCTTCGGCGGCGTCAATGCCCACTTAGTCGTGGAGGAGTACATTGCACCGCAGCGTACGATACAGGATGACGTCGGGCCTCAGTTAATCCTGTTGTCGTCACGTGATGCGGCGCAGTTGGCCGAGCAGGCGGCGCGGCTAAGCCGCTATATTGTCCAACGGCCCAATCTGTGCTTGGCTGACATCGCTTATACATTGCAAGTGGGTCGCACCGCGATGGCATGCCGCTGGACGTGCGTGGTTGACAGCATTGCGTCGCTACAACAGCAGCTCGACGCACTCAATCGTGCGCCGATGAATGCAATCACGATGCTCGATGCGGACACGGTGGCGATCGATCCGTTGCAAGCTGGAATCGGCGACGAGGTGGACCGAGCCTTGGCCCGTTGCGATTTGCAAGTGCTGGCCGGTTACTGGCGGCAAGGCGTTGAGCTAGACTGGCTCAAGTTGTCGCGTCCCGGTGAGGTGCGGCGCATCCGTCTGCCCGGCTATGTCTTTGCCAAGGTGCGTCATTGGCTGCCGCCGCGGCAGGCTGTTGCAGCTTGTCAGAAAAGCGAAGGTGTGGCGCAACCGCAAGGCTTTCGGCAAATACTGGCTGAGCTACTCGGATGCGAGCCAGCCGCGCTTGAAGGCGGTGAATCGCGTAGCCTGGCCAGCCTTGGCCTCAACTCGCTGGCCGCAGTCGGTCTTAAAGCCAAACTGGAGCAGCAATTGCAGCTATCGGTATCGTTAGCGCAATTGAGCCCCTATCTAAGCCTTGGTGAGGTGGAAACCCATCTGGCAGCACTAGCGGGACAGGGTGACAATCATCCGGTGCCTCAGTTGCAAACGGCACCCACCGATCAGTGGCAGCCTTTTGCACTCAACGATATCCAACAATCTTTTCTGTCAGGGCGCAAGCTACTGGCCGAGACTGAGCGGGTAGGCTGCCATATCTATTTGGAATTCGACTGGCCGGATCTCGAAGTCTACAGGCTTAACCAGGCTTGGAATCGCTTGATGAGCCGACATGAAATGTTGCGAGTCAAGCTGCTCGATGATGGTCGCCAGCAAATCCGCGAATCGGCTTCTTATCGCATCAAAGCACGGGATTTGCGACGAATCGACACGGCCGGCCGCGAGTTGGCGTTGGCAGCCATTCGTGCGTCGATGTCTCACAACGTCTACCTACCGGGGCAGGAGCCGCTTTTTGAGATCCGCGTTTCGCTGCTGGATCAACAGCGCAGCCGGGTACACTTGAGTATCGACGAGTTAGTGGTGGACGCCACTTCTTTGGACTTACTGTTGCAACAGTGGTTGATGCTTTATCGGGACCCCGCTGCGCAGCTGCCAGATCACGGCTTGTCGTTCCGGGACTACCAGTTGTCGCTGGAAGCTTTCAAACAGTCTCCACGCTACCAGCGTGATTTGCAATACTGGGTTGACAAGCTGGCGCAGATGCCGCCAGGCTTGTGCTTGCCCAAGGCACAGCGGCCAGCTGGCCGTCAGCGAAGACGACTGGCCTCGACGCTGGAGCCAAGCCGCTGGCTGCGATTGAAACAGCAGAGCGATGCTTTGCAAATCTCAGGTACAGCATTGCTGCTGACCTTGTTCGGCTTAACGCTTAGGCAGGCCAATGCGGGCAAAGCATTTTCGTTGATCTCCACATTCTATAACCGGTTCCCTATACATCCAGCGGTGGATTATTTGGTTGGACCGTTCATCTCGACCCATTTTTTTGCCTTTGCCGGCGCGGCGGAAGAAACCCTGGCTGAATTGGCGCAGCGGGTTCAGCGCCAATTGCTCGAGGACATTGACCATATCAGCGTTAGCGGTGTTGCCGCGTTGCGGGAAGCCCGGCGCCGCAGTGGCAAACAGCTGCATTTTAGCGGCGGTGAAGTGGTATTTACGTCGATGCTCAACAACCCAGTGATTGGAAGCGCGGACAGTTTTGGTGACGCACAGCACTACTGTGTCACACAAACGCCGCAGATCAACCTCGATCATCAACTGCGAGAGCGTGGTGGTGCACTGAGTTTTAGCTGGGATGTCGCCATCGACTGCTATCCGGACGGCATGATTGACCAGCTGTTTTCTGACTACTGCCATTTGCTGCACAAGTTGGCAGACGACGATGTCGACTGGCAAGCTGTAAAAACGGGTGAGTTGGTGGGGCAACTAGCGGTCGCTGAGCACCTTTTACCTGTTCCTACCACCGGGCATACGGGGCCCTTTATTTTGGCGCCGGGCGAGCCGCCGAAAACGCCGTTTGCGTTGACTGATCAACAGCAGGCGTATGCGTTTAGCCGCTCGCTTTATCCCAAGCAAAGCAGCTCGCACCTCTATATGGCAGTGGCTATAGAGGATATTGAAATCAGTCGGTTGGAGCAGGCTTGGCGGCAATTGGTAGTTCACCATCCGATGCTGCGCGCCCGGATTCTGCCCAGCGGAACCCAGCAGCTCATGGAAGCGGCGCCACCACTGCAACTCGAACTGAGCGAGCAAGGCGTCGATGTGGCTCAGATCGCCGATGAGATGCTCGGTCGGGTAACAGCGCTGGGGGATTGGCCCTACGCCGAATTGCGAGTCAGCCCGCTGGACGGGCGGCGCAGCCTGGTGCATTTAGCGGTGGACCTGCTGATTGCCGACCTTCCCAGTCGGGATCTGTTGATTCGCCAGTTGCTGGACCTCTACTACGGTCGTCCGCCGGCACCGTTGTCAATTAATTTTGGTGGTTATATTAAAGCGCTTGGACAATACAGGCGTTCGCCAGCAGCGCAAAACGCCGCTGCGTATTGGCAAGAAAAATTCCGTCTGCTGCCGCAGGGGCCGGTGGTGAACGACAAGCATGCCCAGGGTCGGTATCTAGGCTACGAGCACCGCCTTGATTGCTGGCCGGCGCTACGTCACCGCATCGCGCAGGCTGGCATTTCAGCGGACGCGCTACTGATTTCTGCCTATGCATGGAGTATTGCCGAGCATAGCAGCAAGCAGGCTTTTACTTTGGTGGCGCCAGGCTGGCACAGGCCTGCGGTACACGCTGAGATCAACGCGCTGGTCGGTGACTTCACGACTTTGAGTTGGATCGACTTTAACGACGAACCGATGACTTTCATTGAGCGGGTTCGGCGTTGTGAACGGATCTTCACTGAAGATCAACGCCACGGCGCAATCAGCGGCTTGCAGGCGCTGCGTAAGGTGGCAACGGATAAGCACCGACCGCGGAAGCTGAATTTTCCGGTAGTTTTTACCCGGCTCAGTCCGCAAGGGCCATTGGAGCTACCAGCCGGAACGAGGTTGGCCAAGAGCGCGAGTCGCACGCATGGGGTGGCGTTGGACAATCTCAGCATTGAGCATCAAGACGTGTTGTTGATCCACTGGGATCTCGCGGCCGACTGCTTAGCGCCAGCAAAGGTCGAGGCGATGTTTGCTGACTACTGCCGGTTGCTCGCGGCGTTGGCCGATGACGATAGCCTGTGGACGGTACAGGAGCCTCAACTGGCGACAACGCTAGCTGCAGGTGAACAGCCAGTCATGATTTGAATCGCACCGCCACTCTACATTTAGATACGGACTCAAGTCGCAGCTGAAGTTGCCCTAGTTTGGCTGCAAGGGCGTGAAGTGACAGACACGGCTTGACGAATGACAGCTAGCAGAGCAACCAGCGGCATCGCCCGGACATGATTGCTGTGCACAATGACCAGGATAGTAATTCGTGAACAAACAAGACAGTAAGGCCCTTTCCGGTCGGAACGATACTCACAACGCATACCCACTGGACAAGTGCTTGCAGCAGTTGATCGAAGCGCAGGTCGAACGCAGTCCGGACGCGGTGGCGGTTCGTTTCGAAGGTCAGACCTTAAGCTATCGCGAGTTAAACCGGCAAGCTAATCGGCTAGCTCACTACCTGCGGGAGCTGGGAATCGGGCCAGATAGTCTGGTGGGCGTTCAGATGGAGCGCTCAGTAGAGCTGATCATTGCGCTGTTGGCGATTATGAAGGCCGGTGGCGCTTATTTGCCGCTGGACCCTGGCTATCCCGATGAGCGATTGGCGTTGATCATTGAAGACGCTGCGGTGACAGTGCTGCTGACGCAGCAGCGTTTTCGTGAACGGCTGGCGGGATATGATGGCGAAGTGCTTTGCTTGGACGAGGCTAATCAACAAGCGCTGTCTGGCAACGAGGCCAATCCTGTGCCAATCAATGGCCCCGATGATCTTGCCTATATTATCTACACGTCGGGCTCTACCGGCCGGCCTAAAGGCTGCATGCTGCCGCATAAGGCGATTTGTAATCGTTTGCTGTGGATGCAGCGCCATTATGATGTTGGTTCAGCCGATCGGATCTTACAAAAAACACCCTTTACTTTTGATGTCTCAGTCTGGGAACTGTTTTTGCCGTTGCTCAGCGGTGCTTGCTTAGTCATAGCCAAGCCGGAAGGCCACAAGGACGCGCATTACCTGGTGGAGGTCATTCAAGCGGAGCAGATTACGATCTGCCATTTTGTGCCTTCGATGCTGCGCTTTTTCCTCAAGCATCCAGCGGTCTCCGAATGCGTATCGCTGCAGAAAGTATTCGTTAGCGGCGAGGCGCTGACTCACGACTTGCTACTCCAGTTTCGCCAACTGCTGAGCGCCGAATTACATAACTTATATGGTCCGACCGAAGCGGCGGTGGACGTGACCTATTGGCGTGGTGAGCCGCGAGAAGACCAGATCGTGCCAATCGGTCGGGCTATCGATAATATCCAGATATATATTCTGGATAGCGAAGCAAAGCCAGTAGCGGCCGGTGAAACTGGCGAGCTGTGTATCGGTGGTGTCGGCCTGGCTCGAGGCTATCTCAATCGGCCTGAGTTGACGGCTGAAAAGTTTATCCGCGATCCGTTCTCTAGTGAGGCCGGCGCCAGGCTATACCGCACAGGTGACAAAGCCCGTTTCCTCAGTAATGGTGAGATCGAGCTGCTTGGCCGTTTCGATTCGCAGGTCAAGTTGCGAGGCTTTCGCATTGAGCTGGGCGAGATCGAAAGCGCACTGAAAAGCCATCCAGCGATCGATGATGCGGCGGTGCTGGTCAAGGACCCGAGTTCAGCAGATCCCAAACTAGCGGCTTTTGTGGTAGCGCAGGGGTTAGACAAGAAAGCGGTACGGGACTTCGTTAAAACTCGCTTGCCGGAGTATATGGTGCCCAATTTGGTCAGCTTTATTGACCAGATTCCCGTGACCGCCCATGGCAAAGCGGATCGCAAGGCGCTGCTCACGGGTGACGTGGAGGCGAAGGCCCAACCGCCCAGGCAAGCGATTAATCCGCAGGCGCTGACCGCCTGGCTGCAGCAGTATTTTATCGAGGCGCTCGGCGTCGACGAACTGGCGGTCGATGACGATCTTTTTGATCAAGGCGCAACCTCCTTTACGTTGGTGCAAGCAGTCCATAGCATCCAGCAGCAGCATCAGGTGACGCTGCCAGTCGATGTGTTTCTGGAGCATCCGACCATCGCTGCGGTGAGCGCTTATATTCTTGATGCTAAAGGCATAACGGCTGACGAGGTGGAGCCAGAGCCGCTGAGCGCTGCACCGGCTTGCCAATCAACGGTCAATGGTTCCATCTCGTTAGAAAAAGTCAGCTTTGATCCTCAGGCATACTGGCGACCGACTAGGGGGGCATCTGCGAATCTTGAACGGCTTGGACGCCTGCTGTCGCTGCTACGAGAGGTGCCGCTAGACGGCCACGGCAAGTACCTCTATTCGTCAGCGGGTGGCTTGAATGCGGTCCAGTGCTATCTGTATGTGGCCGAGGAGCGGATCGATGGCTTGGCTGGCGGCGTCTACTATTACCAACCGCAGCTTAATCGTCTGCTGCCTGTTAGCGTACCGGCCAAGCTGGATCCACAGGCGTTGCCAATAGGGCAACGCGCGCAGCTGGCCGAGGCTGGCTTTGCACTATTTTTGATCGCCGAAAATGACGCGATCGCGCCAATCTACAATAAAGCATCACCCTTCTTGCTGGTGCTCGAGGCGGGTTATATTGAGCAGCTATTGTTGTCCCGCCAGCGCGACTTTAACATCGCGTTGACCCCGGCTTACGGCGTAGATTTTGCGGCGATTGCCGGGTTGTTTAAGTTACGGCCGAGCCACCGGTTCCTGCATTGCCTGATTGAGGGCGTGGCGCCGGCCGCCCTGGCTGAGGAGGGGCAAGCACTGAATGATCATTGGCGTCAGTCTGGTCCTCTGTTTGCTGATTTTCTCAGTGAGAAAAATAACGGTTTTGCGTTACCCACTCGGGAGGAATTGGCTCAACTGCACGAAGAGCAGCGCCAGATCCGCCATGACTTGCCGGAGCAGGGTGACGGTGTCATCGAGCTGTGCGCTGAGCCGATCAGCGCTGACGCCCTGCGGCTGCGGGCTGCCAAGCGGCAATACTGCGATGGGCCGCTGAATTTAAGCCAGCTGAGCCGGCTGTTGAACCTGTTGCGGGCCGATCAAGACAACGGGCGGTTGTACCACACCGATGCTGGGTTAGCGCTGAAAATTTATTTGCACGTTGCTGAACAAAGCGTACAGCAAGGCTGCCAGGGACCATGTCTGCCCGCTGGAATATACCGCTATGATGGCGAAAGTCATAGCTTAGCGCGGGTTAGCGACGGCGATCTATCGGCAATCAGCAGTTGCTATACGCCGTTTAACCGTAAGCACGCTCATCAGGCACGGCTGCGCATTTTTATCGTCGCCGGTCGCGCTACCGCCTACGGTGATGAAAGCCGTTATTTTAATTTGCTTCAAGCGGGCAGAATCGGTCAGTTACTGCTGGAAAAACAAGGTGAGTTCGGCATTGGCCTGTGCCCGATCGGATCGATGTATTTCAACAAGATCCGTGATGCGTTCGATCTGAATGACGACGATGAGTTGGTGCACAGCTTTGTGGGCGGTGCGGTGACGCAATCACTGCCCGTTGGCTGGCCGCGGCTGGAAATTCACGACATCGGCGAATCCGCTCAAGTCGTTCACGCGTCGACGCATGGGAGCAACGGGCACTTGTCGACCCGAGCGGTCAATGGACGCTGCAATGGCGACGCGATGGCGATCGTCGGGATCAGCGGCCGCTATCCTGGCGCCGCGAACCCGGATGAACTATGGCAAAACTTGAGCGCTGGCCGCGCGAGCATCGCCACATTGAGTCGCGAAGCGTTAATTGACGGCAGCGACGAGGCGAGCGATTCGCCACAGTGGGCAGTGGGCGCACTGGCGGGCAAGCAGCTGTTTGATCCATTGCTGTTCAAAATTACGCCGGCTGAGGCGAAAACGCTCGATCCTCAGGAGCGTTTGTTCTTGCAAGCGGTTTGGCACTGTCTGGAAAGTAGCGGCTATACCGCTGCGAGCCTGCGGCGGCAGGCCGAGCGCATTGGCGTGTTTGTCGGCGCAATGTGGGGCGATTACGAGCATCATCGGCCGACTGAACAAGGCGAGCGGGCCACCTCGTTCCTGTCGGCGATCGCCAACCGTGTGTCTTTCTTCAACGATTTTAATGGTCCCAGCGTCGCTTTCGATACGTCATGCTCGTCGGCGATGACTGCGTTGCATTTCGCTTGCAACAGTATTCGCCAAGGCGAGTGCCACGCAGCGATTGTCGGTGGCGTCAACTTGATCAGCCATCCATCGCATCTCGAGCTGCTGACTTCACTGAAGCTGTTATCCGACGATAGCCAATCTTATCCGTTTGGCCGCCATGCCAACGGATGGGTGGCTGGCGAAGGTGTCGGCGCGCTGTTGATTAGGCCACTCGAGGACGCCACGCGGGATGGCGATTCCATTCTCGGCGTTATCCGTGCAACGGCGATCAGCCATAGCGGTAAGACTTTCCGTTACGGAGCGCCCAATGCCGATAGCCACGCTCTGTCGATGCGTCGAGTGCTACAACAGGCGGGATTGTCTGCTGACGAGATCGGTTATGTCGAAGCCGCGGCCCCCGGCGCCAGCCTGGCGGATGGGGCTGAGTTTGCGGCGATCAGCAACGTGTTCGGTGCTCGTCGTGGCGATGCGCCGCTATTGGTAGGATCGATCAAAGCCAATATCGGCCACCTCGAATCAGCGTCGGCGCTGTCGCAGATCACCAAAGTGCTGATGCAGTTGAAACACCGGCAGATCGCGCCGACGCTCGGTTGTAATCCGCTCAGTCCGATGATTTGTTTGAACGACAATCATCTTGCCATCGCCGATCAGCTGAGCGACTGGCGGGGACCGCAGCGCGCGCTAATTAATGCTTTTGGCGCTAGCGGATCGGGTGGCCATCTGATTCTCGAGGCACCGCCACAACAGGCCGCTGTGCGGCAAAGCGACGGGCCCTGGCTGTTCCCGTTTGCCGCCGCGAGTGACGAGCAGCTTGATCAATTGATTTCAGCGTTTGCTGACGATATGCAAGCTGGCCGGTTTGGCGACGCCAGCCTGGGGGATATCAGCTATACCTTATGTGTCGGCCGAGTCGCGCTTAACCATCGCCTGGCGGTCGTAGCTGATAGCCGAGACGAGTTGGTGGAGCGGCTGAAAGGTCAACATTCGGAGATGCCGCTGCGCGGCAGTCTCAAAAAAGAGCCGCAGTCTAGCCGTATTGAAAAGGATCTTCGGGGACTGGACCGCCAGGCGTTGACAGCGATTGCCGGCCAATGGGTCGCTGGACAGAGCAGCTTAGCGCAGATTGCTCGGCATCACCATCGTCGGGTGGCGTTGACGGCTTATCCGTTTGCGGCTATCGATTGCCATATCGCTGCGTCAGCAAACAGCGCTTGCGCCGAGATGTTGCGCAACGAGGCGTTGCAGCCAGGAAACGAGGCGTCGCAGCTAGAACAAGATAAGGCGCTGCGACGGGCACTGGAAAGCCATATCAAGCGCCATTTCTCACAGGTATCGGCGATTCCTGAAAGTAGCCTCGATTGTGACGACACCTTCGATCGTTACGGCTTGACGTCGCTCATGATCACCACGCTCAACCAACGCTTGGCCCAGGAGTTTGGCGAGCTATCGGCGACGCTATTCTTCGAGTACCAAAGCATCGCTGCGCTGGCGGGCTATTTTGTCGCTGAGCATCCGGTGCGCAGCAGGCAATTACTCGGGATTCAGGCGACGCAGCCCATCCTAGCCGCCAGAGCGCAACAGCAGACACGCGTAACAGCATGGCGACGCTATGATCGTAGTGAACGAAATGAGCCGATCGCCATCATTGGCTTGGCCGGTCGGTTCCCGGGCGCGGCCGATATCGACAGTTTTTGGAACAACCTCAAAAACGGTGTCGATAGTATCAGCGAGATACCCACCGAGCGTTGGGAGCACAGCAAATATTACAGCCGCGACCGCAGTTTAAAAGGCAAGATCCACACCAAGTGGGGCGGCTTTATCGACGACATCGATCGTTTTGATCCGCTCTTTTTCAATATTTCGCCGCGGGATGCCGAGCGGATGGATCCTCAAGAGCGGATCTTTCTCGAAACCGCCTGGCGCACGCTCGAAGACGCCGGCTACGATCGAGCTGGGCTGCGACGTCATTACCAGGGTGAAATGGGGGTATTTGTCGGTGTGATGCACGGCGAATACTTGCTTTATACCCGCTCGAGCGCCGCGGACTGTACCGATGATGCGGTCGATTCATCGTTTGGTTCGATCGCCAATCGCGTGTCTTACGTCTTCGACTGCAACGGTCCGAGTATGGCGGTCGACACCATCTGCTCATCGTCGTTGACTGCGCTGCATTTGGCGGTCGAGAGCCTAAGGCGCGGCGAGTGCCAATTGGCCCTGGCCGGTGGCGTCAACCTATCATTGCATCCGAACAAATATTTCATTCAGTCCCAGCTGACGATGTCGTCTTCTGACGGACGCTGTCGCAGCTTTGGCGACGGGGGTGACGGTTTTGTGCCCGGCGAGGGGGTGGGGGCGGTGTTGCTCAAGCCGCTGTCCCGAGCCGAAGCCGACGGCGACAACATCTATGCGGTGATCCGGGCGACGTCAATTAACCATAACGGTAAGACCCATGGCTACACCGTGCCCAGTCCCCATGCTCAGGGCGCCATGATCGCCGATTCGCTCGACAAGGCCGGCATGGATCCACGAGAGCTGAGTTATGTCGAGGCTCACGGCACGGGTACAGCACTGGGAGATCCGATAGAAATCACGGGCCTGCAATCGGGCTTTACCCGGCGCAGCGCCACGCTGGGTAGCGAAATGGTGCCGGCACAACACTGCGCGGTTGGCTCAGTCAAATCGAATATTGGGCACTTGGAGTCAGCCGCGGGCATTGCCGGAATCGCAAAGGTGCTATTGCAGCTTAAGCATCGCCAGTTGGCGCCCTCGTTGCATTCAAAGCGTCTGAATCCCAACATCCCCTTTGCCGATTCGCCGTTTTATGTCCCTCAACAGTTGCAGGAATGGCGGCGGCCAGTGTTGAACCTCGATGGTCGGGAGCGAGAGTATCCACGTGCGGCTTCAGTATCGTCTTTCGGATCGGGTGGTTCAAACGGACACGTGATCATTGCCGAGTATATTGCCCCGACTCGGGACGATGACGTCGGCGGGCAGACAACGATGATTCCTTTGTCCGCAAGGACACCGACTCAATTACGGCAGCAAGTCGAGCAACTGCAACAGTTCCTACATCGGACCGGTGCCGAGCATACGCGGCCGCGGCTGGCAGATCTGGCCTTTACGCTGCAGCAGGGCAGGGAGCCGATGGACTATCGTCTGGCTTTTATCGCCGAGTCGATCGACCAGTTACAGGACAGACTAGCGCAAAGCGCCGAGCTACTGGCGAACCAGCCTGAACCGTTCGGCTTCTTTGATGGCATTCATATTGGCCGGGTCAAAGATCATAAGGCGGCAATAGCGGTGCTCGCCCATGATGAGGATATGGCGGCGACCTTGACCGCCTGGGCCAATAAAGGCAAATATGACAAGCTGCTAGAGCTATGGGTTAAAGGGCTGGCGCTTGACTGGACGCTATTTGGGCAGCCGAAAGAGTCGGCTAGGCGGATCAGCCTCCCGAGCTACCCCTTTGCTCGCGAACGGATCTGGGTCTCTGGCGAATCCCACTTCTCGTCGCTAGGACAGCAAAACGGTGAGGGACGGTTGCATCCTTTGCTGCACACCAACGTATCGGATCTGTCGCAGCAGAAATTTATCTCAATATTCAACGGCAGAGAGTTCTTCCTGCGGGATCATCGGGTCCGTGACAACAAAGTTTTGCCGGGCGTCGCCTACCTTGAAATGGCGCGCGAGGCAATCCTCCGCTCGCTGGGGGAGCAGGTGCCAACTGGCGTGCTGAGCTTGCGTAATCTGGTGTGGTTGCAGCCGGTCATGCTCAGTAACCAAAGCGACGACTCAGTTGAAGTAGAGATCCGTATCGACAGTCTTGACGAACATCGACTGACCTTCGACATTCTCGAGCGCAAGCAGCAGGTGGTGTGCTGCCAAGGCGAAGCAGCTTTTGTTCAGGATGCCGATGAACCAGCAGAGTCGTTGACTTCGTTGCAAGCGGCGATCGGCGGCCATATGCTTGACGCTGATGCGTTGTACCCGCTGTTCGACAGCATGCAGATCTACTATGGCCCGTGGCACCGATCGGTGAAATCGCTGCGGATCGACGGCGGCCAAGTGCTGGCGCGAATTGAGCTACCGCAAGCGCTGGCCTCGGATCATAAGCGACTTGTTTTACATCCCAGCCTGATGGATGGCGCTTTGCAGTCGAGCGTCGGCTTGCTCGTCGCGGATCAGCTCGACCAAGGATTGACGCCGCAACTGAAGCATACCTGGGTACCTTTTGCGTTGGCGCAACTACAGTTGAGTGGCGCTGAGCTAGGTGAGCAGATTTGGGCTTGGGTGCGTCCTTGCACCGAGCCATCTGAAGCGGGACAATCGACGTTTAATATCGATATTTATAATCAACGAGGCCAACATTGCGCCGCGCTGCGTGAATTTGCGCTACGGGTCATGAAAAAGCCGTCACCGCTGGAAGTGATGCTTGAAGATCGGCCACGTAGCGACTGTTATCTGGTGGAAAAGTGGCAGCGTTTTTGCCCCCAAGACCTGATTCCGTCTAATGGCCGGCTGCTGCTGGTTGGCAATGATCCCCAGGGCCACAAACAGTTGAGCGCCCGTTATCCGCAAGCTGTTTCATGGTTGTTGGAGGGTAGTGAGTCTATTGAGCAGCTCACTGAACGGCTGCGCGAAGCCGGACCTATTGAACATCTGGTATGGCTGGCGCCGACAACGTTGGCGCAGGACGAAAGTCTCGACGGCATGATCTGCGCCCAGCAGCGTGGCGTGCTGGGCTGCTTCCGTTTGATTAAGGCGCTGCTGGCGTTGGCGCTGGATCAGCAGCCACTGACCTGGACGGTGATCACTCGAGGGGTGTTGACCTTATTCGACGAGGCTGACAGTACTCACCAAACCGTGACCGGGCCGGTGGCGCCGGCGCATGCCAGCGTGCACGGATTGATCGGCGTCATGGCCAAGGAATACAGCCACTGGCGGGTGCGGCTGGTGGACCTGCCGGCAGGCGACAGTTGGCCCACTGTGGACCCGCTATCGTTGCCCACGCATCCTCGTGGCGACGCGCTGGCCTGCCGCAACGATGTCTGGCACCGCCAATATCTTGCGCCTTATCTACCGCTGTCGGAACGGGGCACAACGGATGTAGCCGCGCAGCTAGGCGAGGTAGGCAGTCTCTATCGCGATGGGGGCGTATACCTGGTGATCGGCGGCGCCGGTGGTATCGGCCGGTTGTGGAGTGAGTATCTGATCCGCACTCGACGGGCGCAAATCATTTGGCTGGGGCGTCGCGAGCAAAATAACGACATTGATCAGGCGATCGCCGAGCTTGCCAAGCTTGGACCTGCGCCGCGCTATATCCGCGCCGATGCCAGCAATCATGCTGCACTACGACAGGCGGTAGCGCAGATCTGCACCGAGTATGGCAGGATTCATGGCGTGATCCATGCCGCCATTCAGCTTCAGGATCAAAGTCTGGCGCGAATGGATGAGCAAAGATTTACCACCGGTTTGACCGCTAAGGTGGATATCTGTGTCCGTCTGGCCGAGATGTTTGCGCATCAGCCGCTGGACTTCATGTTGTTTTTTTCGTCGTTGCAAAGCTTTACCAAGTCAGCTGGGCAGAGCAACTACGCTGCCGGTTGTACCTTCAAAAACGCCTTTGGCCATTACCTTGCGCAGCAGTGTTCCTACCCGGTCAAAGTGATCAACTGGGGTTACTGGGGGCATGTCGGCTCGGTGGCTAGCGAAGACTATCGCCGAAGGATGGCTGACGTCGGTCTCGGCTCGATCGAGGGCGAGCAGGCGATGACTGCGCTGGATATTCTGTTGGCCGGGCCATTTTCCCAGCTCACGTTCTTGCGAACCTCACAGCGGCTCAGCGATACGTTCAGCCGTCTGGCGCTGCCCACGCATCCGGCTGGGCCTTTTGGTGAGTATGGTCAGAGGCTGACGCAAGCCTACCCGTCGCTGATTGCCCGGATAAAAAAACAACTGGTTGTAGACAACCACGAGATTCGGGCGGTGACGCAGCAAATGCAGGCCCGGAAGGCGGCCATCGACGAGTTGCAAGCTCGCTTGCTGTACGCCCAGCTGCAGCAACTGGGCTGGTTTAGTGGCGAGCGCGAAATCATCGAGCAGATGAAGCAACGCAGCGGTCTGCTGCCGATGTATGGCCGCTGGATCGATAAGAGTCTTGACGAGCTGGCGCAGCGCGGCTACCTGTCCATGGAGGACGGGCATTGTCCGGCAGCCTATCGCGTGGTCCATCGTCAACCGCTGGCAGTTGAATCCCTATGGAAAGAATGGGATGCGCAAAAGCCGGATTGGCTAGAACACGCGAGTCTGAGCGCCGAAGTGAATCTTGCTGAGGCCACTCTGCGGGTGCTGCCAGCGATCCTCAGCGGACGGATCATGGCCACGGACATCATGTTCCCTGACTCATCGATGGTCATGGTTGAGGGAATATACAAGCATAATCCAGTGTCCGATTTTTTCAACGACGTGATGCTCAACGCGATGGTTGAGTTTGTCAGGGGACGGCTGGAACAGGCGCCGCAGACGCCGATCCGTATTCTGGAGATTGGCGCCGGCACCGGCGGCACCAGTGCACGGGCGTTTGAAAAACTCCGGCCTTATCAGCGGCAAATCGCGGAATACTGCTACACCGATGTATCGCAGGCATTCCTCATGCATGCGCGGCAAACGTACGGGCCGGACAATCCGTACCTTAGCTATCAGCTCTTTGATGTTGACAAGCCTTTGGCTGGGCAAGGTATCAAGATTGGCCATTACGATCTGGTCATGGCCACCAATGTCCTGCACGCGACGCAGGATCTACGGCGGACGATGAAAAACGCCAAGGCAGCGTTGAAGCACAGCGGCCTGGTGATGATCAACGAGATTTGTCGCAACGGCTTGTTTACCCACTTGACCTTCGGCTTGCTCAAGGGATGGTGGTTATTCGACGATCAGGAGTTGCGATTGCCCGGTGGACCCGCGCTCGCACCCAAACAGTGGAAGCAGCTGCTGGAGAGTGAAGGCTACAGGCAGATCTATTACCCGGCGCTGGCTGATCACGACCTTGGTCAGCAAATCGTGATCGCCGAGAGCAACGGAGTCATTTGGCAGGATCGGCACAGCGATGTGGAACCGACCAAGGTTGCGTCCAAGGGCTTGACGGTGCGGGCGGCCTCCGCTTCGCGGCCACCGCAGCGGATCGCCCAAACCGTGTCGGTGGGCGAGGTGACGCCCCAGGCGCTAAAAGATCAGACGGTGCGCTATCTCAAGCAGATGATCGGCGAACTGTTCAAAATCCGGCCGGAGCAGATCGATGCTGGGGAGCCGCTCCAGACGTATGGCATTGATTCGATCCTGGTGGTGCAGTTGACCAATCTGCTGCGCGACAAGCTGTCGGGAATTAGCAGCACGCTATTCTTTGAATACCAGACGATCGACGCGCTTGCGGATCATTTTGTGGCGTCACAAAAAGATCAGCTTAGGGCCTTGCTGGGGCTGGACAAGGCGTCGGTGGCCGAACAGCCGGGGTCGATTGATACCGCGTCGGCTCCTGCGGTTAATACGTTAGTCAAGCTAGCCGCTGGTCACCGCTTTGCCGCCAGGACGCCCGACAGCGCACCAAAAGGCCAGCGTGGCACTGAAGTCGCGATCATCGGCCTAGCGGGACGCTACGCGCATTCCGATAACGTCCAAGCGCTGTGGCAGTGTCTAAAAAATGGCGAGAACTGTATCGATGAAGTGCCGGCGGATCGCTGGGATTGGCGTCAATACTTCGATCAAACGCCGGGCAAAAAAGGTGGCATTTATACCCGCTGGGGCGGTTTCATTCGGGAAATCGACAAATTTGATCCGTTGTTTTTCCATATCTCGCCCCATGAGGCGCAGAAGATGGATCCCCAAGAGCGGCTCTTCTTGGAAGAGGCCTATCATTGCATCAGCGATGCCGGCTATACGCCGGGTCGTTTGGCTGAACGGCATCGAGTCGGCGTGTTTGTCGGTGTGATGAACGGAACCTACACCCATCAGTCCAGCTATTGGTCGGTTGCCAACCGGGTGTCTTATCAGTTCAATTTCCAAGGACCGAGTATGGCGGTGGATACCGCCTGTTCGTCGTCGATCACCGCGATCCATCTGGCGCTGGAGAGCTTGCATAGCGGCGTGAGCGACTGCGTACTGGTCGGTGGGGTCAATCTGGTGATCGATCCCGTGCACTACATGCGTCTGACCGAGATGAAAATGCTATCGTCAGGCAAGCAGTGCAAGGCGTTTGGGACGGACGCCGACGGCTTTGTCGCCGGCGAGGGTGTGGGTGCGCTGCTGCTTAAGCCGTTGGCTCAAGCTGAGGCGGACGGCGATCGAATTTACGGCGTGATCAAAGGGAGCATGATCAATGCCGGCGGCAAGACCAACGGCTATACTGTGCCTAACCCATTGGCCCAGAGCCGACTGGTGGCCGACTCGCTGGCCAGGGCCGGCGTTGATGCTAGGGCGGTAAGCTATGTTGAAGCCCACGGCACCGGCACGTCGCTGGGGGATCCGATTGAGATTGCAGGTCTGACCAGAGCATTCAATAGCGGCGCCGAGACGGCGGCTAAGCAGTACTGTGCTATTGGCTCAATTAAGTCCAATATCGGTCATTGTGAAAGTGCTGCCGGCATCGCGGGCATCACCAAAGTGCTGCTGCAGCTAAAGCACCGCCAATTGGTTCCGTCGCTGCACGCCGGTGAACTCAACCCTGAGATTGATTTTGCCAACAGTCCGTTCGTGGTGCAGCAGTCGCTGGCCGATTGGCATCGACCCGAGGTCATGATCGATGGCAACCGTCAGGAATTCAAGCGAATTGCTACGGTGTCATCCTTCGGCGCGGGTGGCGCCAACGCGCACGTAGTGATCGAAGAGTACGAAGATCATCGACCGCGGCCGGTGATTGTCGTCAACGAGCAGCAGCCGGCGATCATTCCGTTATCGGCCAAGACGCAGGCTCAGCTATTGCAGCAGGTTAGCTTGTTGCTGCACGCGCTGGAGCAGGAGGAGCTGGGCGACGCTGATTTGCCGGCACTGGCCTATACGCTGCAGGTCGGGCGGGAGGCGATGGAGTATCGGCTAGGCGTGCTGGCTCATTCAATCGCCCATTTGAAGACCCAACTGCAAAATTGTATTGATCACCCGTCTACAGCCGCTTGCTATAGCGGCCGGATCAAAGATCACGACAAGGCGCTGTCACTGCTGGCGGGTGCAGACATACAAAGCGCCATGGCTAACTGGATTGACCGAGGCCAGCATGAAAAATTGCTCCAGGCCTGGGTCAACGGTTTAACGCTGGATTGGCGCTTGATGTATCGACAGGGCACGCCGACGCCCCTCAGCTTGCCGGGTTATCCGTTTGCCCGTGAGCGTTACTGGCACAAGGATGAACCGGCACAAGCGCTAACGACGAGCGAGAAGCGACTTCACCCACTTTTGCACCGCAATGTCTCTGACTTATGCGGTTTGCGTTACCTCAGTCAGTTCAGTGGTCAAGAAAGCTTCTTGTTCGACCATCGAATCAACGGTCGCGGCGTTTTGCCGGGTGCGGCGATGATCGGAATGATCGATGCGGCGCTAACGCACGCATTGGGCGGTGAACGACCTGCCGGCGCGGCACGAATTATCCGTGATTTGTCCTGGTATCAGCCGTTCAGCGTGGACGCGGTCAACCATGGTGAGCTATTCGTTGAACTGGCGGCGCAGCCGGATGGCGACTACCCAATTGGGATTTGCTCGTATGATTCCGCCGGACAGCTGCAACTGCATTGCCGAGCGGTGGCTGGGACCGCCGTGGCGCAACCGGCGAATCTTGACTTCATTGTCGCCGACGCTCGCCCGATGGATGTCGATGCTTGCTACCAGCGTTTCACCGCTATGGGCATCGAATATGGCATAAGCCATCGCAGAATCCAGTCGCTGCTGCGCCAGGGGGACCAAGCACTGGCGTGGGTTGCACTGGAAGACGCTGCTGCGAACGAAGGTTACGCTATTCATCCTGCGCTGCTGGATGCCGCGATGCAAGCGGTCATGGCATTGTTGTTTGATGAGCTGGGAGAGCGGCCACCGTTGCTGTTGCCCGACGGACTGGCCGAATGTGTGCTATTTGCCGACTGTCCGGCAACGCTGCAAGTACAGATTCGCAGCGCTGGACGCACACCCGGTGGCTATCGTTTTGATCTGGATCTGTTTGACAAAAATGGCCGGTGCTGTGCGACCCTGCGCCAGTTGTCGTTCAAAACGTTGTCCGCTGACAACGACGTTGACAGCGAAGCGCTACTTTGCCATCGGCAATGGCGTGACGCTGAGCTTGCTTCGGCCACGGATGCGCCGGTAGTGTCCCATCTGGTGCTGACGCTGGGCCACCATCCCGCCTTTGCCAACTTGCCGGAGCAGTTGCAAGCGCATCAACACATTTCCGTCCTGGCGATGCACAGCGACGATTATCGACAGGCGGCGCTGGCGCTGGCCGAACAACTCAAACCACTGCTTCGCACTGAGCGCCGTTGCTTGGTTCAGCTGGTCATCCCGGCGAACGATCCGCAAGGTTATCGCGGCCTTGGCGGCCTGTTGTACAGTGCCAGCCGAGAGCAGCCGGCGCTGACTGGTCAGTTGATAGAAGTGTCGCCCGGGCTCAATGCGTCGCAATTGGCGTGGCAACTGGCGGTCGAAGGGACTGCGCCTGATGAGCGTCAACTGCGTTATCTGTCTGAGGCCGGCAAGTTACAGCGCCAAGCGCTAACTTGGCTCCACCAACCATTGAATCATAGCCCTGCGCCCTGGCGGTCGGACGGCGTCTATCTGATTACCGGAGGCCTGGGCGGCGTTGGCATGATCTTCGCGCGGGCGATCCTGGACGCTGCACCGGGTGCGAGCGTGGTGCTATGCGGCCGTACCGAGGCTAACGCGCCGTCGGTCACCGACAAGCTGGCGCAACTGGGTGCACGATGTCACTACCGCGCTGTGGATCTTGCAGAGGCAGGTCAGGTCGAGCGCTTGATCGCTGGAATCATGATGGAGCGCGGCGGATTACATGGCATTATCCATTGCGCTGGGCTCACTCGTGACACGCTGTTGTCACATAAAACGCAGCAGGACTTTGAAGACGTGTTCGCTGCTAAGGTGGCTGGCGTGCGCCACCTCGACCAGTGCAGCGCTGCAGTAGCACTGGACTTCTTTGTGCTTTGTTCATCCATTGCCAGCGTACTGGGCAACGCCGGGCAGAGTGATTACGCTGCAGCTAACGGCTATCTTGATGCTTTTGCTGGTTTGCGCAATCAACGGGTCGCGGCGGGACAGCGCCATGGCCGCACCGTGGCAATCAACTGGCCGCTGTGGCTTGAAGGCGGCATGCAAATGGACGATGCCGCCCGGCGCGCGCTGGCGCAACGCACTGGCATCAAGGCGATGACAGGGACAACGGGCATTCGGGCGCTATACCAGGCGCTGCAAAGCGATGAAGATCAGCTGATGGTACTGGCAGGCGACAGAGACAGGCTAGTCGCGCTGCTGAGCCGTGAGCCGGCGCCGGCTAGCCCAGCCATCACAGCGGTTGAAGGCGAAGATGTATTAACTGGATTGCGCCGGTTATTCGCTGACACGATCAAGATCGCTGAGTCGCGGCTTGACAACGACGAGCCGTTTGAAAAATACGGCATTGACTCACTGATGGTCATGGATATGACGGCGGCGCTGGAAAAACGCTTTGGGCCGCTGCCAAAGACGTTGTTCTTTGAATATCCCAGCTTGCAAAGCTTGGCGGATCATCTAGTCGCGCGACTGCCGCAAAGGCCCGCTGTCAGCCAAGTCCCGCCTGCTGCCAGCGACTCGTTAATCGCGCAACTGCGAGCAATGCTGGCGAGCACCCTGGGGATCGCGCTGGAACAGATCGATGATGCACAGTGCTTCGAGCAATATGGCCTTGACTCGCTGATGATCATGGAGATGACCAGCGTGCTCGAAAAACGTTTTGGCGCTTTGCCGCGTACGCTGTTATTTGAATACTCCAGCTTGCAGCAACTGGCGCACTATTTGGCAAACCGGCCACTCGAGCCGCAAGGTACGACGGCGGTGGTTCCGACTGGCGAACAAAAGCCGCTGACGACGCCAGAATCCGGGAGCAAAGGCAGTCCGCGCCGCCGGCTGTTCGACAGCGTGGTGAATACGACAAGCCCTCGTGTCCAGCAAAGTTTGCCAGGTAGCCAGCCAGGCCCTCAGCCCAGGGACGATATCGCTATCATCGGCGTGGCGGGGCGCTATCCCGCGGCTGACAATCTGGAGGTTTTTTGGCAGAACCTACGCGAAGGCAAAAACAGCATCAGCGAAATTCCGGCTGAGCGCTGGAACTGGCGCGACTACTACAGCGAAAATCGCAGCGAAAGCGGGGTGCACAACAGTAAGTGGGGCGGGTTTATCGATGGCGTCGATCAATTTGATCCACTGTTTTTCAATATTTCGCCGCTGGAAGCTGAACTCATCGATCCGCAGGAGCGGCTATTTCTGCAGACTGCCTGGTCGGCGATGGAAGATGCAGGTTACAGTCGCCGCATCGGTGGCGAGCAGACCGAGGATAGCGCGCAAGTTGGCGTCTACGTCGGCGTCATGTATGGCGAATACCAGCTATTCGGTGTTGAAGCCAGCTTGCGGGGCCAGCGCATGGGCTTTGCTGGCTGCACCGCCAGCATTGCCAACCGGACATCCTTCTGCCTCAATCTGCAGGGCCCGAGCATGACGGTCGACTCGATGTGCTCCAGCTCGCTGACTGCCATTCATCTAGCCTGTCAGGACTTGCGCAATGGCCGCACCTCGATGGCTATTGCCGGAGGCGTCAACCTGACGATTCACCCCAACAAATATTTGATGCTGAGCAGCGGTCAATTCATCTCGAACCAGGGCCATTGCGCTAGCTTCGGCGAAGGCGGTGATGGCTATGTGCCGGGCGAGGGCGTGGGTGCAGTCATCCTAAAACGACTGACCGATGCGCAGCGCGACGGCGATCACATTTATGGGGTGATCAAAGGCAGTTACCTTAATCACGGTGGCAAAAGCACCGGTTACAGCGTGCCCAACCCACGGGCGCAGCAGGCAGCAATCAGCGGCGCGCTACAGGACGCCGGCGTCGATCCGGCGATCGTCAACTATATTGAGGCGCATGGTACGGGCACCAAGCTGGGCGATCCGATTGAGATCGCTGGTTTGGCCAACGCGTTGGGAACACGCAAGCCTGAGCAAACTTGCTGGTTAGGTTCGGTCAAGTCGAATATCGGTCACTGTGAGGCGGCGGCTGGCATTGCTGGGTTGACCAAGGTGCTGCTGCAATTGAAACACCGGCAAATTGTGCCGTCGCTGCACTCCCAAAAAC
This sequence comes from Mycetohabitans sp. B3, assembly GCF_021498065.1. Lineage (NCBI taxonomy): Bacteria > Pseudomonadati > Pseudomonadota > Betaproteobacteria > Burkholderiales > Burkholderiaceae > Mycetohabitans > Mycetohabitans sp. B3. The sequence goes on along the minus strand of NZ_JAHLKN010000026.1, from coordinate 88,367 downwards.
TCAATCCCTTTATTGACTTTACGGCAACGCCCTTCGAGGTCAACCAGCAACTGCGAGCGTGGCCGCAGCCGTTGCTGAATGGTCAGGCCGTACCGCGGATCGCCGGCATTTCCTCGTTTGGTGCCGGCGGCTCCAACGGCCATTTAATCGTCGCGGAGTACAGTCAAGCCAAGCCTGTGCTTGACGATAGTGGCAAGCCCGAAATGATTTTGTTGTCGGCCCGAGAGCCCGAGCAGCTGCGGCAGATCGCCAGCCGCTTGCTGGCCAGACTCGAGCGCTCGCAAGCCACGGATAGCTTGGCGGCCATTGCTTATACGCTGCAAGTGGGCCGGGAAGCAATGGAGCATCGCGCAGCGTTCATCACCAGCACAATGACAAGCTTGCTCGACGCATTACGGCGCCTGTCAGACGGCGACAGTCGCGGCTGGGTTTGCGGCGACGCGACCACGACCAGCGAGCGGGTTGAACAGTTTAAAAGCCGTTTTCAGGCGCAGTGGCGCGAGCAGCTGGTCAAGCTCTTTACGGACGGTGAACAGCAGTCGTTGCTGCAGTTGTGGAGCGAAGGCCTGCCCGTTGACTGGACAGCACTATGGGCTGCCAGCGGTGAACAACGCCAGCGAATCAGCTTGCCGAGTTATCCGTTTGCCACCCGCCGTTACTGGGCGCCCACGGAAGCTAGAGCACTATCGTCATCAACGCCTATGCAGTTGCACCCGTTAGTGCATCAAAACAGCTCACGATTTGATCAACAGCAATTTGTGACTGAATTCAGCGGTAACGAACCTTGGCTGAAAGATCACAGGGTGAGCGGGCGCAAGACCCTGCCTGGCGTGGCGTATTTGGAAATGATTCGGGTAGCGGTGACGCATTCGTTGGCCCACGGTCAAGCAAACGCGATGGTGATTGAGCAGCTGCACTGGTTAGTGCCGTTGACGGTTGAGTCCAATCCGCGCCGGATGCAGATTAACCTGGCGCGCGTGGGCGAACGGATCGGTGTCAAATTGGTCACCAACGAAGGCAGTTCCTCCGTGCTGCATGGTCAGGCCACAGCGATCACCGGCCTATCGCTTCAGGAAGATCCATTGGATTTGGCGTACTGGCAGGGCCTGAACTGGCGACTGCGGCTTGACAGCGACGAAGTTTACCGTCTCTTTAGTGAAATGGGCATCGATTACGGCGACAGCCATCGCGGGATTCGCCAGTTGATGGTGGCGCAGCGGGGCGGTCGGCGTGATGTGCTGGCGGAGTTGGAACTGAACGAGGCATTGCCCGGCACAGCCGATGACTGGTGGCTGAACCTGGGGATCACGGACAGCGCACTGCAGGCGGCAATCGGCATGTTGTTGCCGCTCGACGGCAGTGTGGCGAACTGGGCGTCGCCTTTTATGCCCTTTGCGCTGGACCGGCTGGAAATCCTCGCGCCTTGTCGTCAGCGGATGTGGGCGCTGCTTCACAGAGACGACGTAAATAACGCGGCCGGCAAAATGGATATTGATCTTTGCGACGACCAAGGGCAAATCTGCGTACGATTCTTGGGCTTAAGCTCAAGGCGCCTGCCTGCAGATTCAAGACCGCCAAACGCGGCGCTCGGGCGGGTTGATTCACTCGTCCCCCAGCAACAGCGCGAAGAGCGACATGTGCTGGCGCCGATTTGGTCGGTGGTCAACGGTGCGGTCGTTGAGCGGCGTCAACAGGAGGGCGCGACGCTGATCTTCGGCGCAACCCCGGCGCAGCGCCCGGCGTTGGCCGAGCTTTATCCCGGCGCTGTGTTGGCGCTGAACGCAGACGACTCGGAGGCCGGCTACTTGGCCGCACTGAACACCCAACCGAAACTTGTCGACGTGATTTGGTTAGCGCCGTCAAGCGACGACCACTGTGCCAGCGCGTCGGAACTGGTTGCCGCACAACAGCATGGCGTACTGGCGCTGTTCAGACTGATCAAGGTGCTGCTGAGCCTAGGTTACGGTCGCCAGCCTCTACGCTTGACGTTGGTCACCGGGCAGACGATTAACCCGCTGCCGGGCGAGGCCTGCCGGCCTGCCCATGCTGCAGTGCACGGATTGGCCGGCTCTTTAGCCAAGGAATATCCGCACTGGCGAGTGCAACTCGCAGATTTGCCGAGCGAACAGTTAACCTCGCTGGCCAATGCGCCATTCGATCACGTTGCTTCAGGTGAATTGCTGGCGCTGCGCCACGATCAGTGGTGGTTCCGCAGGCTGGCACGGGTGACGGTCGATGCGCCGCCCGCAACGCAGCAGCCCGCCTATCGCGACGGCGGCGTCTACTTGGTGATCGGCGGCGCGGGCGGGATCGGTGCAGTTTGGAGCCGCTATGTCATCAGCCGCCATCGCGCTCGGGTGATTTGGATCGGTCGTCGATCGCCGGATCAACCGCTTAAAGCCAAGCTCGATGAACTGACTGCCGTTAGTCTGCGCCATAATGCTCCGGCGCCTGTTTATTTCCAGGCCGATGCCGCAGACGAGCAGCAACTGGTCGAGGTACGGCGACACATTATCGAGCGCTTTGGTGAGATCAACGGTGTGGTGCACTCGGCAATCGTGCTTAAGGACCAAAGCCTGGCCAATATGGATGAGCAAACCTTTACCCGTGTGTTGAACGCTAAGGTCGCAACCAGTGTTGCACTGGCTCGGGCGTTCGAGCCAAGCGCCGCTTCACTGGATTTTGTCCTGTTTTTCTCGTCAATGATGTCCTTTAGCACGGCCGCTGGTCAAAGCAACTATGCTGCCGGCTGCACGTTTGCCGACGCTTTTGCCGATCGGCTCAGAGCCGATTGGCCTTGCCCGGTCAAAGTCATGAATTGGGGCTATTGGGGGAGTGTCGGCTCAGTGAGTGACGTCCGTTACCGTGACCGGATGCGCGCGCTGGGATTAGGCTCTATCGAGCCGGAGGAAGGCATGCTGGTATTGGAGCAATTGCTGGACAGCAGGATGAATCAATTGGCGTTGCTGAAAACCCTTCAAAGTGAAGAGATCGATGGCCTCGACAGCTTGGCTGGACTGCTCAGCGATGAGCAAATCAAGCTTTATCCCGATCATCACGGCAGTATGGCAGTGATGCAGAATCGGCTGGCGGACAGGCTGGCAGCGTTGACGCCGCCGTTGGATGCAAGCCAACCCATCTCCGGTGTTCCCGGCGCGCTCGAGTGCGTATGACGCCGACCTTGATATCGCAACTATGAAGAGACGGCAGACGCGTTACCACAGGATTGAAGCATGCTAACAGACGTAAATCAGACTACAGCAACGCTAGCCGGTGAACTCGAAGCGCTGGCGTGCCGCCTACTGGCGACCCAGTTGCACAGGTTGGGGCTACATCGCAGCGAGGATTTGCAACGCCTTGCGCCGCGGCACGGTAACGCCACGCCAGATTACTTTGGCCTCTGGCTAGCCGAAAGCCTAAAGTATGTGGCGGGTGTTGACGTCGGCGACCCTGACTCGTTATGGCAGCAATGGCACGAGCGGCTAGCGAATTGGCGTCAGGATAGTGACTTGGCAGCCAGGGCGCAGTTGCTTGACGCTTGTCTGAAGGATCTGCCATCTGTATTGACTGGTGAGAAGTCGGCGACTAGCGTCCTTTTTCCTGATGGCTCGATGGCGCTGGTGGAAGGGGTATACAAACACAACAGGATCTCCGATTACTTCAATCGAGTCCTGATCGAAGCGGCGTTAGCCTATATCGAAAGTCGTCCTAAAGATGCTGAGCCGTTGCGGATCCTCGAGATTGGTGCAGGCACCGGCGGTACCACGGCAGGGTTGCTGGCTGCGCTGGCGCCATGGCGGGCGCATATCGACGAATATTGCTATACCGATCTGTCCCATGCGTTCCTACAGCATGGTGCTCATGAGTTTGGCCGGGATAACCCGTTTTTACAGACCCGGCTGTTCGACGTCTCCCGTTCTTGCTTGGAGCAGGGGATCGCTACAGATCATTATCATTTGGTGGTGGCGACCAATGTGCTGCATGCCACGCCGGAGATCCGCCAGACTTTGCGCAACGCCAAGGCTGCTTTGCGCAAAGGTGGATTGTTGTTGCTCAACGAAATTAGTGAAGCGTCGTTGTTTACCCACTTGAGCTTCGGCCTGCTAGAAGGTTGGTGGCTCTACCAGGATCGCGCATTGCGTATTCCTGGGTGCCCTGGATTGTCGCCGGCTGGTTGGCAGGCGGTGCTGGAGCAGGAGGGACTTAGCCCGGTTTTGTTTCCCGCCAAACAGGCCCACGGTCTAGGCCAGCAAATCATCGTTGCCCAGAGTGACGGTATTGTGCGCCAACCTATCGCAAAGACGGCGCGACCGAGCGCGCGGCCGTCCATCGCCAGCCAGTGTGATGACGATTCCGACCCGGCGCAGGATCGCATCGCATCGGGTAGTTGGCGGCGGCGGGTGAGCGACTACCTTCGGGAATTGGTGGCGTCAACGCTGAAGATTCCGGCAGACAAAATGAGTTTGTCTCGTCCGCTGGAGGACTACGGGCTAGACTCGATTCTGGTGGTTAGGCTGACCAATGCGTTTAATGAGCAATTCGAAGCGATAGACAGTGCGTTGTTCTTTGAAATGCCGACCTTGGCGGCGCTGACTGAGTACTTTATTCAGCATCGAGAAGACGAGTTGAAAGCCTTGTTGGGGCAGTCCAGCGTTGAACCGAACAAGGGAGCCGCAGCCGTTGTACAGCTCGTGCCGCAGACCCATGCCCAGGCGGCGTTGGAGACCAATGGCACGCCAGAGAGTGATCACGCCCCGGCGACGGTCGAATTGGCCGCGCAGGACGGCAAAAACAAGATCGCTATTATCGGTCTCGATGGTCGTTATCCCGGCGCAGAGTCGATGACTGCATTTTGGCGTAACCTGGCCGGTGGCCATTGCGCGATCGACGAAATTCCGGCTGATCGTTGGGACTGGCGCCGTTATTTTGATCCGGAGAAGGGAAAGGCCGACCACATCTACACTCGCTGGGGTGGCTTCCTGAAGGGCATTGATCAGTTTGACTCGGCGTTTTTCCGAATCTCCCGCCGCGAAGCTGAGCGGATGGATCCGCAAGAACGACTTTTCCTTGAAGTGGCCTACCACAGTATCGAAGACGCAGGCTACAACCCGGCAACGTTGTACCAACAGGGTGAGGTTGGGGTGTTTGTCGGGGTCATGAACGGCAGCTATAACCCGATGAGCAACTATTGGTCGATTGCCAATCGGGTGTCCTATCAACTGAATCTACAGGGACCGAGTTTTGTCGTCGATAGCGCCTGTTCGTCATCACTGACAGCGATTCATTTGGCGCTTGAAAGCCTGGCTAACGGCAGTTGTGAGATGGCGATTGCAGGCGGTGTCAACTTGATCGTCAATCCGCACCACTACGTCAATCTGTGCGAGATGATGATGTTATCGCCAGGCGAACGATGCAGTGCCTTTGGCGGTGACGCCGACGGCTTCGTGGATAGTGAAGGGGTGGGCGCGGTGGTGCTCAAGCCGCTAGACAAGGCGATTGCCGATGGCGACCCGATCTACGGGGTGATTCGTGGCAGCGCAATTAACGCCGGTGGCAAGACCAATGGCTATACCGTGCCAAGCGCCGGCGCCCAACAGCGTGTATTAGAAAAAGCGCTGTCGCGCTCAGCAATCGACGCCAGCCGAATTAGTTATATCGAGGCCCATGGCACCGGCACCGCACTGGGCGATCCGATTGAGATCAGCGGCTTGAGTCGAGCTTTTGACAACCGCAACGGCGTGGCTAGTCAGGGGTGTGCCATTGGTTCAGTCAAGAGCAATATCGGCCATTGTGAAAGCGCAGCGGGTATCGCCGGATTAAGCAAGGTGCTGCTGCAATTCAAGCATCGCCAACTGGTGCCGTCGTTGCACGCCGAGCAGCTCAACCCCAAAATCCATTTTGAAGGTACGCCATTTCGCGTGCAGCGACAGTTGACGCCGTGGACAGCCAACGGTGACACGCGGATCGCGGCGATTTCCTCTTTTGGGGCTGGCGGTGCTAACGCGTCACTGATTGTCGAGGAATATAGTGGTGCGGTAGACCAACGACCCGCCGCAGCCGGCCCCTGGTTGATCCTGTTATCGGCTCGCGATCAACAGCGCCTAGCTGAGTCGGTGTCCCGATTACAGGCTTACCTTGACAGTGAAGACGGTCACCAGGTTCAGATAGCCGATCTGGCCTATACACTACAAGTGGGGCGAGAAGCGATGAACGTGCGGCTAGCGCTCATCGTTGATGCCCTTCCAGATCTGCAACGCCGTCTGGGACGGTGGCTCACTGGCGAGCCTATCGACGATGTGTTCCACGGCCATGTCGATCCGTTTGACGAGGCGCTCGACGCGCAGGGGTCCGACGCTGAGTCGCAAAAGCAAATCGACCGTTGGTTGGAACAACGCGAGTTGGCCGAATTGGCGGCGTTGTGGGTGCGTGGCGGTGCAATTGACTGGAATCGGCTCTATGTTGATCGCGCTTGTCGGCCGCCGATGCGGGTGAACTTACCAGGTTATCCGTTCGCCAAAAACAGTTACTGGATGCCCGCTCTGGCGCACCCCGCCCCGTGTCACGGCGGGGGCGAGGTCCAGCGGGCAGATTCATTGCCGTTGCTCGATGGTGAAGTGCTTGCCGACAGCGATTTATCCGATTGCTGTTATTTGCCGCGCTGGCAGCCGCAAGCGGCGGCCGAGCGGGCCACGTTGGCAGGCCCTGGGGCGATTGTGCTCGTGGCGGTGGAGCCACGCGGCGCGGCAACCGGGCTGCTGTTGGAGACACTGGTTGATCATTATCGCGATAGCCGCACGGTGGTGCAGATCGACTGCGGTACGGGAGCGACTGCCGAGTTAGCGGTGGGACGTTGGCGTTGTGGCTACGAGGATCCGCAAGGTTTTGCGCAGATCCTCGCGGCGGTCGGCAAGGTGGCGCAGATTATCGTGATCGGCGCACAAGCGAAGAGCGACGTCACGCCGCTGATGCTAGCCGACAGTGTGCAACACAACGAATTGCCACTGCTCAGCTTGTTTAAGGCATTGCAGCACCATATAGCCGCCGACGCGTGGGTAGATTGTTTCTTGTTGTCGCTGGACCGTTACGCTTTTGCCGGTGAGCAACGAGGGGGCAATCCGCTGGGGGCGGGCATGGCCGGATTGGGTTATGCGATGGCCCAGAGTGATCACCGGGTGCAACTTCGCAACCTGGATATTCGCTCTGTGGAACTAGACACGCGAGACAGTCGGCAGCGGTTGCTGGCGCAAATCTTGGCTGAACCCGCTTCAGAGCGGGGAGAACTGATCAAGCTCAGCCGAGGCGAGCGTTTTGTTCAACAGTTGACGCCATTGGCTCTGCCAGTGAGCGGTGACAGCCGATCAGCGCTAAAGCGTCAAGGAGTCTATGTCATCCTGGGCGGCAGCGGTGTCATCGGTCAGGTGGTGAGTCGCCAGCTGATCGAGCATTATCAGGCGCGCGTGGTCTGGCTGGGGCGCAAGGCCGCTGACAGCCGCGAGGTACAGCAAAGTGTGACGGCGGCCCCTTTCCATGGTCGGGTTGACTATATCCAGGCCGACGCGACGGATCTGTCGCAGTTGCAGCAGGCCGTGGCGCAGATCAAACAACGCTATGGGCGGATCAATGGCGCCGTGTTCTCCGGCATGGTCTTTGACTTTGAAAACAGCATCCAACAGACGTCGGAAACGCAATTTAGGCAAATTCTCGAAATTAAGAGCCGCGGCAGCATCCATTTTTATCAGGCGTTTGCCGAGCAGCCACTCGATTTCCTCTGTTATTTCTCTTCCGGCCAGGGTTTTGCGTTCTCCGGTGCGGCTAAATTGTCAGCTTATGCGTGCGGCATCACCTTTGCCGATGCCTTTGCCGACGCGATTCGCCCAGCGGCGGCTTTCCCGGTCGGCGTGATCAACTGGGGGTTCTGGCGCGCGTCGCTGAAACCGCAGGCGATCAGCCAACACATGGATGCGCTTGGCGATGACGAAGGGTTTGCCTGCTTCAGCCGCTTTGTCGCTAACTTGGCCGGCGGCTCGCTGCCCCGGTTGTTGTGTATCAAGGCTTCGACGGCAGTGCGTCAGTTGATGGCTGTGCCGCAGGGGCGGCAGTACAAGCTGAACCCACTTGCCGTGCCAGCGCAACCCGCGCAGTGCGTCGAGCTGGAGCCCGCCGAGCTTGCCAGGCTGCAGCACATCTTTGATCCTCGGACGCTTGATCAGTCGATCGCTGTATTGCTGTTGATTCAATTGCAGACGCTCGGAATTTTCACCGCATCAGGCCAGCAAAGCGCTGAAGCGTGGCGACGGCAGGCAGGGATCAGCGACAGGTATCGTCGCTGGTGGCACGAATGCTTGGCGATCTTGGTAGAGCATGGCTATCTACAGCAGCAGGGCGAGACCTTCGGCCTGGCAGTACATATTGCCCAAGAGCGCCGCGCAGCGATCTGGGCGGCTTGGCGGGAGCAGCGTGATCGCTACCTGGAAGACCGTGATCGTCGCGCTCAGGTGGCTTTGATCGACGATTGCCTGCAACAGCTACCGCACATTCTGATTGGGCAGATTCAGCCCACGGATCTGCTATTCCCCGACGGTTCGATGGCCAAGGTCGAAGGAATCTACAAACAAAATACGCTGTCAGATTTTTTCAACGATCAACTAGCGGCGGCGGTGACTGATGATGTGCGCCGCCGGATCGAGGCGGATCCCCAGCGGCCGGTGCGTATCCTTGAAATCGGCGCTGGCACGGGGGGCTCCACTGCAAAGCTGCTGCCCGCGCTGCAGCCGTTGGCTGGGCACATCGGTGAGTATTGCTATACCGATATTTCCCGCGCGTTCTTGCAGCATGGCGAGCGCTGTTTCGCGGCTGACCATCCTTACTTCACGACCCGAATTCTGGATATCAGCCAAGCTGTTGACGATAGCAACCCTGCCTCTGTCGGTTACGATATCGTCATTGCCACTAATGTGCTGCATGCGACAGCCAATATGCGCCGCACGCTAGCCCACGCCAAGGCGATGCTACGCGGTGGTGGTCTGCTGGCGTTAAACGAGCTGAACCGCAAAACCACAGCAGCGACTGTGACCTTCGGCCTTCTCGACGGCTGGTGGCTGTACGAAGATGAACCACTGCGGATCCCCGGCTCGCCGTTATTGGCCGATGACAGCTGGACTGAGCTGCTGTGCAGCGAGGGCTTCACGCAGGTCAGTCTGCGGATCAACCACGGGGTCACGCTAGGCCAACAAATCATCACCGCCCATAGTGACGGATTAGTCCTGCAAGACATTGGACAACCCGCCCCAGCCACGTCGGCGCGCCAACCGGAAAACAACGACTCCATGTTAAACGAGCACCATGCAAGCCAGGCCGGACAATGCGAAGATATAGCCGGTAAACTGCAGCAATTGATCATCGATGCTTTGGCCAATACGCTTAAGGCTGACGCACAGAGCATCGCGCTACGCACGCCGTTTTCCGACTATGGCGTGGATTCGATCCTTGGGGTGGGCTTTGTCAAGCATTTGAGTCATCAACTGGGAATCAAGCTCAATAGTGCGGTCTTGTTTGAACAGTCCACGGTGGCTAAGCTGCGGGACTATTTGTTAAACACGTATGGCGAGCCAATCAAACGGACGCTGGCTGAACCGATTGAGGCTCATTCTGCCGTGGCCGTAGCCAACGGCACCTCGAAGATACAGCCGCCGGCAGTCGCTGCCGCGGCAGCGACGATGAGCCCAGTCATGGCCGTTGCGCTAGGCGGCGCGGATCGGCCAACGACTATCGACGCAGCCCCGAGCGTCCATTCGTCGGCGAGCACGGCCGCTAGTGGACGGATTGCGGTGATCGGCATGTCCGGACAGTTTCCTGGCGCGGATCATGTCGATGAGCTGTGGGATAACTTGCTGGCCGGGCACAATAGCGTGCAAGAGCTGCCGGCGCATTATCTTGATCCCCGTGCCTACAGTGCCGATAAGCAGCCAGGCAAGAGTTACTGCAAATGGGCAGGGATACTGAAAAACCGTGACTGCTTCGATCCCCTGTTTTTCAACCTCACGCCTCACGAAGCGGAGTCGATGACGCCGCACCAGCGGTTGGTGATGCAGGAAAGCTGGAAGGCGCTCGAAGACGCGGGTTATAACCCGATGACGCTGGCGGGTCGTGCAATTAGCGTCTACGTTGGCGCGGAGCCCGGCGGTTACCACCACGACTCCTTTACCGGTGGCTCCGAGGCGATTGTAGCTTCCCGACTGTCTTATTTCCTCGACCTGAAAGGGCCGGCGATGGTCGTCAACACCGGTTGCTCTTCGTCTGCCGTGGCGATCCACCAGGCTTGCGAAAGCTTGCGTCACGCAGAAAGCAATATGGCGCTAGCCGGCGGGGTGTACGCGCTGCTGGATCAGCGGGGATTGATTAGCCTGTCGGCGATTGACATGCTCAGTCCCAGCGGCCAATGTCACGCATTCGACGCGGCAGCCGACGGCACGGTGATCTCCGAGGGTGTCGGCATGGTGGTGTTAAAAAGGCTGGAGGATGCCGAGGCCGACGGCGATCCCATCTATGGTGTCATTGAAGCGTCGGCGGTGAACCAGGACGGGGCCAGCAACGGTATTACCGCGCCAAACGGTGACGCCCAGGAGCAGTTGATCCGCGACACCTATCGTAAGTTCGCGATCGACCCATCGCAGATCAGCTATGTTGAGGCCCATGGCACCGGCACCCGGCTCGGTGATCCGGTCGAAGCCAACGCATTGATCCGCGCGTTCCGTCAGTTCACCGCTGCCCAACAATATTGTGTGTTGGGCAGCGCCAAAGCTAACCTCGGCCACGCGGCTGCGGGTGCCGGGGTAATCGGCTTAATCAAGATTCTACTGTCGATGCGGCATCGCAAGCTGCCGGCGATGCCCGGCTTCGAACGGCTCAACCCGTTGATTGAACTGGAGGGCTCGCCGTTTTATATCAACCGCCAAGCGATCGACTGGCAGCCAATGGGCGGCGAACGGCTGCTGTCGGCGCTGAATGCTTTTGGCCATAGTGGCACCAACGCCCACCTGGTCATCGGTGACTACCCACCGAGGCAAGCCGTTGACCGGTGTCCGGCGCCACCGACAGTGAGCCGGATTTTTCCATTGTCAGCCAAAACCGCTGAAAGCTTGCAAGACAATGCCCGGGCGCTGGCGCGTTGGCTGGACAAAAGCGCATCGTCGCAGCAAGGGCTGTTGGTCAATATGGCCTTTACCTTACAGACTGCTAGAGAGCCTATGCGAGTGCGGGCGGCGGCGGTGGCCGACAATGTTCCGCAGCTGCAAGCCCAACTGGCACGGCTGGCCAACGGCGATTTGCTAGTAGCGTTGGCTGACGAAGCTGGGCAACTAGCCACCGAATGGGTCGGCGGAGCCGAGATCGACTGGGCAACGCGGTGGCCGGCCGGATCGGCAATGCGTCTGAACCTGCCGAGTTACCAGTTTGCTAAGGAGCGTTACTGGGTCGATCAAACTGCGCGGTCGGTCATCGCTGCGCAGAGCGTTATTGAAGCGCCGAATGCAATGAGTGAATCAACGGGTGAGGACCTGCCGCAGTCTGCTACGGGTTTGTTCGTTGCACGGCCTGTTTGGCAAGAGCCGGTCGGCGAAAACGTTGATGATGGGGCTGTCCAGGGCTTGCTGTTTTTGGTCGGGTTCAGCAGTGAACAGGTGGCGCAATGGCAATCCTTGTCTACCGCTGCAGCAAGTGCGCTCAGCTGTGAAGTCCTGGCTTCTACCAAGAGCACGCCGGCAGCGCGTTACCAGGAGCTGGCGATTGCGCTGTTACTGCGTCTACAAAAGCTGAGTGGCCGGGTGCACATTGAACTGGCTATTGCCGAGCACGCGCCGGACAGTTTGCTTTACGCGGGCCTCGATGGCTTACTGAAAACGGCTTGCTTGGAACAGCCCACACTCAGCGCGCGTTGCCTGTTGGTCGAGGTTGAAGCGGACAAGCCATTGCCAGCATCACAGATCAGTGAGCTCACGGCGATGCTCTCTGAAACGCACCGTAGCGGCAGTTCGGTACTGCAACGAAGCAGTGCTGACGGTGGCCGTCTGGAGCTGCAATGGCAGGAGCTAGCTGATGATGTTGCGGCGGGCCAACCGATAAACAGGCATGGCGCGACGGCAGGCTGGAAAGATCGGGGCGTCTACCTGATTACCGGCGGCGCGGGTGGTCTGGGGCTGATCTTCGCTAACGCGATCGCTTCGCAGTGCCGCGAGACGACTTTGATCTTGATCGGCCGCTCGACTCTCGACCACCAGCAGCAGGCGCGTCTGCAGCAAGTGCGCGACGCCGGTGCCCAAGTCAGCTACTATCGGGTCGATCTGACCGATGCCGAAGCGCTTGAGCAGTTGATCAATGAAATCTGTGCCAAACATGGCGGCTTGAACGGCGTGCTGCATAGCGCAGGTGTCAATAGGGATCGGCTACTCGCACGCAAGTCTCCCCAGGACATTGCCGAGGTGTTTGCCGCCAAGGTCATCGGCACCGAACTGCTGGATCGAGCTTGCCGTCGGCTTTACCTGGACTTTTTTGTCTTGTTTTCTTCGTGCTCGGCTGTGCTGGGCAGTGTGGGGCAGGCTGACTACGCCGCGGCCAATGCGTTCATGGACCACTTTGCCAGCTTGCGCAACAGATGGGTGGAGCAGGGGCAGCGATTTGGCCATACGATGTCAATCAATTACCCGCTGTGGCGGGATGGTGGCATGCAGATTAGCGCGGCCGATCGGGCAGACATTCGCCGCAAGACCGGGATGGCACCGATGCAGTCTGTCCATGGCGTCAACGCACTACAGCTGGGACTCAATGCCGCACTGGAACGGCTATTAATCATCGAAGGCGATCTGTCGCAGATCCGCGGTCATTTCACCGCTGCGTCAGGCGCTGAAGAGTTGGCCGCGGTGCTGGCTGCGGCTGGCAGCGGCGCGCAAGACTCGGTGACATTGGCCGATGCTACTGTGGATCGTGAGCGGCTGGCCGCCGCTACGCTTGAGCGACTTAAGGCCGTGTTTTGTGAAGTCACCAAGCTGCCGCCCGCGCGTGTCGAGTCTGATGCGCCGCTGGAACAGTACGGTATCGACTCGATTATGATCACCCGGCTCAACAAGGCGCTGGAAGATGCGTTCTCCCGGATGACGTCGCTGCAGCCGGCGGAACGTCAACTGTCGAAAACGCTGTTTTTTGAATACCACAGTCTGGACAAGTTGACCGGCTACCTGGTGGAGCGGCATCATCGCGCTTGCCTGTTGTGGAGCGGCTTGGTCGAAGAGCCAAGCGGCGGGCAAGTTCAGCGTCAAGCTTCGAGCCCATGCGAACCAGCGACCGCCAAGCCGGAAACAACGGTGGTGGAACGGAGGGTAACGACTGCGGAGCTGCGGGTGGCTGCTGCGGTTGAGCCCATCGCGGTGATCGGCATGAGTGGTCGCTATCCGCAAGCCGCTGACCTCGACGAGTATTGGCGCAACCTCAAGGAAGGACGCGACTGCATCAGCGAAATTCCAGCCAATCGTTGGTCGCTGCAAGATTTTTATGTTGACTCAGTGCAGCAAGCGCTGAAGCAAGGCCGTAGTTACAGTAAGTGGGGCGGCTTTGTTGATGGCTTTGCCGATTTTGATCCGCTGTTTTTCAATATCTCGCCTCGTGAAGCGGTCAACATGGACCCGCAAGAACGGTTGTTCTTGCAATCCTGCTGGCACGCGCTGGAAGACGCTGGCATCACCAAGGCGGATCTGGTCGAACATTACCAAGGCAATGTCGGTGTCTTCGCTGGGATCACCAAAACTGGATACGGCCTCTATGGGCCGGTGTTGCGCGAACAAGGTCATCTAATATTCCCGCGCACCTCGTTTAGCTCGACGGCCAACCGAGTCTCCTATATCCTGGGCTTAAACGGGCCGAGCGAACCGGTGGATACCATGTGTTCATCGTCTTTAACTGCGCTGCACCGCGCCTGCGAAAGCCTGCGTCGCGGTGAGTGTCGAATGGCGTTCGTCGGCGGCGTCAACCTTTATTTGCACCCGTCCAACTATGTCGAGTTATGTGCCGGCCAAATGCTGTCGAAAGACGGTCGCTGTCGCAGCTTTGGAGCAGACGGTAACGGTTTCGTACCCGGCGAGGGTGTCGGCGCTCTGTTGTTGAAGCCCCTGTCGCAGGCGTTAGCGGATAGAGACAACATCCATGCTGTCATCCGTGCCACGGCGGTCAACCATGGTGGTAAGACCAACGGTTACACCGTGCCCAATCCCCAAGCGCAAGCCAAAGTGATTCGCCTGGCGATCGAGCAAGCTGGGCTGCACGCAAGCCAGATTAGCTATATCGAGGCCCATGGCACTGGCACGGAGCTAGGCGACCCGATCGAGGTGAGCGGGCTGAGCCAAGCTTTTGCGATGGACGGCGTCGATCTGGGCCGTTGCGCGCTGGGCTCGGTGAAATCGAATATTGGTCATTTAGAAGGCGCGGCTGGCATCGCCGGCGTCAGCAAGGTGATTCTTCAGCTCAAGCACAAGCAGATTGCGCCGAGCCTGCATGCCGCCAAACTGAATCCCAACTTGACATTGGACGCCACGCCGTTTTATTTGCAACAGGCGTTGGGCGACTGGCAGCCCGCAGCGGAAGGACCGCGCATCGCCGGCGTCTCGTCCTTTGGCGCTGGCGGCGCGAATGCGCATGTGTTGCTGCAGGAGCACAACGAATACCGTGAGCTGCCAAACCATCGTGGCGCTGAGGTGATTCTATTGTCGGCCCGGGACAGCGAGCGTCTGCGCGACTATGCCAAGGCGCTGCTGGCTTATGTTGAAGCCCGGCCGTCTATGTCGGGTGCTGACTTGACCAACTTGGCCTATACGCTGCAAACCGGCCGGGAGAAGATGGCGACGCGGCTTGGCCTGGTGGCTGAGACGCCCGTCGCGCTAGCGATGAAGCTGCGGCAGTTTATCGACAGCGGCGGCCAGGCGGGTGACGGCATCTATGTGGGCGACGTTAAGCGCGAACGGATGGCTACTCAAGCCGATGAGGATTGGGCACCGGTTATCCGTCACTGGGCGGCTAGCGGTAAGTTCGATAAACTGCTGCAATTATGGGTGGACGGCGAGGCGATCGACTGGTCGCTGCTGCATGCTGAACGCCCGGGCCCGCAGCCATACCGGATTAGCTTGCCGGTCTACCCGTTTGCCCGCGAGACCTTCTGGTTGCCCAACAGTGAGTCTCCTGCCCGTGCGCGTTTCGCCAGTGACGAGCGCGAAGTGGCCGAGATAACCCAAGTCCCGGCCCAGACCGCAAACACGATGGAGACGGCGGCTGCGTCGGTGGCGTCAACCGTCTGTGATCGACTGAGCTATGTATCGCGCTGGCAGGCCGATGGGCGACACGATCAGCCACTGATCAGCGAGCACCGTTGCGTCTTGATTGTCGCCTGTGCGTCGGCCGCGGTCGCTGCCGAAGCGATCGCGAGCCAGTACCTCGCCAACGCGGATTTCGTTGACGGCGGCGGCAGGGTCATCCGAGTGGAGCCGGGACAGCTCACCCGTTTGGTGGCCACTGATCACTGGTTGTTGGATGTGGCGGATCCGCAAGCACTGGATTGTTGTCTCGGTGGCTATCCAGCGATCGATTGTTTTTATTTTATCGGTGGCTCAGGCGAGCCAACCGATTGGCAAACGCTGCTCGACAGCCCGCGCTATAACGAGGTCTTGTTGCTCCGGTTGATCAAGTGGCTCAAGCAGCATGGCGGTCGCCAAGCGATTGACAGCTATATCATTAGCCAGAACAACTTTGACGTTGCCGGTGAGCCCGTCAACGCCTTTGGCGGCGGTCTGACTGGCATGGCTTATGCCATTGCTCAGGGCGAGCATCGATTCCGGGTGCGTCATATCGATGTTGACCATCGTGAGCTGGCCGATAGCCGGTGTCTGTCGCAATGGGTGCGTCAGTTGCAAAGTGAGCGCGGGCTGGCGCGTGGTGACGCGTTGTGCCTGCGCGCAGGCCAGCGCTATCGCCGCCGCATCTTCAGCTTGGCCTGGCAGGCCCAGCAGCCAATGCGAGCCAACACAGAGTTTGTCACCCCGGCGCTCAAGCGCGGTGGCGTTTACGTGATCCTCGGCGGTAGCGGTACAGTGGGCGGGATCATCAGTCGCTACCTGCTTGCCGACTACCAAGCCAATGTCATTTGGCTGGGGCGCAGTGGGGCGGATGATCCCAAAGTGCGACGGCGACTGGATCGCTGCTTGAGCCGTGTCGGTCGTGCGGTCGATCCAGCGCAGTTGGCGTACCTCCAGGCTGACGCCAACGATCTGGCATCGTTGCAGCGCGCTGTAGCGCAGATCAAGCAGCGCCACAGCGTAATCAACGGAGCCATTTTCTCTGGTGTGGTCTTCAATCATGAAGATGCCCTTACCCGGATGCCAGAGGCGCAGTTCCACGAGATCTTGGACGTGAAAAGCCGTGGTGGCATTGAGTTCTATCGGGCGTTTGCCAATGAGCCATTAGATTTCATGTGCTACTTCTCGTCGGGGCAGAGCTTTGCCTTCTCCGGTGCAGCTAAATTGGGCGCTTATGCTGCCGGGATCACGTTCTGCGACAGCCTAGTACGCAGCCTGCGGCACCATGCTGCTTTTCCGGTAGGTGCAATCAACTGGGGATTTTGGCTTTCGTCGCTCACGGAGCAACAGGCGGTTGACCCGTCGGCGCAACCGATGAGCCGCCATGCCGGCGCATTGGAAGATCGCGACGGCTTTGAATGTTTCGCCCGCTTTGTTCAGGCACTGAGTCGGGGCCAGCTCGATCACGTTATCTGCATGGCGGCTTCCGCACCTGTGCAGCAATTAATGCAGTTGCAACCGGAGCCCATCGTGCTCGCAGACGGCGGTGATCACGGGCCGCTTGATGGCTTTGAGCGCTACCGCGTTGCCGCTGCACCGTTGCTAGCTGCCCATGACCCCATGCCTTTCGACGAGGCGATGGCCGGCATGACGTTCGTTCAGCTGTGCCGTATGGGACTGTTTGGACAGCCGGGATGCTTCGAAGATAGTGAAGTGATGCGCCGTCAGGCTGGCATTGGCGACAACTATAGTCGCTGGTGGTCAACCTGTATCGATCTGCTGCAACAGCATGGTCTGGTGTTGCGCCGTGGCGCGCAGATTTGCGCCAATGACAGCGCGTTTTCTCAGCAACAACAACTGGCTGAACGCTGGCGTCAACTCAGCGGCGAGTTGAGGGCTTCTGCTCAGCGCAAGGCGCAGGTTGAGCTGGTTGACGCCTGCTTGCAACAGCTTCCGGCGATACTCAGTGGCCGAGTCCAGGCAACCGATGTCATTTTCCCCAAGTCATCGATGGAGAAGGTCGAAGGGGTCTATCGCAACAATGCGTTGTCTGACTACTTCAATCAGGTGGTGGCTGGCGTGGTTCAACAGCACATCGAAGCGCTACTGGCCAAGGATCCCCAATGCCGAATTCGCATCCTTGAGATTGGCGCTGGCACCGGGGGCACCACGTCAATCGTGTTACCGGCGCTACAGCCCTGGCGCGAGCATATCGCCGAATACTGCTACACCGATATGTCCAAGGCATTTTTGATGTATGCCAAAAAAACGTATGGTCCGGCCCATCCTTTCCTCACTTACCAACTGTGGAATGTCGAGCAGTCGCCGGAAGGTCAGGGACTGACGCCAGGTCACTACGATATTGTGATCGCGGCCAACGTGTTGCATGCCACTGGCAGAATTCGCCGTACCCTAAGTCACGCCAACGCGGTATTGCGCCGCGGCGGGATCCTAGTGATGAACGAGATCAGCGACATATCGCTGTTCTCTCATCTCACTTTTGGTTTGCTCAAGGGCTGGTGGCTGTACGAAGACCCTGAGTTGAGAATTCCTGGCACGCCGGCGCTTTATCCAAAAAGCTGGGCCAGCGTGCTGGGCGAAACCGGGTTCTGCGACGTTGCTTTTCCGGCGCAGTGCGCCCATTGCCTCGGCCAGCAAATTATCGTCGCTCAAAGCGATGGTCACGCGTGTGCGGCCTCAGCGAATCGCCCAGCGCAGGAGCACAGCAGTCCTGAACTTCAGACTCGCTCCGGTCAGCAGCGCAGCGTCGGCGGGGCCGGAAACGGCAACAGCCGTGAGGCACTGACCGTAGTGGCGCTTAATGGCTTGGCCAAGACGCTGCAGCTAGAGCCAGAGCGGATCATGGCCGATCAACCGTTTGCCGATTATGGCATCGACTCCATTCTTGGCGTCAGCTTTGTCGGCGATTTAGGTGAAGCGCTAGGGATAGAGCTCAATACCGCATTGCTCTTCGATTACCCGACGCTGGACACTCTGGTTGACTACCTGCTTGGCCAATACCCAGCGGAAAGCGCCCGACTGGCCGGCGGGCAGCGTGGCGATGTTGAGTCTGCGAATGGCCTGGGGTCAGCGCACACGCTTGATCCGGTGGTGACTACTCAGGTAAATGGTGCCTCCCAAGAAGCCGTCGCCGCGCTGGTGGTACAAGGGCTGGCTAGTGCGTTGCAACTCGACGCGGCGCAGATCGATAGCGAGCAGCCGTTTTCTGATTACGGCCTTGACTCAATTCTCGGCGCGAGCTTGGTTGACCAGCTGAACGAAGCCCTTGGCGTCGAGCTGAGCGCGGCGATACTGTTCGACTATCCCACTGTGGCGACGTTATCCACGTACCTTGTTGAAAATCATCGCGCAGAGGTGGTCACTTGGCTAAACGGCATCAATCGAGCCGGCTCGGCAGCGAATGGTGCTCCCCAGCACCGTCAGTTTGAGCCACCGCATCCGTTCCCCAGTGAACTCGAAGAGCAATTTCTATCCGGTGAATTATCCATCGATTCTTTGCTTAGTTTAGTAAGTATTGGTACCGTAGAACGTGACGCTGTTGCAAACCGTTGTACAGCGTAGGGACTTGCCGGGAAACGACATAATGAGCAGCCAAGAATTCCAATCCATCATTGCCGGACTTCAAAATCGCCAGATCACCGTGGCCGAGGCCAAACAGCGGCTGCAACGACTGCAAGCTGCGCCCACTACACTAGGGACAGAGCGGACCGGAGCAGCGGATAAACCGGTGCCCGGCATTGAGCGGGCGCAGGCGCCTATCGAAATCGCAGTCATCGGCATGGCGGGACAGTTTCCCGCGGCTGACAACGTTGAGCGCTTCTGGCGTAACCTCAGCACTGGCGTTGATGGCATCGTTGAATTGGGCGAGCGCTATCTGGACGCCCGGCGCAGCTACTCACCGCAGCGCCAGCCCGGCAAGACCTATTGCAAATGGGGGGGCGTGCTCGAGCAGCGGGATGACTTTGATCCGCTGTTCTTCAATATTTCGCCCCGTGACGCGGAATCGATGAATCCGCATCAAAGGCTGATCCTGCAGGAAAGCTGGAAGGCGTTGGAAGATGCAGGCTACAACCCCAAAAGTTTCCGGAACCAGCCGGTGGGAATCTTTGTCGGCGCCGAGCCGACGGGTTACTTCCACGAAACGTTTATCGGCGCCTCCGATGCGATTATCGCGTCACGACTGTCCTATTTTCTCGACTTCAAAGGACCGGCGCTGGTCGTCAATACGGGTTGCTCATCATCGGCTGTGGCCATCCATCTGGCCTGTGAAAGCCTGCGCAACCGTGAGACGGATCTGGCATTGGCCGGCGGGGTTTTTGCTACGCTCGGCGAGCCAAGCCTGGTTAGCTTGTCGCAGATGGATATGCTGTCGCCCACTGGGCGCTGCCACACCTTCGATAGTCGTAGTGATGGCATCGTATTGTCGGAAGCGGTCGGCATGGTGACCCTCAAACGCTTACCGGAAGCGATAGCTGACGGTGACCCGATCTATGGGGTGATCTGTGCTTCGGGCATGAACCAGGACGGTGCCAGTAACGGCATTACTGCACCAAGCGGCCAGGCTCAGGAGCGGCTGATCAGCGAACTGTATCGACGTTTTGGCATTGATCCGCGGCAGATTAGTTATGTCGAGGCCCATGGCACCGGCACGCCGCTTGGCGATCCGGTGGAGGTCAATGCACTGGCCCGGGCCTTTCGGCGGTTCACCGCGGATACCGGCTACTGTGCGTTGGGCAGCGCCAAGGCCCATATCGGCCACACTTCAGCGGCCGCTGGTGTGGTCAGCTTAATCAAAATCCTACTGTCAATGAAATACCGGCAGTTGCCAGGCTTATTGAACTTTGAGCAACTGAACCCCCGGATAGCATTGGCGGACTCGGCGTTTAATATCCATCGCGAGCTGAAAGACTGGCCGGTCGGTGACACGGGGCTGCGAATGGCGGCGCTCAATTCCTTTGGTCACAGCGGGACCAATGTGCATATCGTGGTTCGCGAGGCAGTCGAAGTGGCCGCTGCGACCTGCGCCGAGGTGTCACGGCCGCGGCTCTTGCCGCTATCGGCACGCACTGCCGATAGCCTCAAGCACTATGCTCGCCGAGTGCGCGAAGCGTTGGCCGATCCGGCGATTCGGCTTGCGGATCTCGCCTATACGCTGCAAACGGGCCGGCTGGCGCAGGATCATCGGTTAATGTTTCTGTGCATCGACAAAGCCCAACTGACACAGCAGCTCGATGATTGGCTGGACGGCCGTGCATCTGAGCACGCCTGGCACGGGCAAATCGGCACAGGCGAGCATTCGGCTGTCGAACTGCCGTCTACCGACGATCACGCTGACTTACAACGCCTGGCCAAAGCCTGGGTGGCGGGCGGTCATGTCGATTGGAACGCGTTTAACCGTCGCTATGATGCCGATGCCCGACGTATTCACGCTCCGGTTTATCCTTTTGCTCGGCAGGATTTCTGGATACCGCCTGCACGTCGGGGTACGGCGGGAGGCGATGTTGGCGCGGCACCTAGTCTTAGCGTGGGCCGTCTGCATCCGTTCCTGACGCGAAATACTTCAGATCTGCTAAGCCAGCGCTTTACCACCGTGTTTGAGGGCGAAGAATTTTTCCTCAAGCAGCATGTGGTGGGTGGAAGGCAGATCTTCCCCGGCGTCGGTCATTTAGAAATGGCCAGAGCCGCGGTGGCGATGGCTGCCAACGGCTTGGCGGGGACAGCACGGCAGCCGGTATTGAGCGATATCGTCTGGTTGCGGCCGTTAATCATCGACGGCCAAGCGCGGCAAATTGACATTGAGTTAACGCTGGAAGAGGACAATCAGATCCGCTTCGAGATCACTAGCCGTGATTATGATCCGCTGTCAGGCCTTGGGTTGGGTGAACCCGTGTTGCACAGCCAAGGCTTGGCAAGTTTTCCTGAGCCTTCTGCGCAGCGCCAAGTTGATCTGACGGCTTTGAAGGCTAGGATGGAAGGTGGCCGGTTGAGCGCTGAACAATGCTACCAAGCCTATCGGGAGATGACATTTGAGCATGGCCCGGCTTACCAAGGCTTGCAGTCGATTGCGCTGGGGCGCTCAGAGGTATTGGCGGAACTTGCGTTGCCGTCCTGCCAACAGGACAGTCTGAATGACTATCTGCTGCATCCGTCACTGATGGATTCGGCGCTCCAAGCAGCGATCGCGCTGAGTCTCGGCGCCGACGTCGTGCTTCCCGAAGGCGATAGAGGCAATTTGCCGCCGGCGACGCGGCCGGCGCTGCCCTTTGCGCTTGAACGCTTGCAGATATGGGACCGCTGCAGCGAGCGGATGTGGGCCAGGGTGGCCTATGCCGAGCGGCGCGATGATCAGCAGCCCGACACCAGCTTGCAACGACTCAATATCGAGCTCTTTGATCAGCAGGGCAAGCTTTGCGTGCTGATGCAAGGGTTTACCTCCCGGGTGCTCGGTGACCACAGTGATCAGGCCGCGACCGATCAACCGCTGACAGAAACGCTGCTGTTCCAGCCGCAGTGGATCGACGAGGCGGCCAGTCACCGTAAAACGGTCGACTTTAACGAGCAATTTGTGTTGCTCAGCGGCTTTGATGAGCAATGTATTGCCGACGTGCAACGCCAGTTAGTCACGCAGGGTACTGATTGCCGCTGCGAGTTACTGGCCGTGCCGCAGCAGGATCCAGCCGATGATTACCAACAGGCAGCGCTGGCGCTGTTGCAGCAGATTCGGACGTTACTCGGTCGGGGCACCAGTGGACGTTCACTGATTCAGCTGGCGCTCTACAACCCCAAAGGCGATCGGATGATCGGCGGCCTAGCGGCCATGCTGCGCAGCCTGCAACTCGAAGCGCCGAACTTGGCTGGTCAATTGATTGAGTTGGACGAGCCGCAATCGTTGGCGCAGCGGCTCAAGGAAAATGCTGCCACCGGCGACGTCGAAATCCGTTACCAGGCAGGGCAGCGCCAAGTGCAACGCTGGCACCTTTGTCCGACGATGGATTTAGCGGTCGGCACGCCATGGAAAGATCACGGCGTCTATTTGATTACCGGCGGTCTTGGTGGCCTCGGACAGATTTTTGCCCGCGCGATGGCGGCTAACGTCAGCGATGCCACATTGATTTTGACAGGCCGCTCTGCGGTAGACCCGCAGCGCGTGGCTGAGATCGACGCGGGCCGAAACACGATTGCATACCGGCAGCTGGATGTCAGCGACCGCGACGCGGTGCAGCGATTGGTTGCATGGATTGGTGACAAATATGGCCGCCTTAATGGCGTGTTGCATAGCGCCGGCGTGATCCGAGACAGCCTGCTGATCAATAAGCGGGATGATGAACTGAAACAAGTGATGGCAGCCAAGGTGGCCGGCGCTCGCAACCTGGATTTAGCCACTGCCGAGCTGCCATTGGATTTCATGATCTTCTTTTCGTCGGGTACCGGCGTGATCGGCAATACCGGCCAGGCCGACTATGCGGCAGCGAACGCCTTTGTCGACCGTTACGCTGCGTACCGCAGCCGGCTGGTCGAGCAGGGACGGCGAAGCGGCCGTAGCCTGTCGATCAATTGGCCGCTGTGGAAAGAAGGCGGCATGAAGGTAGACGAGACGATTGCGCAGCAAATGGCAGAAAGCACCGGCATGGTGGCGATGCCCACTAATGCCGGAATTCATGCGCTGTGCCAATGCTTTGCATGGGATAAGCCGCAATTGCTGGTGATGAACGGTCGACGTGAGCAGATGAGCGCACTGGTGACCGGCCGCGACGATGCCGATATGGCGCTCGCGCACGACAACGAGCCGCAACACCAAGACGTAGCGCCGCCGTCGTCAACCGACGCTGGGGTGTCATGGGCAGAGCCACTGCGCCGCGCGCTGATCGACCTCGTGTCCCAGCAGATGAAAATTCCTGCCGCAGAGATTCGTATCGATGCCGAGTTCAGCCAATACGGCTTCGACTCCATCAGCCTCACCGCGCTGGCGAGCACTTTGAAGCAGCAATGGCGACTGAACCTGGTGCCGACAATCTTTTTTGAACATGCCACGATTGACCGTTTTGCTGCTTACCTGGAACGCGAGCACGGTAGCGTGCTCGCGGCCAAGCTATCGCCGCAATCCACAGCGCCACAACAGCAGTTCAAGCCATCGCCTTCAACGCCGCAGCAGCATAGTGCCCCGGCGCCAAGATCGGTGCTCAAGCGGCGCCCACTGACAGTCGCGCAATCTTCCGTTCATACGGCTGCCTCTTCTGTTCCGAGCAAACCTGCAGAGGAGGATGAGATTGCTGTGATCGGCGTCAGCGGCCGCTTCCCAATGGCCGACGATGTTGAGCAGTTCTTGCGCAATCTGACGGACGGCCGGGACTGTATCAGCGAGATTCCCGCCGATCGCTGGGACTGGCGTGAATATTATGGTGATCCGCATCAGCAGGCCAACAAGACCAACGTCAAATGGGGTGGCTTTATCCACGGCGTGGACCACTTTGATCCGTTGTTCTTCGGTATTTCGCCGCGGGAAGCTCAGCTGATGGATCCCCAGCAACGCCTGCTGATGACGTATGTCTGGCTGGCGATTGAAGACGCGGGCTATGCCACTGCTGATTTGGCGGGCAGCAGTACCGGGATTTTTGTGGGCACTGGAATGACGGGCTACAGCAGCCTGATCGCTAAAACCGGCGTGCCGATTGAGGGTTACAGTGCCACGGCGATGGTACCGTCGGTCGGCCCCAATCGAATGAGCTTTCTGCTTGACCTGCATGGTCCCAGCGAGCCAGTCGAAACGGCCTGCTCTTCGTCGTTGGTGGCGATCCACCGTGCGGTTCAGGCGATGCGCAACGGAGATTGCCAAATGGCGATCGTCGGCGGCGTGAATACCCTCATTGCGCCCGAAGCACAAATCAGCTTCAATAAAGCGGGCATGCTGGCGCTGGATGGGCGCAGTAAAACCTTCTCGGCTCAGGCTAACGGCTACGCCCGGGGCGAAGGGGTCGGGATGATTGTGCTGAAGAAGCGTTCGCAGGCTGAGGCCGACGGCGATCACATCTACGCGCTGATCCGTAGCACCGCGGAAAACCATGGCGGCAAGGCGAATTCGTTGACTGCGCCAAACCCGCGAGCCCAAGCGGAGCTGCTAAAAGCGGCTTATCGCCAAGCCGGTGTCGATCCACGCAGCATCGGCTATATTGAAGCGCATGGCACCGGTACCGAACTGGGTGATCCGATCGAAATCAACGGCCTGAAAATGGCGTTTCGCGAGCTGAGTGAAGAGTTGGGCATTGGCCCACTGCAGCCAGGCTATTGCGGCGTGGGTTCCGTGAAATCGAACGTCGGGCACCTTGAATTGGCGGCCGGTATTGCCGGGGTGATCAAGGTATTGCTGCAATTGAAGCACAAGGTGCTGTTTAAGAGCCTGCATTGCGAAGCGCTCAATCCCTATATCGAACTGGACAACAGTCCGTTTTATATCGTGCAGCAAAGCCGGCCCTGGCTGGCTGCCAAGGACAGTAACGGCCATGCGTTGCCGCGGCGGGCGGGGGTGAGCTCCTTCGGCTTTGGCGGTGCTAACGCGCATATCCTGCTGGAGGAATACCAACCGCCGCAGCGCCCTCGGCACGATGTGACGTCCGGTGCGCGACCAATTCTGCTCTCGGCCAAAACGCCAGAGCAATTGCGTGAATATGCACGTCGCCTCGCCGAGTTTATTGCCGCGGAGCCTGCTGAGGCGAAGCTCAACCCAGAGCATTACCTCGATGATCTGGCTTACACGCTGCAGGTTGGCCGTGATCCGATGCCAGAGCGGCTGGCGCTGCTGAGTGACTCTTTGACTGATCTACAGCGCCAGCTTGCCGATTTCGCTGCCAGCGGCAAGGCGGTCTATCGCGGTCGTAGTGATGGTGATAACCAGGCGCTGGCGCTGTTTCGTCAGGATGAGGACATGGCTGCGGCGCTTGCGGCATGGATTGACAAGCGCAAGTATCACAAATTACTGGAATTGTGGACGCAGGGGCTGGCGATCGACTGGCGACAGTTCTATCGCGATGAACGCTCGATGCAACGTCTCAGCCTGCCAGGCTATCCGTTTGCCCAAGAGCGTTACTGGGTGACGGATTTGGCGACCGTACCCGTCACTGATCCCGTGCCAGGCGACGGCTGGTTGCACCCGATGCTCGAACGTAATACATCGGATTTTTACCGCCAGCGATTCAGTAGCCGCTGGCGAGGCCAAGAGTGTTGGTTTGCCGACCATCAAGTCAATGGCCATCCAACGATGCCAGGCGTTGGCTATCTGGAAATGGCTCGGGCGGCGATCGCCCAATCATGGGATCCGCAGCCATTGGCCGACGGTTGGCTGCAATTCAAAAACATTGTCTGGTTGGCTCCGTATACGCTGGCGTCGCAGCACAACGAGTTGCATATTGAGCTGGCGCTAGAGCAGCAAAAAATCAATTTCAGGATCTACTCACAGGCCCAGGGCGATGCAGTCGAGCATTGCAAAGGCAGCGCACAAGTCATCCCTGCCGGGGCCGTGGAGCCACTGGATCTTGAAGCCCTCGCAGCGGGCCCGTGGCAGCGTAGCGTTGATGCTGCGCAGCTGTACTCGCTGTTTGACCCAATTAATATTGTCTATGGCCCCAGCCACCGCGGTGTCAAGCAGCTGTGGCTCGGCGACGGCAGACTGCTGGCTAGGCTTGAGCTGGATCCGCAATGGCTGGGCAGCGACTGGGTGATGTATCCCGGTATGCTGGACTCAGCGGTGCAGGCATCGATCGGACTATTGCTGCAACAAACGGAGGGCCCAAACGAGACTCTGCTGCCTTTCGCGTTGGAACAATTGAATGTCTATGATCGTTGCCGACCCGTCATGTGGGCGTTGATCAGCGTTGACCGTCGTGGTCAAAGCAGCGCAGTGCAGCGGATCGATATCGAGCTGTGTGATGAGCGAGGGCACATCGCCGCCAGTTTCCGCGGTTTCAGTTCCCGGCCATTGAACGGCACGCGCGCCCGCGTGACGCCGCTCACCGCTGACAGTAGATTGCCCGCAGGGCTGAGCCTGCTGGCGCCACAATGGCGTGTTGCCGACAAGGCATCCACAACCCGGCAAGTGTTGCCCACTTTGGCGATTGGCGCGGTTGGGGAACGGTGCAACTGGCTGGCCGGGCAACATCCGCAGATCGAATTCTTACCGTCGCTGGCGACAACGATTGATGGGATTGCCGCTCAGTTGGCTGCTTGCACGCCGTTTCAACGGTTGATTTGGCTGGCGCCGCAACCGTCGACCGATTTTGCGAATCAGCGGTTGATCGACAGCCACGAACCAAGCGTGCTGGCGTTGTTCAGGTTGATCAAGGCCCTGCTGCAACTAGGTTATCAGCAGCGAGCGTTGGAACTGCAATTGATCTTGACAGCCAGCGTCGCGGTGCGTACCGGTGAGCCGTTGGCGCCGCAGCAGGCGGCCTGCCATGGCTTGGCGGGGTCACTAGCAAAGGAATATGAACATTGGCGGGTTGAACTGATCGATCTGCCGGCTGACGCTCAGGGGTTGCCGGTCGCAACGCCTGCGCAGAGGCTGCCCGGCGAATGCTTGGCCTGGCGTGATGGTGAATGGTTTTGCCAACGGCTATTGCCGCTGGCGCAGCGGGCTCAAACAGATGACGGCGTGAGCTACCGCGAAGGCGGCGTCTACGTCGTGATAGGGGGGGCCGGCGGCATTGGTGAAGTGTGGACGCGTCACGTGATCCGTCATTACCGTGCCAGAGTGATTTGGCTGGGTCGCCGCACTGCTGATGATGAAATCAATCGCAAGCTGGCGGCGCTGACGCAAATGAGTCAAGCATGCAACGCTCCGGCGCCGTTGTATATCCAGGCTGACGCGGCTGATGTTGAGCAGTTGGCGCAGGCCAGGCGGCAGGTGGTCGAATCGTTTGGCGCGATCCATGGCGTGGTGCACTCAGCGCTAGTGCTGGATGACGCTCGCTTGGAGCAGATGGACGAAGCGCAGTTTACTGCCTGTCTCGACGCCAAGATGGCGACCAGTGTACGGATGGCCCAGGTCTTTACGCCAGCCGACAATCCGACGTTGGATTTTGTGTTGTTTTTCTCGTCGATGATTGCCTTTAGCAGGGCTGCTGGTCAGAGCAATTACGCCGCCGGCTGCACGTTCGCTGACGCTTTTGCCGCTCAGCTCAATCAACACTGGCGTTGCCCAGTCAAAGTAATCAACTGGGGCTATTGGGGCAGCGTTGGCGTGGTAGCCAATGCCGGCTATCGAGCACGGATGGCTGAACAGGGGCTCGGCTCCATCGAGCCGGACGAAGGCATGGCGGCACTTGATCAGTTGCTAGCGGGTGCGCTGCCACAGTTGGGCTTAATCAAACTGCTTGAGCCGATGACCATTGCCGGTATCGACAGTGGCACACAGCTGCATTGTTATCCGTTGGAGAAGCCTCCAGCGTCTTATGTGTGGACAAACGTGGCGCAAAGGCTAGGCCCGCCGCCGCAACATCACCGCGCGGCGGCTGAGATGGACCGACTGTTGCTGGCCCTGACCTTCGCCTGCATTGGCGAGCTAGCCGGCGACGGCCCGCTGACTGAACAACAGATTGCCGCCCATCCGGCGGTGGCGGCGAACCTTGACGCCTATCCTTTTTATCGTCGGTGGCTGCGGGAAAGCCTGCGGTTGTTGACGCAAACAGGCGCTATTGACGATCAAGGACGGTTATTGACGGCCATCCCTGCCGCCGCATCACTGTGGTCGCAGTGGCGTCAGGCTAGCGATGAATGGCGCCGGGATGGTGATTTGCATGCTCAGTTGCAGCTAGTGGAAGCGTGTTCTCGGGCGTTGCCGGCTATCTTGCGCGGTGAGAAGCAAGCCACCGAGGTGATCTTCCCTGGCGGCTCCATGTCGTTGGTAGAGGGTATCTATAAAAACAACAAGATTTCCGATTATTTCAACGAGGCGCTTGGTGAGGTCGTGGTGGATATCGCCCGACGGTATGCTGAGGACAACCGGCCGCTGCGGATTTTGGAGATCGGCGCGGGCACCGGCGGCACAACCGCTGGACTGATCAGCAAACTGCGGCCGTGGCGGCATCAGATCGCTGAATATTGCTACACAGATTTGTCGCAGGCTTTCCTGCGCCACGCCGAACAGCATTTTGCGCCCGAGGCGCCTTACTTGCGCACCGCCATTTTTGACGTCAGCAAAGCCTGCTTTGAGCAGGGCATTAACACGAATCACTACGATTTGGTGATTGCCACCAATGTGTTGCACGCTACGCCAGACTTGCGTTGTACGCTGCAAAATGCCAAAGCTACGTTGTGCCATGGCGGTTTGTTGCTGCTGAACGAAATCAGTGAGCGTTCGATGTTTACTCACCTGACCTTCGGTCTACTCGAAGGCTGGTGGCTCTATGATGACGAGGCGCTGAGAATCGATGGCTGTCCCGGTCTGTCTCCCGAGAGCTGGCAACGGTTGCTGCAGTCGCAGGGCTTTAGCGACATTGCCTTCCCGGTCGCGGGCAGTCATTGCCTGGGCCAACAGATTATCGTTGCCGTGAGTGATGGCGTGGTGCGTCTGCCGGCGCAGCAACAGGTCATGCCTGCCGCCGACGTCACCGACGTGGCGATGGATGCGCCCGTCGAAGTCATCGCACCCGTGGTGACGCAGAGGATAGCTACGGGCGAGGTCGACGAAGCCGTCTTAGCCAAGCAGTGCCGCCAGCTGATTACTGACGTGTTGTCGAAGCTGGTCAATATTGCGCCTGAGCGGCTGCAGCGGGATGTCGCCTTCGATCGCTACGGCGTCGATTCAATTTTGCAGATCAGCCTGATTCAGGCGTTGGAAAAGGCGACCGGTGAGCTATCGCGCACGATACTGTTTGAATACAACACGATCAATCAGCTAACGGACTACCTTCTGAGTGAGCATCGCGCTGCGCTGACCCAGCATTTTGCGGCTTCCCAGGAGGGCCAGCGCCCGGTTGCGACGCAGCCAGTGACCGCGGTGGCGGTCAGTCACGAGCGTGCGCCGCGTCATGCTCCCCGTCATGTCCAGCCAATCGACAACCAGGCCAATAGCGCTCGGCTTATGTCGACGACCAAGCAGCCAAGCGTTGTCGAGCAGCCCACGATGGTCGCCGAACAGTCCGCGACGGTCGCTGAACAGCCCGCGACGTGTCGAGATATTGCGATTATTGGTGTCAGTGGTCGTTATCCTATGGCCGCTGATTTGGCGTGTTTCTGGGATAATCTACGCAATGGACGTAACTGTGTGAGTGAGGCACCGAGTTCGCGTTGGGCCCAGTCTCTGACCGGAACGCAGTCGTGGGCGACTGGACGGTACTATGGCGGTTTCCTTGAACAAGTCGAGGATTTTGATCACAAGTTGTTCGGCGTTCCTCACGATGAGGTAAGCAACCTGTCGCCAGAGTTGCGACAGATGCTTGAAGTGACTTGGCGTACCTTTGAGGACGCGGGTTACAACAGCGATGCTATTGCGCGGATCCAGCAGCGCGACGCGGCAGGAGTCGGGGTCTTCATAGGCTCGATGTATCACCAATCGCCGTGGACCGAGAGCAGCCTGGAGCGGGCAGCGATCAAGTCAAATGTCACTGACTGGCAGATACCCAACCGGATTTCCCATTATTTTGATTTGAAGGGCCCAAGCCTAGCGGTGAATTCGGCGTGCTCCAGCTCGATGACCGCCATCCACTTGGCCTGCCAGAGCCTATTGCAGAATGACTGTGCAATGGCGATCGCCGGCGGCGTCAATCTGATCCTTGATCCGTCCAAGTACCAGACGCTCAAACTGGCTCATTACCTGGGGAGTAGCGATCTTAGCCGAGGCTTCGGTCAAGGTGATGGGATGATCCCAGGCGAGGGTGCCGGCGCCGTGCTGCTCAAACCTTTGGCCGCAGCCATGGCCGACGGCGACCGAATCTACGGGGTGATCAAAAGCTCCAGCGTCAATCATGGCGGTGGCAGGCTGATGTATTCGGCTCCGGATACTCAACAGCAATCCCGACTCATTGCGCAGACCATCCAGCGGGCCGGCCTGGAACCGGCGCAGATCAACTACGTCGAAGCGGCGGCCAATGGCTCCGAGTTGGGCGATCCAATCGAGGTGGCAGCGCTTAAAAAAGTGTTTGGTGATACGCAGCCCGCCAGTTGCGCGCTTGGCACAGTCAAGTCAAATATCGGCCACCTCGAGGCGGCGTCGGGCATCTCCCAGCTCACCAAGGTGTTACTGCAGTTACAGCACGGGCAATTGGCGCCGTCGATCAATGCCGACCCGCCTAACCCTCATATACGACTCGATGGCAGCGCTTTTTATCTGCAACAGCAGGTGTCGCCGTGGCCGGCACCGGTGAGCGCAGACGGAGTGCGTGAGCCGCGCCGTTGCTTGATCAATTCCTTTGGCGCTGGCGGTAGTTATGCCAGCCTGGTGGTCGAAGAGCACCTGGAGCATCGAGTGCCGCGCAAACATCGCCAGGGGCAGACGCAGTTGTTGGTTTTCGCGGCGGCGAGCCGCCACAGCTTGTTAGCCTACTTGAAAACGTTCAAAGCATTTACCATCGCTCATCCCAGTCTCGAACTGCAGGATTTGGCCTACAGCTTAGCGCAGCGTGAGCACCAATTGACGCACCGCGCGGCGGTAGTGGCCGATACCATCGAACAGGTGGTGGCGCGACTGCAGTCATTGCTGACTGACGAGTTGTCAGTGCAAGGCTGCTGCTGGATTTCGCCGCTCGAGGGTATTGAAGAAGGAGAGATAGGGACCGCGTCAGGCACACTCGCGCAGATGGCGGCAGCCTATTGTCGCGGCGCGCAGTTGGACACATGCGCGCTTTACCCGGAAGGCGGCAATCGCGTCGCGTTGCCGGGATACGAGTTCGAACACGCGATGGCGCAGCCGTCGCAGGCCGTCGCAACGCCGCAACCGTTGTTCAATAGCATGCTTTATCGCCGCATTAGCAGCGGCGAGCTGGACGCCGAGCAATTTGAGCAACTGATCACAGCAGTCTAACGAATGCATAACGGGGAATAAAATGAACCATAAACCAGATACGCTCGCCTTGGCGCAGGCAGAGGCGGGCACAGAAGCGCAACATAGCCCGGTGGTGGCAAACGAACTCAACATGGAGCGCAATGATCAGCCGGTCAACGTGGCGCGCCCGGTCGCCGAGAACTTGAAGATGAAAGACGGGTTTCCGGTCATGCCAGGCAAGATTCCATTGCTGGGCCATGTCCATAAGATCGGTCAGGATGCGCTCAGTGAGTTGCGCCAGGCCGAGGCGGTTTGCGGGCCGATGTTCTGGACTTATTTCGGCGCTAAGCTACCCGTGCTGCAGATTATGAGTGAGGACGGCCTGGCGATCCTTCAAAATAAGTACACCGACAACTCCTATCTGCGCGAGCAGATGCCGGTCATCACGGGTGAAGCGATGAACGCCTTTGACGGCCAACGTCATCGCAATGCGCGCCGCGCTAGCATGGATGCTTTTACCCCGAAAGGGCTGACCCGAGCGCGCGTTGGCCAATTCGTGGTGGAAACCGTCGAGCAACGGCTTAAACATTGGACCAGCGAGCGCAAACTGGCGATTTTCCCGCAGACCAAGGATATTGCGCTGGAGGTGGTGTTCCGGATTATGGGTATTGAAACCCACGAGCTTGAGCAGTGGCGTCACCAGTACGAGGAATTTTTTCTCGGCATGATACCGCTGAAAATCAACTTGCCGGGCTTCCCTGCCTGGCGCTGCCGCAAGGCGCGCGGCTGGCTGGAACAGCGGGTGTCACAGATCGTTGCCACGGTACGCGCGAACAACGACCGCGATAGCCTGGTCGGGGCGATGATCTTCGGCCGCGACGATAATGGCAACGGCATGTCTGAGGTCGAGCTGGTGCACAACATCCTGGGCCTGGGTTTTGCCGGCTCAGAAACAACTGCCGCGGTGATGGCGTGGTCGGCGTTAATGCTGTCGCAGCATCCACACGTCTGGCAGCAGTTGTGTCAACAGGTCGCCGGCCTAGACAGCGTGCCTTATACCCATGAGGAGCTGGTCAAGCAAGTGCCGCTGGCTGAAGCGATATTCCGAGAAACTTTGCGGCTCTATCCACCGGCGCCGTTTGAAATGCGCAAGGTGCATACCGAGTTTGAAATGATGGGTCATACGGTCCCTGTCGGCACGATGGTGGGCGTCAGTCTGCTGCATGTTTCTCGTAACCCCGAACGTTACCCGGATCCGGATAGCTGGAAGCCGGAGCGCTGGCTGGGCATGGATCGGGCACCGAACCAGGTGGAAACCTGCCAGTTTGGTGGCGGTCCTCACACCTGCCTGGGCCGCCATGTCGCCGCGTTGGAGATCACGCTGTTTATCGCGATGTTGGCTCGAGAGATGGGGCCAAAGGGGATCTCGCCCCGCCTGGTGGGCAAGTTGCCGCCGCCAACCTACCTGCCGTTTTTGCGGCCTTCAAACAAGGCATTTCTCGACCTGACCGGTCGCTAACCGGACACGGGCGGCAAAGTCGCTTAGACGCCGCCTACCCTATCCGCATTTGAGAGCGAAGAGAACAGTGGACAGTCAAATTAGGGTTCTACACCGGAAAATACAGCGGGAAGAAATCAGTGTCGAAGAAGCAGCCAGAGAGTTTGAAAAGATTCGGGCCAGCTATCGCCGTGACCAGGCGGAGCGGGTGATTCAGGCGCCACCGGCGATCGAGAACCCAATTGCAGCCGCTGTTTACCACTACGATGAGCGCTATCTGAAGGATCACCAGTTCAATCAGCAGCGGATCCTGTTGGGGCTGACCTATGCCAGTCTGGCGCTGGAGTACGGCTTGGGCCAGCTGGCCGACGGTGAGGCGCTGCGGTTGAAAAAGCTGACGTTTGCTGCGCCAGTCGCGCTGGCCGAAGGCGAGCGGCTTGAAGTGGCGATCCGCGCAACCCAGCGTGACGGACGGGTCTTCGAGGCAGTATGCCGACATTCGCCGTCGGCGCCTTGGCAGCCTAGGGCTAGCGGTGAATTGTCGGCCGTGGCTGCCCAGCAGCGGCAGGTGGATCCAGCCGAGCTGATGGCTGGTATGACAGCGGTGGAGCCGCTGGCATCAATTTACCAAATTAGTGAGCAGATCCACATCGGCGATAGCTATCGGACCCTCAAGGCGCTTTACCAGCGGCAGGATGACGGCGAAGCGCTGTCCCAAATTACGCTGACCGTCGCTGAGAACGCGGATTCTCGCCACTACAGCTTGCATCCGTTGTTGATCAACAGTGCCTTTTTGACTGTTATCCCGCTGCTGGCCAGCGAACAACTGGACAGCAATTTTATTCCGTTTGGCGTTAAATCGCTGGTTCTCCATCGCAGCCAAGCACCGACAACGGGCTGGATTCACACCAAGTTAATTAAAAATTCCGGCGAGCTGGTGTTGTTCGACGCACAGTTGTACGACGACGAGGGTGTGCTGGTGGCCGAATTCAGCGGTTGCTCGCTGAAGCGGCTGCGAGGCAGCCACTTGGTCGACGATACAGCGCGGCGCGACAGTGACAGTGGCTGCAGCCGCGAAGCGATCGAAGACTACCTGTTGACCCAGCTGCAAGCCCTCGGGGCAAAGCAAATCGGTAAAAAGCAGCGTCACCGCAACTTGATGGAATTGGGACTGGAGTCGCTGCAGCTAGTCAACTTGGCGAGTCGCCTTGAAAGTGCTGCGGCGATCGAACTGGAGCCCACAATATTTTTTGAATATCCCAGTGTTGCTGAACTGGCGACGTTTTTATGGCAGGAGTACGAAGCAGCTTTTACGCCCTTGTTGACCGAGCGTGGCGAGACGACTGACGTTGCGCCGGTAAAGGCAAATCATGTTGCGCCGATTGTCGAAACTTGTACCGCGCACGAGTGTGTCGCCAATGATTTGCCTAGGGCTGTCGTTGGTAGTGACCGCCAGCAGGATATCGCCATCATTGGTATGCAAGGACAGTTCGGTGAAGCCCGCGACCTGGACCAATTTTGGCAAAATATCTGGCAGGACCGTGAACTGATCAAGGAAGTGCCGGCAGACCACTGGGACGTTGCGCCTTGGTTTGACGCGGATCCTGAAGCGCATGACAAGACCTATTCCAAGTGGGGCAGTTTTATCGACGACGTTGATAAGTTCGACGCCGACTTCTTTCACATGTCCCGCCGCGAAGCCCAATGGATGGACCCTCAGGTGCGGCTGCTACTGCAGAGCACGTACGCTGCCGCCGAGAACGCTGGCGTCATCACGCAGTTACGTAGCAGTCGTACCGGCGTATTCATCGGTTCCTGTTTCAACGAATACGTTGACAAGATCACCGAGTTGGGACTGCCGATGGACCCCTATATCGCCACGGGCAGTGGGGTAATCGCCGCTAACCGAATTTCATTCTGGTTCGACTTCAAAGGGCCGAGCCTGATGTTCAATACGGCGTGCTCGTCGTCGCTGGTGGCGTTGCATGCCGCCTGTGTTTCATTGCGCAACGGCGAATGCGAAATGGCCTTTGTGGGCGGTAGCAACTTACTGCTGTCATCCTGGCACTACCGGTATTTTTCGGCGATCCGCGCGCTGTCGCCGACGGGGCGCTGTCACACCTTTGATGCACAAGCGGATGGTTACGTGCCAGGCGAATGCGTGGCGATGCTGCTGCTTAAACCGCTGTCGAAAGCGTTGGCTGATGGCGATCCGATTCATGGCATCATCAAAGGTTCGGCGGCATTGCACGGCGGCTACACGCCTTCACTGACTGCACCGAGCGTGGCCGGAGAGGAAAACGTGATAGTGCATGCGTGGCAAGATGCCGGCATTGATCCTCGTAGCCTCAGTTATATCGAGGCCCATGGCACCGGCACCAAGCTGGGCGATCCGATCGAGATCAATGCGCTCAAGCGAGCCTTTGCACGTTATACCAACGACCGGGGTTTTTGCCATATTGGCTCGGTGAAGGCCAATATTGGTCATACCGAGGGGGCGGCAGGCATCGCGGGCGTCATTAAGGTGCTGCAGCAGATGAAGCACCATAAGTTGCCGGCGTTGGGCCACTTCAAACAACAGAATCCCCACATCAAGCTCGATGACTCGCCACTGGTCATTGATAGAGAAGGATGCGACTGGCCGGAGCAAAGTGCACCGCGGCGCGCTGGCGTCAGCTCCTTTGGTTTCTCTGGCACAAACGCTCATGTTGTGCTGCAGGAGTATTGTGAGCAGCGTGAGTTCGCCGTGCACCGGGGCGAAATGGTGCTGGTTCCGCTGTCGGCGCGCAATGCACCACGCTTGAAAGAGCAGGCTGTGCGGTTATTGGCACACGTTGCGCAACACACGCCCGATCTTGCCGCGTTGGCTTACACGCTACAAACCGGCCGGGAGGCGATGGCAACACGGGCCATTTTCATCGTCGATAGCTTGGAACAATTACGGCGACAACTGCAAGCGTGGATTGCCGGCGAGCCGGGCGTTGACTTTGGCGTAGCCAGCATGACGGCCGAAGAGGCCGTGGCCGCTGGCGACCTGCGACAGTTGGCGGCGCGATGGCTCGCTGGCGCTGAAGAGGCAGAAGCATTTGACTGGACGTGTCTTTATGGCGACGGGCCGCGTCCCGCCCGAATCGCTCTGCCGGGCTATGCATTCGCCAAGGAACGGTACTGGCTGGATGCGCCGGCGGTAACTGCAGAACAAAGAGAAAGCGCGGCTACCGAAACAATCGTGGCAACCTACACGGAGCAATGGCAGGAGGCCGATGAACCAGGACAGGGTGCGCCGATCAAACGATTGATTTGCTTGCTGGGTGAGCCTGGGCTACGGCAGCAGCTAGCCCGACAGATCAGTGCGCTCAGTGCGCAGACCGAGTTGATATTTATTGCGGCCGATAATAAAAATGGACGCGATGAGGATGGCCATTATCGTGTAGCAGTCGACGATCCGCAGCAGTTACAAGAAGGTCTGCAACACGTGTTGTCGGCTCACGGCGCTAGCCGAGTGCTCTATTTATGGAGTATGGACGATCGTCGCTGGATGATCGACAACAGCGCGATTGTCGCACTGCTCAAGGCGATGGCGGCCACGGCGGCGCCAATCGACCGATTAGTGCTGGCTGGGCGGGCTGGCGACGCGCTCGAGCGCTGTTATCTTGAATCTTGGATCGGCATCGAGCGTTCGCTCGGTGCGGTGATGGTCCATTGTCCAGTCGAGGTGGCGATTGATTTGCCGGACAATACCGGCGACGACGGTCGCTGGTTGCGTCGCCTGTGGCTGCAGCTTAGCGGCGACGCGGCGGGCAGCAGGCTATACCAAAGCGGGCGCACTTTCCAGCTGAGGCTAGCGCCGACCTGCGCAACCGCAGCCGTCGAGCCGCTGGCACTGGAGCAAATCCACACCCTGTTGATCACCGGAGGGTTGGGTGGATTGGGGTCGCTATTAGCTGGCGAGCTTTCGAGCCGAGCGAGGCGTCGCAGCGACGGTCAACTCAATCTAATCCTGAACGGACGTTCATCGCTGTCGGTGGCCCAGCAGGCGCGGCTGGATAGCCTGCGTCATGACAAGTGCAACATTTTCTATTTGCAGGCGGATTGTGCTGATCGTCAGGCGATGGCCGCTGCGCTGGCCGAGGTGCTGCCGCACAGCGGACCGATCGACGGGTTGATTCACGCTGCTGGCCTGAAGGCGCCGGGCAGCCTGTTTGACATCGCCCAAGCAGATTTCGACGCGGTATTACATGCCAAGGTCAAGGCCACACTTGTGTTGGATGAGGTGCTAGCGGCGCAACCGCTGGCGTTGATCTGTTATTTCTCGTCCAGCTCGGCGGTGCTCGGCGATATGGGCGCGTGCAGCTACGCGATGGCTAATCGATTCCAGCAGGCCTATGCGCGTTATGCGCAAGCCGGACGCGCTCGGCGTGTCGTGGCAATTAATTGGCCGCTGTGGCGCAATGGCGGTATGGCAGTGGGCGATCAGGCATCGACCGAGTTTTATTTGAAGTCCAGTGGTCAGCGAATGCTGGAAAGCGCTGAAGGCCTGACGTTGTTGCAGCAGATTATCGCCAGCGATGCCGATCACATGCTGGTGTTGGCGGGTGAGCCGGCGAGGTTGCAGCAATTAGTAGACGGGATCAATTCCCCGGCACGCCAAACAACGGCTCGCCCAATTGTTCAAGCAACGGCGGCCAAACCCATGATTGAGCGGACGCGAAGCCGTCCCGAACTCAAAGGGTTGAGCGTGGAGCAGTCTCTGTTATGGGATTTGCGGGATTTGGCGAGCCGGCCTCTCAATGCCGAACGACATAAGCTTGGCGAAGACACCAACTTGGCGGACTTCGGCTTTGATTCCATTAGCTTGGCGGAGTACGCCGGCCTGTTGAGTCGCCACCTGAGCCTCAAGTTGACACCAGAGCTGTTTTTTAGCCAT
This sequence comes from Mycetohabitans sp. B3, assembly GCF_021498065.1. Taxonomy (NCBI): domain Bacteria; kingdom Pseudomonadati; phylum Pseudomonadota; class Betaproteobacteria; order Burkholderiales; family Burkholderiaceae; genus Mycetohabitans; species Mycetohabitans sp. B3. The sequence continues at coordinate 50,622 of NZ_JAHLKN010000026.1, read as the reverse complement.
TCCACCCTGGCGAAAATCGCCGCCTATTTACTAACACACCACCGGCAGGCGGTCGAAGCTTGTTATCGCGGTGAGGTGATCAGCGCAGCGGAGCCGTTGCCGATACCGGCTCCTGTCGTCGCGTCAACGTCGAACGCCGACACGATCGCCATTATCGGGATCAGTGGCCGCTTCCCTGGCGCTCGCAATGCCGATGAACTGTGGCGCGTGCTGGCCGAAGGACGCGACATGGTGGGCGAGATCCCGACTGATCGTTACGACTGGCGTGATTATTACGGCGATCATCGCGAGGATCCCAGCAAGACGCGCTGTATTTGGATGGGCAGCGTGCCAGGAGTCAGTGAATTTGACCCCCTGTTTTTCGAGATTTCGCCCCGCGAGGCGAAAACATTGGACCCCAGGCAGCGGCTGTTGTTGCAGGAGTCCTGGAATGCGCTGGAAGACGCCGGCGTCGGCCCGCGTCACCTTGAAGCGCAACGGGTTGGCATGTTCGTTGGCGTTGAGGAGGGTGACTTCCAGCGATTAGCGAGCGAAGAAAGCCTAACCTCGGGCCATAATGGTATCTTGGCGTCGCGGCTCGCCTATTTTCTCAACTTGACCGGGCCGACGATGGCGATTAACACCGCCTGCTCGTCAGCGTTGGTGGCGCTGCACCAAGCAGCGCTGAGCCTGCGTAACAACGAATGCGAGATCGCGGTTGTCGCCGGAGTTAACCTCATTTTCTCGCCGGACGCTTTTATTGGCATGACTCAGGCAGGGATGCTGTCACCGGACGGTAAATGTTTTGCCTTTGACCGCCGGGCCAATGGCATGGTGCCGGGCGAGGCGGTGTGCTGCGTCGTGCTCAAGCCTTTGAGCCGAGCCGAAGCCGACGGCGACCCGATCTACGGCGTATTGCGAGGCAGTGGCATCAACTACGACGGCAAGACTAACGGTATTACTGCGCCAAGCGGCGCTTCTCAGCAGCGCTTATTGGAAGAGGTTTACCGGCGCGCGGGGATGAATACCGAAGCGGTGGAATATATTGTGACCCACGGTACCGGCACGCAACTGGGGGATCCGGTAGAGATTAACGCGCTCAACGATGCGTTCCGAGGCAACAAGCCAGGCCACTGCGCACTGACCTCCACCAAAACCAATCTCGGCCATACTTTTGCCGCGTCGGGCTTGGTTAGCGTGATTAGTCTGTTGCAGGCGTTCCGCCACGAAACCATTCCGGCCAGCCTACACTGCGAGCAGGAAAACGACTATATCCACTGGCAGCAAAGCCCGTTTTACGTGAACAAAACGAACAAGGCCTGGCCGGCGGCAGGCCGCGACAGTGAGCGGTTGGGCGCGGTCAGCGCATTCGGCATGAGCGGCACGAATGCCCACGTGGTATTGGAAAGCTACAGCCGCGAGCGTGACGCCTCACCGCTGCGCCGGCCCTGTTACTTGCTTGTACTATCAGCCAAAACTACTGAGGCACTAAAAGAAAAAATCGAACAACTGAGCGCGGCCTTGCAGCATGGTGGATACCGAGATCATCAGTTGCCGTCGATCAGCTATACCTTGCTGGAAGGGCGGCACCATTTTCGCCATCGCCTGGCGCTAGTGGCGGCGGATTTGGAAGAAGTGCTTTACACCCTTGAGCAATATCGGGCGGGTGAAAAGCGTCCCAACCTATTTGTCGGTGAAGTAGAGCGCGAATTTTCTGCGCAGAAGACGATTGCGCGCTATATCAATCAGCTGCTGGACGACAGTCGCAATGCCAGCGAAGACGAAACCAGGGAGCTATTGTTTGGCCTCGCGGACTTCTATCGCCAGGGTTACGATATCGATGGCCGGCGACTGTTTGGCGCGGCACAAAGCGGTGCTTATAGCATGCCGCCGCGTTTGCCGCTGCCGGGCTATCCGTTCGCACGCGAGCACTATTGGCCCGAAGTCCGTCGGCGCCAACAACAGCCCACGCTCGTGGTGAACCAGCCTATGGACCGGCTGCACCCGCTGGTGCATCACAACATTTCGACGCTGGCGACGCAGCGGTTTGTCAGCCGCTTTAGCGGTCGTGAGACGTTCCTGGCCGATCACCGTATCGGCGACCAGCTGATCTTCCCTGGTGCCGCGTACCTCGAGCTGGCGCGTGAGGCGATCGTCAGGGCTAGCGAACTGCCGCCGCAGCAAGTCACGCTACAGAACGTGGTATGGCTGCGGCCGCTGGCTTTTGCGGTCGGTGGCAGCGACCGTGAGGTCGAACTGTACTGCGAGCTGGCCGTAAACGGCAACGACAGCGTGTCATTCAAAATTTACAGCGTGGACGGCGGGACGCAGCAACTGCACGCCCAGGGTGACGCACAGTTAGCGGCCGTCGCCGCACCGTTGCCGCAACCGGTCGACCTGGCGCAATGGGCTGCTCAATGCAATGCCAGTGAGCGAAGCCATGACTTGCTGTACCATGATTTCGACACGATGGGAGTCCATTACGGCGTGACATTCCGCGCTGCCGGCCAAATCCGCATCGGCCGTGACCGGGTGATCGGCCAGTTGACCCATGACGCGCTGGATCCCCAATTAGACGGTGTTCTGTTGCCGCCGGGCGTACTCGACAGTGCACTTCATATCGCAGCCTCATTGGAGCGCCGCCAGCAAGGCGCTGCTGAGCCGATGCTGCCCTTTGCGCTGGAGAGCCTGCGACTGTACGGTTCAGTGGAACAGGCGCTGAGAGCCGGGCCACTGACGGTTACCGCTGCTTACAGTGAAGCTCAGGGTGGCGGCGCGGTCGAGAAAATTGATCTGCAAATCTGCAATAACGCAGGCCAATGTCTGGTTCAGCTAGATGGTTTTAGCTCACGCAAGACGGGTGTTGAACCACAACCGGCCCAGGCGCAAGCCATCGTAGACAGCGACGAGGCTCTTGGTCGCTTGATTCGGACGCCGTTTTGGAAGCCCGTCGAAAGCCTCGGTGAATGGCTGCCGGCTGATGCCAAGTCGCAATGGCTGCTGCTTGGACTGCCGGAGGCGACGGTTAGCGAGATACGCCGGCAGTTTGGCAATCAGGTGAGCGTACTGCCGGGTATGCCAGGCGAAAATGACGCCGCGGCCTACCAAGCGGCAGCGCTGGCGCTGCTCGAGTGGTTACAGCGGTTGCTCGACGGTCATGCCGGCGGCTATTTGCAGCTCTTTGTGGGGCAGGGCCAAGACGATCTGCGCTTGACCGCACTGGATGCGATGTTGAAAACGGCGATGATCGAAAACAGCGCGTTGAAAGCTCGCTTGGTCGCGCTCGATCTTGAAATGGGCAACGACGCGATGGTCAAAGTGATCGTCGAGCAGAGCCGTTATCACAGCAACGAACTGGTGCGAGTCTTCGCTAACGGCAGCCTGTATAGCAGGCAGTGGCGTGAGCTAGCACCAGCGCAGCACAATGAGCAGACGCCGTTGCGCGACGGCGGTATTTATGCGATCACCGGTGGCGCGGGTGGGCTGGGCTTAATTTTCGCTGAACATATCGTTAGCAGCTGTCGCAACCCGGTGTTTTACTTGGCAGGACGCTCAATTGTTAGCCAGCCGTTGCAACAAAAAGCCGATCGGTTGCGAGCACTGGGCGCCCAAGTTCACTACCAGGCACTAGACGTCGGCAACGCAGCGGCGGTTAAGCAGTGGATTGACGACATCTATGCCAAAGAAGGTTCGTTACATGGGGTGATACACAGCGCGGGAGTCATCCGCGATAGCATGATCATCAATAAGTCTGCTAGCGAGTTTGAGCAGGTGCTCACGGCAAAGGTGGCCGGTATTGAGGCGCTTGATCAGGCGATCAATGAACGTGCGCTGGACTTCTTTGTAGTCTGTTCGTCTCAGGCGGCGATGGGCAATCTTGGGCAGGTGGACTATGCCGCCGCCAACGCCTATATGGACGCCTTTATGCAGTACCGCCAAAATTTGGCTGGCGACGGCAAGCGCAAGGGGCGTTCACTGAGCATTAACTGGCCGTTGTGGCGCGACGGCGGCATGAAGCTGGCTCCGGTGATCGAGCAGCAGATGCGGCAACGGTTTGGCATTGTGCCGATGCCGGTGGAGGAGGGCGTCAACAGCCTGTGGCAACTGTTGAATAACCCGGTCAGTGCTCAAGGCTGGGTAATTTATGGCGAGTTATCGCGGCTAGCGGGCATTGGTCAGCCGGCGGACGCCAAACCGCAGGCCCTGGCCAAGCCGGCACCGGGACGGGCTGCTGGAACGACGAGTCTCAGCGATCACGAACTGAGAAAAAGAATCGAAGCCTTTGTCACCCGGATTATCGCCGACGTAGTTCAGATCGATACGGCGAAAATCCATCCGTCGGAAAAATTCGAGGTCTATGGCTTCGATTCCATCATGGCAGTGGGCGTAACCAATGAGCTGGAAAAACATCTCGGCTCGCTACCCAAAACTCTGTTGTTCGAGCATGTCAATATTGCCGGCATGGTTGACCATTTCGCGGTGAAGTACCGTGACCATTTTGTCGCGATGTTCAGCGGTAGCGAAGATCAGCTGGAGACGCCGCATGGCGCTCAACTGCCAACCATTGAACCAAGTGCCGCCGAGCCTGCGTCAGCGCAGTCGTTACCAATGAATCGTTTCGCTGCTGCCCATTCCAACGCCAACAGTCCAACAACGCCAAGCGTCACGCCCGTTGCGACCGTCACGCCCGTTGCGCCGGCTGCCTCTGGTGAACGCGTCGAGGACAACGAGTTAGAAAACTATATCGCAGTGATCGGCCTTGGCGGTTATTACCCCGGGGCGGACAGCATCGATGAGCTTTGGCAAAACTTAGCCAATGGCGTTGACTGCATGAGCGACTTCCCTGTAGACCGGTGGGACCACAGCAAAATCTATTACAAGAACCGCAAGGTGCTAGGCAAGACCACCTGCATAAATGGCTCCTTCATCAAGGACGTTGACAAGTTCGACTACAGCTATTTCAAAATGCCCAAGGTCTATGCCGACCATATGTCGCCGGAGGTCAGACTGTTCCTGCAGGTGGCGGTGCATACCTTTGAAGACGCCGGTTACTCGAAAGAAACGCTGTTGAGCCGTTATAACGGCGATGTCGGCGTGCTGTTGGGTACCATGACCAATGATTACCACTACTACGGCTTCGAGAGCAACGTGTTCCGCGGCTCGATGGCTTCCGGGTCGGGCATGGCGACCATTCCGATGACGGTGTCTTATTTCTACGGCCTTACGGGTCCGAGCCTGTTTATCGATACCATGTGCTCGTCGTCCTCGACCTGTATCCACACCGCTTGCCAGATGCTCAAGCATGACGAGACCAAGATGGTGCTGGCGGGTGGCCTCAATTTGATGTATCACCCATACACCACGGTGAATACCTCCCAAGGCAATTTCACATCGATCACCTCGGAGTCGGTCAACAGCTACGGGGTGGGTGCTGATGGTACGGTGATTGGCGAAGGAGTCGGTGCGGTACTCCTGAAGCGTTTGGATCGGGCCATTGCCGATCGGGATCAAATCTATGGCGTAATCAAAGGCTCAGCGATGACTAACGCCGGTGAGCGTAACGGCTTCAACGTGCCTAACCCGGATTTGCAAACCCTGGCAATTCGCCAAGCGATGGAACAGGCCAAAGTGCACCCGTGCTCGATCTCCTATATCGAGGGCCATGGCTCTGGCACTAAGCTAGGGGACCCGATCGAGGTGTTAGGGCTGAATAATGCGTTTCGCTGGGCGACTGACGACAAGCAGTTTTGCTATCTGGGTTCGGTCAAATCAAATATCGGTCACCTGCTGGCGGCGTCGGGCATTGCCGGTTTGACTAAAACCTTGCTGCAACTCAAACATAAGCAGATCGCGCCGTCGATCCATTCGAGCCAGCTCAACCAGGATATCGATTTTGCCGATACGCCGTTTATCGTGCCACAGCAGTTAATCGAATGGCGCCAGCCGGAGCGCATCATCAATGGCCGCAAGCAGGTATTCCCGCGTCGGGCGGGGCTCACCTCGATTGCCGCTGGCGGCATGAATGCTCATATGATCGTCGAGGAATATCCAGAGCCAGCGGATAGCGCTGGACAAATCTCAGAAGATCAGCTGGTGTTTGTCTTCTCGGTGCACAAGCTGGCGTTGTTGGCGGAGAACCTGACAAGCTTTAGAGATTGGCTGGCGAGCAGTGAGGCACCGCTGGCGCAAATCGCCTATACGCTACAGGTGGGCAAAAACAACCTACGCAACCGGTTGGCGATTCGCTGTCGCACCCGCCAGGCGCTGTCCCGTGCGCTTAACGCTTGTATTGACGGGCATTATCAATCCAGTGCGGACAGCAAGATCTTCTATCGCTTCCAGGAAAGCGACGCGGTGCAGCTGCTGGAGCACGACTTAGACGATCCGTTGACACCGCTGTTGACCCAGTGGCTGAACGGCGATAGCCAAGTCGATTGGGCCAGTCTCTATGCCCAACTGCCGGTGCGGATCAGCTTGCCGGCCTACCGTTTCGAGAAAACGCGCTGCTGGTACACCGACGAAGGTTACGAGTCGTCGATCGTCAATCCTCTGATGTTTAAAAACAAGCTGCATCCACTGGTAGCAGAAAACTGCTCGACTCTGCAGCCAGGCGCGATATTCCGCACCGATTTCGTCGAAGACGAACTGCTGGATTACGTCTACAGTGGACGGGGCGGCCGGCGCTTTAGCGCTTTCAACTTTGCCGATGTCGCGCTGGCGATGCCGGCATTGGCATCTCGGTTTGACGGCCGCACGCTGTCGGTGTCTTGTGCTTTTGAACACTATATCGCCGACTGGGCAACGGTAACCGGGCTGGAGTACCGGCTATTCGAGATTGACAGCGAGCAACTGGAGCTGGAGTTCGATTTCCGTCGCAGTGGTGAACAGTCCGCCAACCTAGGCTTTGCCGTGATCAATCCACTGACCGGCGACGAGCCGCCCCTACCGCAACAGTGGTTGGACGATGCCCGCGAGCTGCTCAATCGCCAGGCGCTGCAGGCGGGCCGCCAGTTCAGTGCCGCCGAAGTCAGTCGGCGACTGGCACAAGCTGGTTATGATTTCGCCCCTTATCTGGACCATGACGGCGAATTAGCGATTGGCCGCAGCGGCTTGTTGCTGAAGGGCCGGCCGCCGGTTAACCGTCACAACCATTATGCTGACAATGTTCAGCTATCGCCTTACTTGGCGACGACCATTGACAAAGCATTTTACTTGTTGCTGGATGAGCTAGGGTTGCCGCAAGGCCGGGTCATTGTGCGTAATATCGAACGGCTTTGCTGCTACAACACGCCGGCAGCCGGCTTTTCCGTGGTGCTATCGGGAATCGGGCTGCACGATAACGAACTATCGCTTAGCTTACTTGTACTGGATGAGCGGGAGCAAATTTGCGTCAAGGTAGACAAAGTCAGCCTGTATCTTGGCAAACAAGAATTATCAAGTGTTAATAAAAACCACGACTTACTGACTGGGACAGTCGAAACGGCCAATATGCCGGCCGCTGTTCTCGCCCGGCCACTGCTTGAGCCGGCGGGACAGCTTACCGCAGCTAGGGTGGGAAAGCAGGATGCGAAGCCACAGGCCGATGAGGGCGAAGCGGGCTTGGGTGAAGCAATTCTGGCTTTTATCCAACAGGAGTTACAGGACAAGCTGGGCTTTGCGGCGCAAGACATCGGCGAATCAACCCAAGTGCATGACCTAGGGCTGGATTCGATTATGGTTGTGCAGCTGACCGATAGCGTGAACAAGCGCTTCGGTACAAAACTGATGCCTGATTTATTTTATGAAAAGCAGCAGCTCGGCGAGTTGGTGGCAAGGCTGGAAGCTGCCTAAGTCGATTGACTGCATCTGACGCATCGGCCCGGTAAGCAATGTTGCCGGGCACACCCGAACGGGAAGGGCATTTGGAGCCATGGAAAAGACAATTGCAAACGATCTAAGTGACATCAGCCTGCCCACCCAGCGGCGTGCCGGACAACGGCAAACCGTACAGCAGCAGACCCGACGGCAAATCGGTGCTAGCGTAGACAGCGGTGCCCAATCGGATCCGAACGCTAGCAAAGTGGCGATTGTGGGTTTTGCCGGGCGCTTCCCCGGCGCGGACAATACTGAGGAGTTTTGGCATTTACTGGTGCAGGGGCGCTCGGCAATCGGCGAGTTTCCTTATTGGAACCTGCCAGGCATCGCCGAACGTCGCCACCTGCGGAAAGAATTTGCGTGCCCGGGCGGCTTCATCAAGGACCCGATGGCGTTTGACGCCGATTTCTTTAAGATCTCCGCGCGTGAAGCCGAAGCGATGGATCCTCAGCACCGCATTGTGCTGGAGCAAACCTGGGCGGCTTTCGAAGATGCGGGGATTCCCCCGCAAAGCCTGCGCGGTAGCGATACTGGGGTTTATATCGGCGTATCGTCAGCCGACTATAACGGCTTATTGGCCCGCACGGCGGCAGGCGCCCATGATGCTACCGGTAACGCCCACTCGATCATTGCCAACCGTATCTCTTACTTGTTCGATTTTCACGGCCCCAGCGCGCCGGTCGATACGGCCTGCTCCAGTTCATTGGTGGCGGTGTACAAGGCGGCACAAGCGATTCTTAGCGGTGACTGCATGGTAGCGGTCGCCGGTGGGGTCAACCTCTGTTTTGAGCCCATGGTGTTCATTGGCGCTGCGAAGGCAGGCATGCTAAGCCCTAACGGCCGTTGCAAAACCTTTGCCGCCGATGCCGATGGTTATGTTCGGGGCGAAGGCGTTGGCGTGTTGATTCTCAAGGATTATCAACAAGCACTGGCCGATGGTGACAACATCGTGGCTACTATTATTGGCTCGGCGAGAAACCATGGCGGCCATGCCAATTCGCTGACTGCGCCTAACTCCACGGCGCAGGCCAATCTGATCAAACAAGCCTGTCGAAACGTTGATATTAACAGCATAGGCTATATCGAGGTCCATGGTACAGGCACCCGTCTCGGAGATCCCATTGAGATCAGCGGGCTCAAGCAGGCATTTGCCGAGCTGGGCCGTAGCAGCGCGCGGCGTTGTTACCTCGGATCGGTAAAAACCAATATTGGCCACCTCGAATCTGCTGCTGGTATCGCCGGATTGATCAAGACGTTGCTGGTTCTCAAGCACGGTTACCTACCCAAGAGTTTGCATAGCGAGCAACTCAATCCCTATATCGACTTGGCCGGCAGCCCTTTTGAAGTGTTGCAGCAAGCGCGGGAGTGGCCACAGTCCGACACGCCCCGTCGTGCGGGTGTCAGTTCATTCGGTTTTGGCGGTACCAATGCGCACATCGTACTGGAGGCGGTTGAGTCCCCCGTCGGCGTAACGGCACAAGGCAGTGCGGCGACGATCTTTCCAATATCGGCCAGGACGCCCGAAGCGCTCAAGTCGCGAATCAAGCAGTTGATTGACTTTATAGCGCAACGGCCTCAGCTTGCGTTACCGGATTTGGCCGCCAGTTTGCAGTTGGGCCGTGAGGCGATGGAATGCCGGCTGGCAATAGTGGCAGACAGTCGAGACAGTCTTCTGGACCAACTCGGGCACTATCTTGCCAACGGCTACGACCAGCGTGACGAACCTGCCGGCGACGTTGCGACGGGTGAGGTGCTCCGAGCGCTGCAACAACAGGATCGCGACACGTTGCTCGCGTTATGGTGCCGGGGGGCAACCGTCGACTGGCGTCAGCTTTATCCAGATGGTCGGGCGCGTCGAATCCCGCTGCCGACCTACCCGTTTAACCGTGAAATTTACTGGATCAGCGAGGCTCCGGTGGTTGAGCACTCGGGCGAGCCGATCCTCCATCCTTTAGTGCAGCGTAATACCTCGGATCTGGCGGGGCAGCGTTTTAGTAGCCGATTTAATGGCAACGAATTCTTCTTTGACGAGCATCGGGTCAATGGCGTCAAAATCCTGCCAGGGGTCGCTTACTTAGAAATGGCCAGGGCCGCGGTCGAACTGTCGCTTGCCGACGATGACGCGCTGGTCCAGTTCAAGCATATCGCGTGGCAGCACCCGATGCGCCATGACGGTGGTGAGCTGGCCATCGACATCGAGCTGTCAGAGCAAGACAATGGCGAGATTCTGTTCGAGATTGTCGGCGCTAACGTTGACGGTCCAAGCTACTGCCGCGGCGTGGCATTGGTCGGCGCCACTCAAGCCTTACCGCAGCTGAATTTGCTGGCAATCGCCGCTGCCACCGAGCAGCAGCGACTGGAGCCACAGCAGTGCTATCAAATCTTTGGCGAGATGGGGCTGGACTATGGAGAACACTTCCGCGGGATCAGCGAATTACAGGCGGGCAATGGCCAGGTGCTGGCTAAATTGGCGTTGCCTTGCGAGTTCTCAGAAGCCGGGGAGTGCGACGAGTCGCTACGTTTGCCTCCCGGCCTACTCGATTCCGCGTTGCAGGCAGCGTTAGGACTGGCGTTGGTGGATCCGGCTCAGTCGGACGCTCGCCGTCAGCCACTGGTGCCCTTTGCGCTGGATGGCGTGATTTTGGGTGATCTGAACCTGCTTGGCAATGGTTGCTATGCATGGGTACGTTATGCCGTTAATCACCATCCGGGACGGATTAACAAATTGGACGTGGATCTGTGTGACCCGCAGGGCCGGGTGGCGCTGCGTCTGCTTGGCTTCTCGTCGAAAAGATTAGATAGCGGCCAAGCTAAGCCACTGGTAATGGCGCCGGTCTGGCGGGATAAAGCGCCACGCCAGGACGGTGAACAGCACTATAACCGGCAATTGATTTTATTGGCAGGTAGCCAACCCATTGTATTGGACAAACTGGCAGACTGCTGCCAGGAACGGATATCGGGCCGGCAGATCAACGTTGAGCGATTGCCTGCCGCTGCTGAGGATCCCGCTTGCGCGTTGCAATCGTTGGCTAGCGTTTTGCTTGGTTATTTAAAAGAAAACCGATCGGATAGCTTGGTGCAGTTGGTTCTGCTTGACAGTGATCATGGCCCACGGCTCAGCACCTCAGTCTTCGCTTCATTGCAAGCGCTGCTCAAGACCGCCAAAAACGAAGGACTGATCGCTGCCGCCCAGTCCATCGAGGTGTCTGGAAGGCATTCGCCTGAGTTGCTGGCGCAGTTATTGATTGAGAATAGCTACCAGGAGGACGAGCGGGTCCGTTATCAGCATAGCGTTGAGACTCGGTATCAGCGCCAAGTGGCGTCTTGGCAGGAAACGGCGTTGGCCGCTACCGAAACCGCGCCGTGGCGCGCCGGCGGCGTCTACTTGCTGACCGGCGGCGTAGGTGGATTGGGGCTGTTGCTGGCCGAAGCGATTGCCCGGGAAGCGCATGGCGCCAAGCTGATCCTGGCTAGCCGCTCCGCTGACCAATTGTCGTCTAAAACCGCCGAGCGGATCGCCCATATCAAAAAGTTAGGCGCTCAAGTGCAGCTCGAGGCGCTGGACGTGGCTGATCGGACCGCGGTTGACGAGCTAATCGTGACGTGTGAGCGGGAGTTTGGCGGTATTCATGGCATTTTTCATTGTGCCGGTCTTACCCGAGACAGCTTGCTTAGCAATAAGAGCGAGGCCGATTGGGCGGCGGTGCTGATGCCTAAGGTGGCGGGGGCGCTGAATCTGGACCGGGCTAGTGCTCACCTTGCGCTAGATTGTTTTGTCCTGTTTTCGTCGGTTTCCGCGGTGATTGGTAATGTCGGCCAAGGTGACTATGCGCTGGCCAACGCCTTTTTGGACGAGTTTACCGGTTGGCGTAACCGCCAGACAGCTGCTGGTCACCGCCATGGCCGCACGCTCGCGGTTAACTGGCCGTTATGGCGCAATGGCGGGATGCAGATTGATCCTCAACGCGAGCAACTCATGGTTGAGCACACTGGCATCGAACCGTTGAGTGACCACGGTGGCCTGGAGTTGCTGCGTCGGGCGCTTGCCGATGCCAACGCACCCGAGCGGTTGATGGTTTTGGAAGGCGATACCGCCAAAATTAAAGCATTTATTGCGGCTCAGTGGCATGAGCCGGTGGCGGCTATGTTTGATGAGCCAGGCGCGGCCGAACAGTCTGCTGCGCCGACGACACAAGTTCTAGTTGACGAGCCGTCGCCGACAGCCAACGTCAATGACGAACCAGTGCATCGGGATTTGACCGAGCCGGCGATCCGTTATTTCAAGCAATTGCTCTCGACGACGCTGAAGCGGCCTGTAGAAAAAATTGATAGCGATGGCTCGTTCGAACGCTACGGCGTTGACTCGATCATCCTCACCGAGTTGACCACTAAACTGGAACAAAGTTTTGGCTCGCTACCGAATACTTTGTTATACGAATATCAAACGGTGCGTGAACTGAGCGAGTACTTTATTCACCATCATCGCGATGCGTTGCAGCAGCGGGTGTTGGGCGAGCCGGTTAATCGGCACACGACCGCTAAGCACGGAACAAAGGTAGCGCAGGCAGAGAGGGTAGAGCCAATAGCAATTGCTACGCAGCTGCCCGCGCGCAAGCGCCGTCGCCGAACCGCGCAGCAGGATACACCGTCTATGGCCAATTCAAGCCGTGAACTGGCGATCGTCGGTATAAGTGGACGTTACCCTGGCGCTGAAGATTTGGAGACGTTTTGGCATAAGCTGGCAGGCGGCGAAGATCTCATCAGTGAAGTGCCCACGCAGCGCTGGGACCATCAGGCTTATTTTGCTGAACAGCGCGACCGGTTTGACAAGACCTATTGTAAATGGGGTGGTTTTCTCGATGGGGTTGAAGATTTTGACCCGTTGTTTTTCAACCTGTCGCCTCGCGAGGCGGAAATCATTAACCCCAATGACCGGCTGTTCATCGAAACTTGCTGGAACTTACTGGAAAGCGCCGGGCTGACTCGACAACGGTTAAAACAGCAGTATCAGCAGCAGGTTGGCGTGTTTGTCGGCGTAATGTATCAACAGTACCAAGCGTTTGAAGCGGACTTCGTCAAAGAGTCGTTGGTATCCGTGACTTCATACAGCGCGATTGCGAACCGGGTATCTTATTTCTTTGATTTTCAGGGGCCGAGTTTGGCGATCGACACGATGTGCTCATCGTCGATCTCCGCAATCCATGCCGCTGGTGAGGCCCTGCGCAACGGCGATTGCAGATTGGCAATTGCCGGCGGCGTTAACCTAACGCTGCATCCGAAAAAATACATCGGCCTGAGTATCGGTAAGGTGCTTGGCAGCCACGCCAGCAGCCGTAGTTTCGCCGACGGCGATGGTTACTTGCCGGCGGAAGGGGTCGGCGCAGTCTTGCTTAAGACACTGGCCGACGCCGAACGCGATGGCGATCGGATCCTTGCGGTGATCAAGTCGACCGCCGTCAATCATGGCGGCCATACCCATGGTTTTTCGATGCCAAGCGCCAAGGCGCAGGCGGCGCTGATCGACAGCAACTTCAAGCGAGCAGGGGTTGACCCGCGCACGATCAGTTATGTGGAGTCAGCGGCTAATGGATCGGCAATGGGCGATGCTATCGAGCTCAGTGCGTTAAACCGAGTCTTTGGCCAAGCCGGCGTTGCCAACCAATCCTGTGCAATTGGCTCGGTCAAGTCGAATATCGGCCACGCCGAGGCGGCTTCGGGCATGTCCCAACTCAGCAAGCTAGTCTTACAACTGCAACACCAGCAACTGGTGCCGTCTCTATTGCTCGGCCCGCTTAATCCTAAGCTGGACTTCGAGAATTCGCCTTTTGTATTGCAACGTGAGTTGGGCCATTGGCCTCAGCCCGTGGTCGACATGGACGGGATGAGGCGACAATATCCGCGCCGGGCGGCACTCAGCGCCTTTGGTGCTGGCGGTTCCAATGCCCACCTGGTGCTCGAAGAATATCAAAAGTATCAGGAGAACCAAGGACATCTGGGGGACGATGTAGCGCAGGTCGAGAACGGCGCTCTTTATATCGTGCCGATGTCGGCGAAAAGCGTCCGCTCGTTGCACCAGGGGGTGATGAGGTTAGCACGTCATCTCGATATGCATCCGAATTTACGGCTCAACGACGTTGCCTACACCCTGCAAACTGGCCGTGAGGCGATGCAGTGGCGGTTGGCGTTGCTAGTGAAAAGCATGGGCGAGTTACGTGCGGCACTATGCGAGATTGGGCAAGTGTTGAACCAAAGTGATGGCATAGCCGCGTTAGCAAAGCTCAATTTGCCGTTGTTTTCTGGCAATATTGACGAGGTGCCGGCGACGACGGCTAGCCTGTTGTGCGGTCCTGGCGCAGACGCGTTAAGCCACAGCTTGATTGCCGCCGATGAGCGACAACAGCTGGCGCTATTCTGGACGCAGGGTGGTGAGGTTCCCTGGGACAAGCTGGCGGAAAATACCTCCGCTGGCTATGGCGTAAAAATCGTTCCATTGCCGACTTATGCATTTGATAAAAAACGCTATTGGCTAGAGCAGTCCAACACGCCAACAACGTTGCAGGGCAACGCCATAGCGGCCAGCGTTACGCAGCAGGCCTCAACTAGTACGCCAGTGAACGTAACCGATGATCATGCCAGCCACACGGAGACTGCCGCTGAACGTGGGCTACGCGTGTTGGCTGATTTGCTGGGTATGCAGCCGGAAGAATTGTCGCCGGCCAAGCCTCTCAGTGTCTATGGGGCTGACTCCATCGTCATGGTCCAGCTGGCGATGCAGTTACAAGCGGAAATGGATCCTGAGTTAGCGTTAGCCAAAATCCAGCAGTGCGTTACGATTCAAGACTTGCTAGATTTGCTGGCCGAACGTGATGAGCGGGCAAGCGCAAAAGGGCCAGGGCTGCCAGTCAAGATCAGTGAGCTTTTTACCCGTCCGACGACACGCTTTTTGGAGCTGCAGCGACTCAATACGGTGGACGATGGCCAGCCCATCTTCTGGTTCCACGGTGCGCTGGGCGGCAGTGAGATATACCAAGAACTGGCCCATCACATCGACCGGCCGTTTTTTGGACTTCAAGCCAAAGGATGGATGACCGAGCGCGAACCGCTCCAGGGAATCGAGGCGATGGCGGCCTATTATGTTCAAGCGATTCAATCGGTGCAGCCCCATGGTCCCTACGATCTCGGCGGTTACTCGCTCGGTGGCATGCTGGCTTATGAGGTGACCCGGCAACTGCAGGCATCAGGGGAAACGGTAAAGACCCTGGTGATGCTGGACTCGCCGGATGTCACCGGTGAGCGCACCGCCAAGTTGGCCGATAAGACCAGACTACTACAGGCAGTCAATATGTCTTTGCAGATGACGATCAGTGACACGCCTGAACGTTTTGCTGAAGTGTTAATCCACCGGGACGAGGTTGATCTGTCGTTGTCGCATCCAGCCTATCGGCAGCAATTGATGACGTTGGCGCGGCAGCGAGGGTTGAAGATAAGTGATGACCGTTTGCAGCACATGATGGAGCAAGTGGCGCGGATTCAGCAATCCTACCAAGTGGAGCAGTATCGGATTCTGCCGTTGCCGAAGGCCGAGGAGGTCGCCTGTTATTATTTCCGTAATGCCAGTGGTTTGTGGATGGGAGATTTGGAGCCTTATTTCTCCACTGACAGCCGAGAATTCGCGGCCTTCAATCACACCAACTATTGGCAAGAGTGGCAACGGCAATTGCCAAGCTTTGAGATGATTGACGTGGACTCGTCCAGCCATATGACATTGTTGACCGAACCCAAAGTGTTTGACATGGTCGCAGCATTCTGCGTGTCGCTGTATGCGAAAGAGTGGGCGAAGGGGAAGCCCAGCGTCAAAACTGTCTTGACGTAGACGGTTGCTTTTGACGCTTGCGTGCGGGATAAAATGGTCAGATCGCTGCCATCACTAGGCAGATGGACCACTCTGTATAGGCGCAGATACCGCCGGCGATGTTGTGTACAGCTTGGTCGCCGGCGGTATCGTGACAGTACCGCAAAAAATAGGACTGTCTGGTTTTGTAGTTGATAAATTGTCTGCTTATTCGCTTAACCGACCGGCGGCCTTCATGCCTAAAGACAGAGGTGCGTCTGTGGCCGGTCCATTATTGGGAAAGACAACATGACGTCAAGCCTAAGTGCAGGCGCTGCCGAGCAAGCCGCGGCCGTGCCCTTTCTCTCCAAGGAGCGCATTGTCGCGAAGCCAGGCTTCAACCGCTGGCTGGTGCCCCCGGCCGCCTTGGCGATTCACTTGTGCATAGGCATGGCTTATGGCTTCTCGGTCTTCTGGCTACCGTTGTCGCAGGCCATCGGCATTACCCACCCTATGTCCTGCGGTCCCGAGATTGGCTTTTTGCAAGAGTTATTCGTGACTCACTGCGACTGGAAGATTTCCACGCTGGGATGGATGTACACATTGTTCTTTGTGCTGCTTGGCAGTTCTGCCGCTATTTGGGGCGGCTGGCTGGAACGAGCGGGTCCGCGCAAGGCTGGCGTGGTCAGTGCGCTATGCTGGTGCGGCGGTATGCTGCTTTCCGCACTTGGCATCCACTTACACCAGTTCTGGCTGATGCTGCTGGGCTCCGGCGTGATTGGCGGTATTGGTCTGGGTCTCGGGTACATCTCGCCAGTCAGTACACTAATCAAATGGTTCCCCGATCGACGGGGCATGGCCACCGGCATGGCTATCATGGGATTTGGCGGCGGTGCGATGATTGGTTCGCCGCTAGCCACGGAACTTATGGCGGCCTTTGCTGCATACGAAGGGGGGGGCGTGACGCAAACTTTTGTCGCTATGGCTGTGCTGTACTTCGTTTTTATGATGAGTGGCGCACTGGCCTATCGCATACCGCCGTCTGGGTGGGCACCTGCTGGCTGGAAGTCTGCTAAGGAGCAGGCAGACGATACCATGGTGACTCAGCACCATGTCCATGTGAAGAAAGTGTGGGGTATCCCGCAGTTCTGGCTCGTTTGGATGGTGCTCTGCATGAATGTCTCGGCCGGAATCGGCGTTATCGGCATGGCCAGTCCGATGTTGCAAGAAGTATTCGGCGGACACCTGATTGGCCAAGCTGTACCATTCTCCGAACTTGGCAAAGAACAATTGATGTCAATCGCCTCTGTGGCAGCCGGTTTTACCGCGCTGCTGAGTTTGTTCAATATCGGCGGCCGATTTGTCTGGGCCAGTCTTTCCGATAAGCTCGGGCGCAAACGGACCTACACCATTTTCTTCGTGCTGGGCGGGCTTCTATACGCCAGCATTCCGTCGAGTATTACCGCCGGATATTTAATACTCTTTGTTGCTGCTGTCTGTGTCATCGTCAGTCTGTACGGCGGAGGGTTTTCCACGGCTCCTGCTTATTTGGCCGACTTGTTTGGCACTCAGTTTGTCGGGGCCATTCATGGCCGGCTGCTCACAGCTTGGGCAACTGCCGGCGTCCTTGGGCCTGTCGTAGTGAACTATATGCGTGACTACCAGCTGGCTCGCGGCCTGCCGCGTGAGCAAGTTTACAACCAGTCAATGTATATCTTAGTTGGCATGCTGTTAGTGGGCCTAGTGTGCAATCTTCTGATAAAGCCAGTGCACCCGAAATATTTCATGAGCGAGCAGGAACTTGCGGAGGAAAAACGCGTTGCGCACCCTACGCCACCCGTGTGCGAACTTGCTGCCGAAGCTCCCGCTATGCGGGCGTTCGGCAGTGGTGCGCTGGTCGTGCTTGCTTGGGTCGCGGTTGGGTTGCCACTCATGTGGGGCATCTATCGCACGATGCTCAGCGTTGTAGCATTCTTCCACGGCTAGTGCCCGTCAGGTTCAACCCGTCATGAAGCGCCACTGCTGCAACCGATGCGTGACATTGGCTGTAAGACGTGGCGCCGACACCGTCTTGCTTTAGCATGGCGGCCTTTGTACCGAGATTGCCAAGATGCCAGTGGAGCCACGTTTGGTAGCGAACCGAGTTGTCGCCATAGCGACGCCGAAGGCTGCGTTCGTTACCTGGATCAACAGCGTCGATTCTGCTGCGGGCATGGCATTGACGCTGGCGCAAGCTAGCGAGAATGCAAACGCCTTCCTGGTTCCTGCAGCCGGTAACGATCCCGAGGCCGCTGTCAAGCGTTGGTTGCACAAGCACTGGCAGGTCATCTTCGAACGCATGCTCGAGGATTGGTATGTCGACGAGTGTCTATGGCCGCAAGCTCGTACGCTAAAGATGTTCAAGGAGTGGTGCGAGATCCGTATGCACTCGATTGTCCTGGATTGCGCCGAAGCACCGATCGCGTACGACGACTAAGCCAGGTCCTGTGCCAGGCGCCAGGGCGCAGCTCATCGATCCGGTTGACCGGCTTGTCGCGGATCTCTGCCTTGACCTTGTACAACGCGCCGATGCGTTCCAGCGCTTCGGTGTTCAAGGCATTCGGCCGCGCGGCATGCAATTCCACCAAATTTTGGGGCGGATTACCCGGTGACCGGGCGTACACCCGTCACCCATGATGCAGATCCGGACATTTGTGGCTGCAACGTTTATTGCCGTGACGAACTATAGTAAGGTGCTGCCCTTCTATTTCTAACCGCATCATTGACTATCTGTTAAGCGGAGATCGCATGAATACTGCCAGCGGAGCGGGCCTCGCTGACATACTTCGTCAACATCGCGCTGTGTTGTTATCCGAATGGATCGATCAGCATTTGCCGGTTGCATTGCGTCGAGGGTTGGCCACGGAAGCCGAGGCTCGGGATCAATTCCGTGGATTTCTCGATGTGTTTCTCGATACGCTTGAGTGCACGTCGTCGTTGGACGCAAGCGATGCACAGTGGGAGCCGGTGCGTGCATTCCTTGCCGAAATGTCCGGGCACTGCGCTAAGCTTGGGTTCACGCCGGTCGAGACGGCGACTTTTGTGTTTTCGTTGAAGCGGCCGCTGTACGCGCGACTGAGCGCCCAATTCGCTGACAATCCCGCCATGCTCGCCGATACCGGGTGGGCAGTGAACGAATTGCTTGACGCGTTGGGTCTTTATACGACTGAAATCTATCAGCGCAGCCGCGAGGCGATTATCTCTCGGCAGCAGGAGGAACTGCTGGAGTTGTCGACGCCCGTTGTGCAATTGTGGCATGGAATTCTGGCGTTGCCATTGATCGGTACGCTCGACTCCGGTCGCACCCAAGTGGTAATGGAAAGTTTGCTGCAGAAAATTGTTGAAACCGGCGCGAGCCTAGCAATCATCGACATCACGGGCGTGCCAACCGTCGATACGCTGGTGGCTCAGCATCTGCTCAAGACCGTGGCGGCAGCGCGATTGATGGGTGCAGATTGCATTATCAGTGGCATCCGTCCGCAGATTGCGCAGACGATTGTCCACCTTGGCGTTGATTTGACCAATGTGACGACCAAATCAACGCTCGCGGATGCTTTTGTGGTGGCGTTGCAGCGCACCGATGCGACGGTGATACCGGGTCGTCCCGCCGCGTAAGGTCAGATCATGGACCGGATTCCGATTCTGCGCTTGGGCGATTACCTGATTGTCACTATTCAGGTCGATATGCACGATCGTCTCGCTATGTCGCTGCAGGACGATTTGACCGACCGCATCGTCAAGGACGGTGCTAAAGGTGTGTTAATCGACATCTCTGCCCTTGATGTCGTGGACTCTTTTATTGGCCGGATGATCAGCAATACCGCGGCGATGGCGACCGTGCTCGATGCGCAGACGGTCGTAGTGGGCATGCAGCCGTCAGTCGCGATTACGCTGGTCGAGTTGGGGCTCACACTCAATGGTGTGTGTACGGCGCTGAACATCGAAAAGGGCATGGCGCTGCTCCAGCAGCGTCGGCGTTGACATGCCAGACGTATCGATGATCGGCGCCAACGAGGTGGCACCGCGGCTGGTAGCCGAATTAAGCCTGCGCTCGGACGAGGAAATCGTCCGGCTGCGGCAGGTGGTGCGCGATCAGGCCATCGCGCGCGGTTTCTTGTTGATCGACCAGACCAAGTTCGTGACCGCAGCCAGTGAACTGGCCCGTAACACGCTACAGCATGGCGGCGGCGGTACGGCTCAGCTGCACGTGGTGGTCAATGGCGCACGTGTCGGCCTGCGTTTGACGTTCACCGACGCCGGTCCCGGTATCGCGGACGTCGATCAGGCGCTGGGGGATGGCTTCAGTACCGGGACCGGGCTCGGTCTGGGGCTGGGGGGCTCGCGCCGCCTATGTGACGAATTCACGATCGAATCGCAGCTCGGGAACGGTACGAAGGTGATCATCACAAAATGGAAAACACGTTAGGTGCGGCGTTGCCGAGCGGTGGCGCTCACTGTTCGCTGGAGATCGCGGATGCGAGCGCAGTCGCATTTGCGCGCCGCACATCCGCTGAAGCGGCGCGTAAGGCCGGCTTCGGAGAGGTGGATGTCGGCCGCTTGGCGATCGTGACCACCGAGGCTGCGACGAACATCTTGAAACACGCACGGCACGGCGAAGTGTTGATGCGGCCACTAGACGGGGCGGTTGAGTTAATTGCGATGGACCGCGGCCCTGGAATGCACGACGTGCGTGCCGCACTCACTGATGGTCATTCTACGGCTGGCACGGCCGGCACTGGCCTGGGTGCGATCCGTCGGCTTGCTGATCAATTCGCTTTATACTCGCAACCGGGCGCGGGTACGGTGGTGCGGGCGTTGCTGTGCGAGACCCGCAAGCGACTTGCACATGCCACGCTGTCTGGGCCGCAGCTCGGCGGCATTTGCGTACCCTGTCCCGGACAACAGGTGTGTGGCGACGCCTGGTACGCACAATCCGATCCGCGCGGCATGACGCTCGCGTTGGCCGATGGCCTAGGGCATGGCGCTGACGCGCACATAGCGGCGTACGGGATCGTGGACGTGGTGCAGCGCGGCGCCGGTATTTCGCCGGCCAGGCTGATGGAGCAGGCCGACGCGGCGCTGCGAGGTACACGCGGTGCCGCAATCGCACTCGTACGCCTGGATTGGGTGAAGGCGTGCATGACATTTTGCGGCACGGGAAACATCTCGGCGGTTGCGCACGGCACCGGGCATCCTCGGAGCAATGCTGGCGACCATGCTGGTGCGCCGCGCGACCGTTACCAATTGATATCGCGCAACGGCATCGTTGGGCATACGATGCGTGGCGCGCAGGAGTTCGAAATGGCGTGGAACGCCGACGCAATGCTCGTATTGCATTCGGACGGCGTGGGGACGCGGTGGGATTTGTCCGATTATCCGGGACTCGCCCGGCAACCGGCAGCGATCATTGCCGCGGTGCTTTATCGTGATTTTTCGCGTCGGCGCGACGACGCGACGGTCGTGGTCGTGAAGGCCCGAACGGGAGCCCAGTTGAGTCATGACGATGCGTTTGCTACAGATCCGGCTCGAGTGTGAGCAAGATGCCATCGTCGCACGCCGACGCGCACGCGAACTGGCGGCGGCGCTGGGCATGTCGCCATTGGATCAGGCTCGCATAGCAAGCGCAGTCCTGGAGATCGCCTGCAATGCACTCGAGTATGCGGGCGGTGGGGAAGTCACGTTTGTCATCGACGATACGACGCACCCGCACGCGCTGCGAATTGAGGTGCGCGACTGGGGGCCGGGCATCCGCGACCTGCACGCCGTGCTGGAAGGCGTCGGCGGCGAGCAGGCGGACATGCGCACTGGCGTTGCCGGTGCGCGACGCCTGATCGGCCATTTTTCGATTCAGTCGCGCGACGGCGACGGCACACTCGTGACCATGGCCGATTCGCTGCCCGCTGATCGCGCTGCCGTATCCGTCGATGCCGTGAGCCGGCTCGCGCACGAGCTTGCCCCAGCGGTTGCGCAAACCGAGGCCTTTGATGAACTGCGACAACTGAACCGCGAGCTGGTGTCCACGCTTGCCGAGTTTCGGCAACGCCAGGAGGACCTGCTGCGCTTAACCCAGGAGTTGGAAGCGACCAACCGCGGCGTTGTCGCGCTTTATGGGGAACTGGACGAGCGGGCAGAGGAACTGCGTCGTGCAGACGCGATGAAAACACGGTTTTTGTCGAACATGAGCCATGAGCTTCGCACGCCGCTCAGTTCAATTCGAGCGTTGGCGAAGTTGCTGCTGAACCGGCTTGATGGCGACTTGACGGGCGAACAGGAGCGACAAGTCACCTTGATCCTCAGTGCGGCGGAGCATCTTGCCGAGATGGTCGACGATTTGCTCGATCTAGCCAAGATTGAAGCTGGCAAGACCGATGTCGTACCCGTATGGTTCGACGCCGCTGGCCTGTTTGCGGCGCTTCGCGCGATGTTGGCGCCGCTGCTCAATACACCACACGTGCAGCTCGAGTTTGCGTCGGTGGCGGGTTTACCCAGGCTGTATACCGATGAACCTAAGCTCACGCAAATCCTGCGGAATTTTGTATCGAACGCGCTCAAATATACGGAGCATGGCCGCATCGAGGTCGGCGCGCGAATGGAGCCGGACGGCACCCGCGTTACGTTCTTCGTTTCAGATACCGGCATTGGTATTGCGCCGGAGCATCACCAGATCATCTTTGAAGAGTTTAGCCAGGTGCAGAATCGTCTCCAACAACGTACAAAGGGAACGGGGCTCGGTTTGCCGCTGTGTCGTAAGCTGGCCATGCTGCTGGGTGGCGACGTCCGCGTATGCAGCGAACTGGGGGCGGGCTCCACGTTTTACGTCACCGTGCCAGTATGTCTGGTACAAGCCGGGGAAGCGCCGCATGCGACGGCCGGGACGATACACATGCGTGGATGCAGCGGAGGGCAGGCAGCATGAGCACTGCAGCGACACTGATCGTCAATGTCGATGACAATGAGGGTGCCCGCTATGTGAAGTCGCGCATCCTGAGCCATGCGGGGTTTGCGGTGATCGACGCGTCGACCGGATATGACGCGTTGCAGGTTGTGCGTGAGCGCGAGCCGGCGCTTGTGTTGCTCGATGTGAGACTACCGGACATCAGCGGCATCGAGGTGTGCAAACTGATCAAGCAGGACGCGGCAACGAGTTCGACGCTTGTGCTACAAACGTCAGCGGCTGCTGTGCAATCGCACGACAAGATTCTCGCGCTAGACGGCGGTGCGGACAGCTACTTGACCGAACCGGTCGATGCAGCCGAGCTGGTCGCCAACGTGCGGGCATTGCTGCGGCTGCATGCGGCCGAGAAAGCGCTGCGGGAGGCGGATCGGCGTAAGAACCGGTTCCTCGCGACGCTTGCACACGAATTACGCAATCCTCTCGCACCGCTTCGCAATGCAATTGAATTGCTCGATCCCAAGTACGGAGCAACCGAGGCAATGCGCGCGGATGCCCGACTTATCGCCAGTCGCCAGCTGGCGCATTTGGGACGGCTGGTCGACGATCTGCTGGACGTGTCCCGCATTTCGTACGGAAAGATCGTGCTGCAAATCGCTGCGCTGGACTTGAAGGCAGTCGTCGAGACGGCGGTCGAAACGAGTAAGCCGTTGCTCGACAGCAAGGGACACACGTTGTCGGTGACCGTGCCAACTACAGCTTGCCCGGTCGTCGGTGACAGCATCCGCATCGCACAAATCATCGGCAACCTGCTGTCGAACGCGGCAAAGTATACGCCCGATGGCGGCCGGATCGAGCTTCGGCTTGATATTGGCGACACCGATGTTGCCGTTTGTGTGCAGGACAACGGCATCGGCATATCGTCGGAAGAACTACCGTCTGTGTTCGACCCGTTTATGCAGTCGAGCAAATCGATGGAACAGGCTGGCGGGGGCCTGGGCATCGGACTAGCGTTGGTGCGCGAGCTTGCGGAGTTGCACGGCGGATCGGCGACTGCGTATTCGGACGGGCCCGGACGGGGCTCTAGATTCGTAATTCGATTGCCACTGGCCGACGTGGCGCAGCGTGAGCGCGCCGACAAGGCGTCGCGTGAGCCCGCCGCTTGCGCTGCTGCAAACCAGCGACGGGTGCTGATCGCCGACGACAATACCGATGCGGCGATGTCTTTGCAGGTGTTGCTGGAGTTGTCAGGCCATATTGTGCGTGTCGCGCACGACGGCGTGTCGGCAATCGAAATGGCGCAAACGTTCGAACCCCAAGTGGCGATACTGGATATTGGGTTGCCGCATGCAAACGGCTACCAGGTGGCCAAAGCGCTGCGTGCGCAACCACGGACCGCACGCGCGCTGCTGATCGCATTGACTGGTTATGGGCAGCAGAGCGACAAGCGGGCTGCATCCGATGCCGGGTTCAATCTGCATTTGGTCAAGCCGGCTCGGCTGGATGAACTGTTGCGGGAGATCGAACGCGCAGAGGTGACGTGATCCTAGATTTTGTACGGGACGCGCACGCCTGGTTCGTCCGCAGGGAAATCTTTCGTATTTCGTGAAACAAGCAGCAGCGAGTGCACCTGTGCCGTCGCCCACACAATGGCATCCGGCAACCGAACCCGTTTGGTCTTCCGAATCTCCACTGCCCGGTTCGCAATCGCATTATCGAGGGCGACTACATCGAATGAGCCGAGCCATGCTCGAATTACGGATTCTTCCTCTGTGGCGGCACCAACAAGAATCTCCATCCAGGTAATCGTGCTGATTGCACGATATTCATAGCGCTCCAGCTCCTTCCTTGCAGCGCTGATCCCGCTTAGATAGTCGGTCAGGATGTTCGTGTCGAAGAGTGCCTTTACCATTCGGAGCGAAGCTTCTGCTGGTAGGCAAGACCGTCGAGCTTCTTGTTCTCCCACAACCCGAAGACGTCTGCCCCAAGTGTGCGCTTGCGCTGGGAGATATACGACTCGATCGCGTCACGAATGATGGCAGCGCGTGGACGATGTTCGGTCTCCACGATAACCGCCAACGCCTCGACCTGCGAATCCGGTAAGTCAACGAGGATACGACTCATAACGGCTCCTTTGGATGATACATACATCATATATCGTAAGGGATGTAGTACAAAATTCGTATCGCGTCTTGCGCCGGCAGCGTTCTCGTCAATCGTGCCTGGCGGATATAGGCTTTGAGTAGCCTACTCGATAACAAAAAGTGCGGCATGTGAGCCGGGCTAATGACACGTTCGGCATGCCTCGCGCGCATCCCGCGTCAATGCGCGTCAACAGCTGCCGCGGCCAACTGCCGTCCGCACGCAACGGCTTTTCCCATTGCTGCAACGATTGCTTCCCGCGCCGCAGCGCCGTCTACCCGCAGCGCATAGGACGGGTGCCACGTGGCGATCAACCACGCGTCACCGAGCCGCACAGGAGCGTGCAGATAGTCGTGCAGGTTGACGTTGCGACGCAGGACTGCACCGAGTGCCGTGGCGCCCAGTGTGACGATGACGGCCGGCCGCACACGCGCCAGTTCTTGCTCTAACCAATGAGCACAAGCGTGGACCTCGCGTTGTGCTGGCGTTTTGTGCAAACGCCGCTTGCCGCGCGCAATCCATTTGAAGTGCTTGACCGCATTGGTCAGGAAGACCGCGTCGCGCGGCACACCGGCGCGGCGCAACGCCTCGTCCAGTACTTGACCGGCAGGGCCCACGAATGCGCGGCCAGTCAAGTCCTCATGATCGCCCGGTTGTTCGCCGATCACCATCATCCGAGCGGTTTCTGGACCGTGGCCTGGCACCGCCTGCGTGGCATTGCGCCACAATTCGCAGCGACGGCATTCGTCCAGCGAAGACGGGATCGGCCGTGACGGCTGCGCGCGCTGCGCGTCCACGGCGACTTGCTTGCCTGTCATCGCGCGCACTGCGCTGGCTTGCGCCACACGACGCGCGCCACTTCGCGCGTCGGCGATCATTGCTGGTATCAACGATCCCTCGGGTAAATGCTTCCAAAAGCGCACCGGCATATGCTGGTGCAGCGCCGTTTCGTTCAGCCGTGCCGGATTGAAAGTGCTTTTGTAGTAGGCGAGCCACAGCGACTCGACTTCGTCAACAGCGGCACGGGTCCGTATTGTCGCTGCATCGCCAGATACGGCCGACAACTGCAGCGTCGCGCCATCCCACAGCGCTGCGCCCTGTGGCGTGCCGATCCACCAGGACGACGTTCCCATGCGGTGTGCAAAGTGCTCTGCGGCGTACGCCAACACCTCATGCTCGGGCTCGTACCAGGCCAGGTATTCCGGCATCCCAGCGCCGCCACGTCGATGAAAACGCACATACGCGATCATGTCGTGCTTGGCACGCCGCACGGACCTGGCCATCGCGTGCAATCGCGCGCCGTCTTCGTCGGCCGCCGACGCCACCGCTCGATCGCCATGCCACCATCGCCACAGGATTTGATACAAAAGCGCCCAACGTTGCGGCGAACGATACAGCGCGGCGTCCTGCAGCAGGGACGCCAACGCGCTCGAGACGCTCACGCGCAAGCTGGCGCTGTCGCTGTGCGCACCGGATCCCTGCGTCCGATCATCGTACACGACCGGTGCGGCTGTCGGGTAGTCCAGCGGCATTTGTGCCGTGGTGACGCTTGTTACCGAACCGCGCTCGACCCATGTCACGGCCTCTGGCGGCCAACCCGCCGCGAGCGCGCGCAACGCCTGCGAGCGCCAGCTGGCGTAGCCACCGTCGATCAGCAGCGTGGACGGGCACGCGCCGTTCATAACAACGCCAATTGGACGGGGGCGCGCGACAGTGCATGCCGCAGCTGTTCCGATGGCATATCGACTCGTGCGGGCCTGTAGTCTTGCGCCACAATAAACGATTTGACCTGATCCATCACGCAACGCAGGCGAATCAAATCGTGATAGCGGATAGCGCGCACGCGACGCAGCTGCGCCAGCCGCTTTGCATTGCGTACACCGATGCCCGGTACGCGTGCGATTAGCCATGATGGCGCGCGATTCAAATCGACCGGAAACGATTCACGGTGCGCCAACGCCCATGCCAGCTTAGGGTTGATATCCAGCGGCAGGTCGCCGTCGTTTTGAAACAGTTCTTCGGCACGAAAACCATAACCGCGTAACAGGAAGTCCGCCTGATACAGCCGATGCTCGCGTAGAAGCGGCGGAGCTTGCGAAGGGAGCGCGGACGGGCTATCCGGGATCGGGCTGAAAGCGGAGTAATACACGCGCTTCAATTGGTATGCACCGTACAGCGTTTGCGCGGTGCGTAAAATGGTGCGGTCATCGGCATCATCAGCGCCCACGATCATTTGTGTGCTTTGCCCGGCCGGCGCGTTCAGTGACGCATGCTTCTCGCTTTGCGCTTGTTCCCGAGCCAGACGGATGGTTCCCATGGCACGCTTGATCGTTGACGCGTTTTTCTCGGGCGCCAGCCGTTGCAGGCCGCGGTCGGTCGGCAGTTCGATGTTCACGCTAAGCCGGTCGGCATATCGGCCGGCCTCTGAGATGAGCCGCGGATCGGCGTCCGGGATCGTCTTCAAATGGATATAACCGCGAAATTGGTGCTCTTCACGCAGTGACCGTGCCACGTGGACCAACTGCTCCATCGTGTAGTCGGCGCTGCGGATCACGCCGGAACTGAGGAATAGGCCGTCAATATAATTGCGCCGGTAGAAGTCCATTGTCAGGTTGACGACTTCCTGCGGCAAAAAACGCGCGCGCGGGACATTGCTGGAGCGCCGGTTCACGCAATACTGACAATCGTACTGGCAAAAATTGGTCAGCAAGATCTTTAGCAACGACACACACCGGCCATCTGGCGTATAGCTATGACAAATTCCGGCGCCCACGTTCGCACCAAGCCCGGCACGCGCTCGCGCATCTCGTTCAGGCGCGCCGCTGCTGGCACATGATGCGTCGTATTTCGCCGCATCTGCCAAAATTTCGAGCTTCTTCAGCAATTCCATCGCGCCGGTAATACTGTATGCATATACAGTATTATACGCAATTGCACGTTGACCGCAACTTAGGCGTCACCACACAGTCGGGCTATGCGACACTGTAGCCATGAGCCGCTAGCTCACCTTCTTCAGCGCATCCGCTTTGTGGATTGCAGTTTTGCCGGTACGTGCGCTTTTGACTTCGTACTGAGGGTCGCGCGCAGACGCCTTGACAACGTGGCGGCCCGCCTTAGCGGTACCGGTCACCTTACGGGTGACGACGCCATCCGTGCGTCCCCGCGAAGTTTGCCATTGGACTTTGTCGCCTTTGGATAAAGTAGCCATACCGATCTCCCGAAAACGCGGCGGCCGGATGGGCCCCCGACGATCGGTTGACACGCAACAAGTGTGCCGTTGGTGGCGATTAACCGATTCGATAAATCCGATGCTACGGTGAAGGCTTGCAAACTTTCTTCGTCAACGAGCAAGCGCAGTTTCTGTTGCTCGGCAGCGCTGCTCTGAGCCGTTTGGTTAGTGCGTATGCGGGCCGCCCCCCGTGCGACTGCCAACGAGTCCGCGGCACGCGTTCATCGGCGCCACATCGACCTGCGGTTCAATCGGGAGCGTGCGTAAAACGCATCGCAGTTCCATCGCGCGTGATGCGCTCCCAGACCATGCGCTTTTCATCGTCGGTCATCAATACCCAGTTCGATACCTCCGCCGCTGTCCGACCACAGCCTTTGCAGACTTCGTCAAACAAGGTGGAGCATACGCCGATGCAAGGGCTGTCCGGCTGCGAGTGAAGGGGGGAACTCATCGGTGAAATCGTGAAGGACGGAAAGAGGCAAAAATTGGGGGCGGCGGGCACGCTAGCTCGACAGCTTGCGGGCGTAGGTTAGGTGCTGGTACAGCGTATCGGCGTCAGTGTTAGTGCCGCACAGTAGCACGCCGACGCGCTTGCCTTCGAGCACATCGCGCAGCGGCCCAAGCAGTGCGGCGAGCGCCGCCGCGCACGCAGGCTCGACAGCCAGTTTCAGTTGCTCGAACAAGCGCAGCATAGCCACGCGCAGCTGGTCATCGGACACGGTGACCATCTGGTCGATGTGCCGGCGGCACAACTCGTAGCTGTACGCCTCGGTGTGCGGCGCCATCAGCGAATCGGCGACACTGCGCATCGGGCCCATCTTCACCGTATGGTTTGCCGCAAAGCTTTTGCTCATCGCGTCGGCCCCTTCCGGCTCGACGCCATAGACATGAATGCACGGGTTCACCAGGCGCAACGCGGTGGCGACACCCGCACCGAGCCCGCCGCCGCCGACCGGCACGATCACCGCGTCCAGTGCCGGCGTCTGCGTGGCCCATTCGTAGCCGAGCGTCGCCGTGCCGAGCACGGTGCGATACCCATTGAACGGATGGATGAAGCAGCGCCGCTCGTCTGTCCCGATGCGTCGGACCTTGTCGAACGCCTGCGCGCCGTCGTCGGCGAACACCACTTCGGCGCCGTACTGCCGACACAACTCGATGCGCGTCGGGCTGGCTGTCTTAAGCATCACCACCTTAGCGCTGATACCCAGACGCATCGCGGCGTGCGCGACGGCGGCCGCGTGATTGCCGGCACTCACGCACGTGACGCCAGCGCTACGCTGCGCGTCGTTCAGCGCCAGTAGGTTGGAGAACGCGCCGCGCACTTTGAAGGAGCCTGCGGCCTGGAATAACTCGAACTTGAAGTTGATCGTTGTGCCTTCGAGGGACGGAAAATCGCTGCGATCGAAGGTTGGCGTGCGAATCACCCAAGGGGCGAGCGCTAGGTGCTGCGCGGCGATATCATCCAGCGTCGGTACGCGTTGGCCGTCGATCGACGCGGGCGTTGTCGATAGGTTCGCCGCGGACGCGGGCAACGGCTTTGAAACAGGCGGCGGTGCGGCCCAGTCAGACATGTGCATGAACCTCGAGACTGGTGATCAGTTTGCGAATGAACGACTCGCTCGCGCCAAGTTGCTCGAGCGAAACAAATTCGTTTGGCTTATGGGCTTGCTCGATATTGCCCGGACCGCAGACGACGGTCGGGATCCCGGCACGCTGGAACAGGCCGGCCTCGGTGCCATAGGCGACCTTGCGCTTGTCCTGATCGGCGGTCAGCGCCCGTACCAGTTGCGTGATCGCCGCCTGCTCGCTGGCATCCAGCCCCGGGGCAGCGGCGATCTCTGAGATCTCGATGGCTGCGTCCGGATGCTCGCGGCGCATCTGCGGCAGCAGCGTATCACGCGCATACGTCTCGATTTGCGCCAAGATGGCTTGCGGATCCATCGTCGGCAGGTTGCGGAATTCGAACTGGAATTCGCAGTGCGCTGGGACCGTATTGATCGCATTGCCGCCCATGATCGTACTGGTCTGGGCAGTCGTAAATGGCACGTCGTAGAGCGTGTCGAACGGCCCCTGCGAGCGGTAGCGCTGCGCGACGTCGCGTATGTGGCAAATCAGCCGCGCCGCATACTCGATTGCATTGAGTCCCTGTGGCGTCAGCGATGAGTGGGCTGCGTGCCCGCGCACGCAGCAGCGGTATGCATTGATCCCCTTGTGGGCAATGATCGGGCGCATGCTGGTCGGCTCGCCGACGATGCATCCTTCGGGTCGCAGGCCGCGCTTTTGCAGATCCGCGAGCAGCAGGGGTGCGCCGGCGCAACCCACTTCCTCGTCAAATGACAGCGCGAAATGAATCGGCTTGGCGAGCTTGGTCGACTGCATGTGCGGCAGCAGCGCGAGCGCGGTGCCAATGAACCCTTTCATATCGCAGCTGCCGCGCCCGTAGAGTTTACCGTCGTCGATGCGGGCAACGAAAGGATCGCTGTCCCATTGCTGTCCGTCGACTGGTACCACATCAGTGTGGCCGGATAGCACGATGCCGCCGTGCGTGGTGCCGTCATGAGCCGGCACGGTGGCGAACAGATTGGCCCATTGCCCTGTTTCGTCGTACGTCAGCGTCGCGTCGAGACCGACTGAGCGCAGGTAGTCGCGTACTGTTTCAATCAATCCGAGGTTGGGCAGGCGGCTCGTGGTATCGAAGCTAATTAGCTTCTCGGTCCACGTAATGGCGGCGGCGCTGGCGGGCAGGTCAGACGAGGGCGGAGTACCCGGCGGTGCCGCCGATGGACCGGCCGGTGCCGATGTCGCGGATGCAGACATAGTGTGGCTCCCATTGATCACGAGTCGATCATACCCAAAAACGAATTCGTTCCAAAGCTGCGGGACGTAAATTCCCTAGTGTCGTGCACACGGCATTTGACTCAAACGGTTACACGACATGCGTGAGCGGTACAGCGTGGCGCCACTCACGCGTTGGCTCGCTGCTTGCCCGGTGCGCCCAGCGCCCGCAGCGTTTCCTTGACTGTCGCGACCCGGCTCGCCAGGTCAGGACTGTGCAGCTCGATCCGCAACTTGTCTTGCCCCGCCAGCTTGATGTGCCGGTGTTTTTGCACCATTTCGATGATGCGTATCGCGTCGATCGGCGGATTCGGCACGAATTGCAGCCCGATTGCGCTTTCCGCTGCGTCGATCTTGATGATGCCCAGCGGCTTGGCGGCCAGCCGCAGTCGATGCGTTTCAATCAGCGCCTGCGCCTGTGCTGGCAGCTTGCCGAAGCGGTCGATCAGCTCTTCATGGATGGCGTCGATAGCCTCGTCAGCCTCGCAACTGGCCAGTCGCTTGTACAGTGACAGGCGCTCCTGCACGTCGCTGCAATACTCGGCCGGTAGGATGGCCGGCACATGCAGGTTGATCTCGGTGGTAGCGGCCAGCGGCGCGTTTAAGTCCGGCTCGCGGCCATCCTTCAACGCGCGCACGGCGTCGTTGAGCATATCGGTATAGAGTTGGAAGCCAATTTCCTGGATGTCACCGGACTGCTTGTCGCCCAGCACCTCCCCAGTGCCGCGGATCTCCAGATCATGCATCGCGAGATAGAAGCCGGCCCCCAGTTCCTCCATTTGCTGGATCGCTTCGAGGCGGCGCTGCGCCTGCCGACTCAGCGACTGCGGGTCGTTGACCAGCAAGTAGGCGTACGCTTGGTGATGGGAGCGACCGACACGGCCCCGCAACTGGTGCAGTTGGGCCAAGCCGAATTTGTCGGCGCGATGAATCAGGATTGTGTTGGCGCTCGGCACGTCGATCCCCGTTTCGATGATCGTCGTGCACAGCAGCACATTGGCCCGTTGCGCCACGAAGTCGCGCATCACGCGCTCAAGCTCGCGCTCATGCATCTGGCCATGCGCGACCGCAATGCGGGCTTCGGGCACCAGCGCTTCGAGTGCCGCGCGGCGGCTGTCGATCGACTCAACCTCATTATGCAGAAAGTAGACTTGGCCACCGCGCTTCAGCTCGCGCAACATCGCTTCGCGGATCACACTGTCTTCCTCGCGTCGCACGAAGGTTTTGATGGCCAAGCGTTTTTGCGGCGCGGTGGCAATCACCGAGAAGTCCCGCAACCCTTCCAGCGCCATGCCCAGCGTGCGAGGGATTGGCGTAGCGGTCAATGTCAGCACGTCGACTTCCGCGCGCAGCGCCTTGAGGGCCTCCTTTTGCCGCACGCCGAAGCGGTGCTCCTCGTCGATGATCACGAGCCCCAGGCGCTTGAAGCGCACCTCTGCGGATAGCAGCTTGTGGGTGCCGATCACAATGTCGACGTTGCCGTCGTTGATCGCCTGGATCGAAGCACTGACCTCCTTGGCGGACTTGAACCGCGATAACTCGGCGATGCGCACCGGCCAGTCGGCAAACCGGTCGGTGAAGGTTTGCATGTGCTGCTCGGCCAGCAGCGTCGTTGGCGACAACAACGCCACCTGCTTGCCGCCGAGCACCGCGATGAAGGCCGCACGTAGCGCCACTTCGGTTTTGCCGAACCCGACGTCGCCGCACACCAGCCGGTCCATCGGCTTGCCACTGGTCATATCGCCGATCACTGCGGCGATGGCGGCGGCCTGGTCCGGCGTCTCGTCGAAACCGAAGCTTTCTGCAAAGCGCACGTAATCGCGCGGGTCCAGCTCGAACGCGTGGCCCTGGCGCGCTGCGCGGCGCGCATACAGGTTCAGCAGCTCCGCTGCGGTATCTCGGATCTGCTGGGCGGCGCGCCGCTTGGCTTTCTCCCATTGGCCCGAGCCGAGCGAGTGCAACGGTGCACTGTCCGGATCGGCGCCGCCGTAGCGAGAGATCACGTGCAACTGCGACACCGGCACGTACAGCTTGCTGTCGCCCTGATACGCCAAGTGCAGAAACTCGGTATCGCCTTCGCCCAGATCCATCGTCACCAGGCCCATGTACCGTCCGATTCCGTGCTGGCTATGAACGACAGGGTCGCCGACCTTCAGTTCAGACAGATCGCGCACCATCGAATCGACATCGCTGGCCTGTTCCTGGCGCCGACGGCTGGCGCGGCGCGCGAGCGGCCCGTATAGCTCGGTTTCGGTGACCAGCGCAATATGTTCGGCCGGTAGCACGAAGCCGGATGCAAGAGGCGCAACGGCCAGCCCGAACGGCGCGTCGCCTTGTACGAACGCGTCGAACGAATCGAACAGCGACGCTCGCAGATGGTGCTCGGCGAGCAATTGGGCGATGGTTTCGCGGCGTCCAGCTGACTCCGCGACGAGCAGAACCCGCTGACCCGCCGTGTCGAGATAGCGGCGCAGCGCGTCGAGCGGATCGTGCGCGTGCCGGTCGACTGCCAGCGACGGCAGCGGCATCGACCAGCGCTTGGCGTCGTCCGAGGGCTTCGCACCCAGCGAGAGCCGCGCAAACGGCTTGGCCAATGTGAAGAAGTCCTGCTCGGATAGAAATAGTCGCGCGGGCGCCAGGATCGGGCGCTCGCGATCATGCGACAGAAACGCGTGCCGCTGCTTCGTCTCGTCGCTGAACTGCCGGATCGACGCCTCGATATCGCCGACCAGC
Organism: Mycetohabitans sp. B3; assembly: GCF_021498065.1. Lineage (NCBI taxonomy): Bacteria > Pseudomonadati > Pseudomonadota > Betaproteobacteria > Burkholderiales > Burkholderiaceae > Mycetohabitans > Mycetohabitans sp. B3. The sequence continues at coordinate 17,088 of NZ_JAHLKN010000026.1, read as the reverse complement.
ACCAAATGCGTGTGCTCGGGCAGGTAGTGGAACAGCGTCGCGGTGTCGTCGAAGAACAGGGGCAGGTAGTATTCGATACCTGCCGACGGCACGCCATTGCCGATGTCCTTGTAGATCGGCGCGCGGGACGGATCGCCTTCGAATTCGGCACGCCATCGACTGCGAAACGCAGTGCGTGCGGCTTCGTCGAATGGGAACTCGCGTCCCGGCAGCAAGCGTACGTCGCGCACCGGGTAAAGACTGCGCTGCGTATCGGGATCGAATGCGCGAATCGAATCAACTTGGTCGTCGAACAGGTCGATCCGGTACGGCAGCGATGAGCCCATCGGGAACAAATCGATCAGCGAGCCGCGCACGCAATATTCGCCCGGACGCACGACCTGACTCACGTGCTCGTAGCCGGCCAGCGTAAGCCGCGACTTGAGCTTGGCTTCGTCTAACCGCTGGCCTTGCTTGAACTCGAAAGTGTACGCGGCCATGAACGTGGCCGGCGGCATCCGATACAACGCGGTCGTGGCCGGCACGACGAGTATGTCGCAGCGTCCTTCGCCCAGGTCGTGCAGCGTGGCGAGCCGTTCCGAAATCAGGTCCTGGTGCGGCGAGAAGGTATCGTATGGCAGGGTTTCCCAGTCTGGTAGAAGCCGCACGCGCACACCGGGCGCAAAGCAACCGATTTCCTGCTGCAGGCGCTGCGCATCGACCGCGCTCGCGCAGATCAGCGTGAGCATCGGCATGCGGTCACGATACGCCAAATAGTAGCGCGCAATCGCCAGCGCATCGGCGGACCCCGATGCGCCATCGAACGCATAGCGATGGCCTTCCTTGATGAATGGAACGGGGCAGGAGAACGGGGCGGACGGTGAGTCGGGCGGGGTAGCGGAATAATCTGGCATGAGCAGGCAATGAGGGCTGCGGGCGGCAACTTGAACCGTCTATTATAAAATCCGTCTTTCATTTTGACTCTGCACAGATTGTGCGACTTTCGTGACCTCCCGCCTGTTTGCCCTGATTCCTTGCGCCGGCACCGGCTCGCGCGCGGGTTCGCCAATCCCAAAGCAGTACCGGACGATTGCCGGACGCAACCTGTTGTACTACTCGCTGGCGGCGTTCGATGCATGCTCGGAGTTTACCCAAACCCTAGTGGTGCTCGCGCCCGACGATGGCTATTTCGATCCGCGGCGCTTCGGCGCGTTGCGCTACGCGGTCAAGCGCTGCGGCGGCGAAACTCGGCACGCATCGGTGCACAACGGGCTGCTCGCGCTGGCCGAATTCGGCGCGCGAGACGATGACTGGGTCCTGGTCCACGATGCGGCCCGACCGGGTATTACGCCGGGGCTGATCCGCGCGCTGGTAACCGCTGTGCGGGACGACCCGGTTGGCGGCATCGTGGCGATGCCGGTGGCCGACACACTCAAGCGGGTCAATCTGTCGCAGTGTGCTGCGGGCAGCGACGACCCGGCGACACCGCGTATCGGCGCCACCGAGCCGCGCGACCATCTGTGGCAGGCGCAGACGCCGCAAATGTTCCGCATCGGCATGCTGCGCGAGGCGCTCGTGCAGGCACAGGCGCGTGGCCATGCAGTGACCGACGAGGCTTGTGCGCTCGAATCGCTCGGTTACGCCCCTCGGGTCGTGCAGGGCAGCCTGCGCAACTTCAAGGTGACGTATCCGGAAGATTTCGCGCTAGCCGAAGCGTTCCTCACGCATGATGCGGCGCGCTGAACACTGCTACGCCCGTCGCGCCACGCTCAGCTTGCCGCGGCGCGCAGTCCACTCAACCCAGCAGGAGAGCGACAAATGAATTTGCGAATTGGCCAGGGCTACGACGTGCATGCGCTCGTGCCGGGGCGGCCGCTGATACTCGGCGGCGTGACGGTGCCCTACGAATGCGGGCTGCTCGGCCATTCGGACGCCGATGCGCTGCTGCACGCGATCACTGATGCGCTGCTCGGCGCTGCGGCGCTGGGTGACATCGGCCGTCATTTCCCCGATACCGATCCGCACTTTGCCGGCGCCGACAGCCGGGTGCTGCTGCGCGAGGCGGCGCAGCGGGTGGCGCAAGCGGGCTATCGCATCGTCAACGTGGATAGCACGGTGATTGCGCAGCAACCCAAGCTGGCCAAACATATTCCGGCGATGCGCGAGAACATTGCGGCGGATCTTAGCCTGGGCGGCGACGCGGTCAACGTCAAGGCGAAGACTAACGAAAAGCTAGGCTATCTCGGTCGCGGCGAGGCCATTGAGGCACAGGCCGTAGTGCTGCTCGCCAGCTACTGAGACGCCGCTGCTGCGGCAAGCAAGGGTGTGGCGTCGGGCGCTGCCGTCCGCCGGCATCCGCCCGAAGGTGCAATCGGCCGCGTGTTGGCGTTGCGCCGAGGGTGGCCTTCATGCGCCGATGCGCGTATCAGACCGACTCTGGACGGCCATTGCGGCTGAGCGGAAAATCGATCGTGACCTCCAGCCCCGGGCCGGGCACGCGATTGCGCAGCCGCAGCGAGCCGCGGTAGCGACTGACGAGTCGCTGCACGATCGCCATGCCCAGCCCGGTGCCATCGGCCTGGCTGCGGGCCGTATCCACACGGTAGAACGGGCGGGTCACCAAGCTGAGTTGGTCATCCGGGATGCCCGGACCCTCGTCCAGCACCGATAACTCGACGCGGGCCTGCACGAGCTGCGTCTCGATCGTGATGTGCGGGATGCCATCCTCCGCGCTGCGTCCGTACTTGCGGGCGTTTTCGAGCAAGTTGCCGACCACGCGGCGCAGATCTGTTGCGTCTGCGTCGACCAGTGCGCCTTGCGACAGCCGCGTGGTGATGCGCACGCCATCTTCCGATGCCATACGCGTGACTGCTTCGCTAGCGATCATGGACAAATCGACGCGCTCTGGCGCTCGCTGCACCGGACGCGCATAGTCGAGGAAACGACCGATAATCCTGTCCATCTGCTCGATATCATCGATCATCGCGGCTTTCGTCGTGTCGTCCGACGGACTCATTTCGGTTTCGAGCCGCAGGCGGGCCAGCGGCGTGCGCAAATCGTGCGAGATGCCGGCAAGCATCAGCGCGCGGTCCGCCTCGAGTTGCTGCAAATCGCGAACCATCTGGTTAAAGCTGCGGTTTGTCTCGGCTGCGACGCCGAGCCCACGTTCGGGCAGCGGCCCCGGCGTCTGTCCCTGGCCGACGCGGCGTGCCGCCATCGCCAGCCGCGAGAACGGCCGGTTCACTAGACTCGTGATAAATGCCGCTCCGAACAGCGACAGTGCCAGCGCAAACGTGCCCCAGCCGAACCATTGTAGGCCGGTGACGGTGTCGAGCTGCTCCCGGTCCAGCGCGACCCAGTAGTCGTCGTCATCGATTTTGAAGCTGATCCACACGCCCGGTATGTCATTGACCGACTGGGCGACGATAGTATCCTCGCCGAGCCGTGCGCGAATATTCTTCTCGATCAGCCGCGTCAATAATTTGTCCGGCTGTAGCGCGTACACATCGGTGGGCTCGCGCGGGTAGACCCGGACGCCCTCGTTGCTTTCCAGGTCCTGCAGCAGCGCGCGCCGCAGATCCGGGTCAGAGTACAGCAGCGCAGTGCGCGTAAGCTTGACGATCGCCACCAGTTGCATCGCGACGCGCTCGGCGCGCGGCTCACGCTCGATCACCCGGAAACTCTGGAACCATGAGGCTAAACTCACTGCGATCAATAAAGCAATCAGCAGGAAGGTGCGCCAGAATAAACCGCCGAACGCGAGCGTTAGTAACCGACGGTCGATGCGCATCGTAGGAGGGCGTTAGTGTAATGAGCCGTCAAGCCGGGACGTGTATCGCGCGGTGCATGTTCAGGCAGCGCCATTGGGAATGAACACGTAGCCCAAGCCCCACACGGTCTGGATGAAGCGCGGGCTGCCCGGATCGGGCTCGATTAGCTTGCGTAGTCGCGAGATCTGCACGTCGAGGCTGCGGTCGAATACCTCATATTCGCGGCCGCGCGCCAGCTCCATCAGCTTTTCTCGCGACAGCGGCTGGCGCGGATGGCGCGCAAACACCTTTAGCACCGAAAACTCGCCGGTGGTCAGCGGGATCTCCTGCCCATTCTTGGTCAGCGTACGGGTGGCCAGGTTCAGCGCGAACTCGCCGAACTCGAACACTTCCGCTGTCTCTGATGGCGCGCCGGGCAACTCCGATGGCGCTTGGCGACGCAATACCGCATGAATGCGCGCAACAAGCTCGCGAGGATTGAACGGTTTCGGGAGATAATCGTCCGCTCCCATTTCGAGGCCAACGATGCGATCCACATCCTCTCCCTTTGCGGTAAGCATGATGATCGGCGTGCGGTCGTTGCTGCCGCGTAAGCGGCGGCAGATCGACAGGCCGTCCTCACCAGGCAGCATCAGGTCGAGCACGAGCAGGTCGAAGCGCTCGCGGACCCACAGCTTGTTCATCGAAGGCGCGTTTTCCGCCACATATACGTTGAAGCCCTGTTCGCCTAGATAGCGACGCAACAGGTCGCGCAAACGAGGATCGTCATCGACCACGAGAATTTTTGATGGGCTTTTGGTTTCCATGGCGGAATCTTAGCGCGTTAGGACCGAACACGAGGTGGGCTTCATTATAGGGTTACACAAGGTTACAAAATTTACCCATGCCGACGCATGTGGTAAACCGGCCACGCGTAGACTTCGTTATAAGCAAGGGTCCTATGGTCGCAACGAAGAGCAAGATATTGTCGCAAGCAACGAAGGGAACGACATGACGGGGTGGGTGCGATACGTCAGGGCAGGCGCGCTCGGGCTTGCCCTGGGCGGTGCCGTAACCGGCCCAATCGTCCACACGAGTCCGGCGTTTGCGCAAGATAACCGCGAGCGGCCGTCGCCTCCCAAGGGGCTACACTGGTACACGCCGCCCAAGCCGGCCCAGCCGCCTACCAGCGAGGCGGCGAATCGCTCCGCCGTGCCCACCGAGTTCGACCAGCAGCGCAGACGCGATGGACGCATGACACCGGAAGAGCGGCGTTTGCTGCGCCAGCATATCGAAGATGCCGTGCGCGAATTGTACAAGCGATAAGCTTGGCCGCCGCGCGATCATGATGCTGCGGCGCTGACGGATTCTCATCAAGCGTTTTGAACGCCAGCTAACCTTGCCAGACCGTGCATCGGAGACAATTTCTTACTGTTGGTGGCGCCGCGCTGTGCGCACTGTGCGTACCCGGCTCGCCGGGGCTACTTGCGGCGCGGGCGCCACATGCAATGGTTGCCGCGCGTGGCCGTGAAGCGCCGGCCCACCGGATGACGTTGATCCTGATCGAGCTTAGTGGCGGCAACGATGCGTTGAATACAGTCATTCCGTATGAGGATCCGCGCTATCGGCAGCTAAGGCCGACGATTGGGATCGCGCGCGAACAAGTGATTCCGCTTAACGGGGGCACCGGCCTGCATCCGTCGTTGGCCGCGCTGAAGCCGTGGTGGGACGACGCGTCGCTCGCCATCGTGCAAGGCGTGGGCTACCCGCGGCCGAACCTGTCTCACTACCGTTCACGGGAAATCTGGGAAACCGCATCGGCATCGCACGAATACTGGCATGACGGCTGGCTGGCCCGAGCCTTCGCACCATCGGCGGGGCAACCGCCGTCGCCAGGGCAGTCGCCATTGTCAGTGCAGCTACCGTTGCCAGGAGAGGAATTGCCTGGGCCCGGACCTTCGCGAGAGCAGGGGCGATTACCCAGGCGGGGGCCATCGCCCGAATATGGGGATCTCGGCGATCAGTTTGCGACCCGCTTTGCCCGTGACGCGTTCGGCACGGCAATCAGTCACGCTATGCAGCGGCTTGCTCTCGCGCGCCACGATCCGACGCATGCCCCACCCGTGATTCGGCTTACGTTGAGCGGTTTCGACACCCACCATAATCAGCCGGCACGGCATGCCGCGTTGCTCGCACAGTTGGCCGATGGCATGGTCGCGCTGCGCGGCGCGTTGACAGAACTCGGCTGTTGGGAGTCAGCGCTGGTCATGACATATGCGGAATTCGGCCGCCGTGCCGACGAAAACGCCGATGGCGGCACCGAACACGGTACCGTTGCCGCACACTTCGTTGCCGGTGGACGCGTGCGGGGCGGATTCTATGGTGTCGCGCCGCAACTGAGCCAGCTCGATGGTGACGGCTATCTGCCTCTCGGTATCGATTTCCGCTCGCTTTATGCGACGGTGCTGCAGCAGGGGTGGGGTATCGAGGCCGCCCCCGTGCTTGGTGCACGGTTTGATAGGTTGCCGGGGTTGTTGCGCTGAGCAGGCGCCCGGAGATGACGGGCGCCCGGGGATGGGTGCCGTTGCGGGCAAAAGTGCGTCAGCGCGTGCACCAGGCAATCCACAACTTGCGCAGCGGCGTTAGCGCGATGCGCTGATGCAGCACGCGATAGTCTTCTGCCTCGAGTTCGTGCAGCAGCGCCAGCGACATGGCGGCTTGCGCGCGGAGCACGCGCTGCGTCCGGTGCTCGGCGGCCGGCATCGCGCCGAGCGCCTCGGTGAGCGCGCGACGCGCACGCTCGACCTGGAACGACATCAATTGCGTGAAGCCTTCGCCGTAGCGACGATGCAGGATGTCGGCGGCTGTCACGCCGAATCGCTGCATTTCATCAATCGGGATGTAGATACGGCCGCGTCGCGCGTCCTCGCCGGTGCGCTCGACGATATCGGCAAGCAGCAACGCCCGCCCGAGCGCCGGGGCCCATGACGCTAGGCTGGCCGGCTCGCGCGCGGTGACCCCGGCCACAGTATTTGCCAATGCAGCGCCCACCTGCTCCACGTAACGGTGCAGTCCCGCGAAATCGAGATAGCGTGCCTGGTCCAAGTCCATTTGGTAACCGGACAGCCACGTCATGAACGTTCCGACCGGCGCCGTGCTAGCGTACTGGCGGGCGATCGCCTGCGTCACCGGATGGGTCGGCGCATCCTGTGCGAGGGCGCCGAATTCGCTCTGCCACCAGGCGAGTTTGGCGCGCCCGACGGCGGGGTCACTCACCTCGCTGACGCTTTCAGCCAGCTCCCGATGCAATGCGTACAGCGCGGTCAACAACGGCTGCGCGGTCAGCGGCGCCCGCCGCAGCGCATAATACGTGCTGGATCCGGCCGGGGCCGCCTTTTGCTGGCAATAATCGTCGATATTCACGCGAAGCGAAACGTGCAAGAGCGCGCGCGGCGTGTACCACGCGCAAAGCACCAAAGTTTAACATTGCCCGTACACGCGGTGCAGACAACGCGCGGCGAATCGGTTAGAATCTTGTCCTTGCAGCGCTCGGGTCAGGCTGATCGACCTTCGGCGACGCAGAACAGCACAACCGGGTGGCGTGCAATGCGCCCCTGGATGCGAGGATGGCGAAATTGGTAGACGCACCAGGTTTAGGTCCTGACGCCCGCAAGGGTGTAGGGGTTCGAGTCCCCTTCCTCGCACCACAGATCTATCGCCGGCGTACCTCACGGCCGCTATCAGGGCGCCGGCGAGGGCCGTGCGCGAGCAGCGGGCCGTGTGCCGGGCTGAGCTACGCCCGCGTGCCGATCGTGCCGTCATCGTCGGCAACCCGCTACCCCTTTGCAGGATAATCAGATGGCCGAAAGGATCGTCGGCAATTTTATCGTTCGCACGATGCAGAGTTCGACGCGGCCAGGCGAATGGACGTCCACTTACTTCATTTCTCGGCTTGACGCGAAGCTGCGCGAGGGGTGGGTCATGCGGCAGATGATCGACGCGATATTCGACAATCAGAATGCCGCCGCTGAGTATGCGCTTGATGCCGGCGTCAAGGCGGCCGCCCGGCTTGCGCCCGATGCGCGCGGCGCCGGCCGCGAGCGCGGCTAGCGTGACGACGCGCTCGCGCGTTTGACGCGCGGTTTAATCGTTTTCTGTGCCGTCAATACCTTCGCGTGGCGCGCTGCGGCAATCACCTTATCGAGCAGCCGGCTCAGTTGGGCATGCTCGCGCTCGCCAAGCACAGCGAACATGTCGTCGTTCCAGCGCCGCGCGATCGGCATGATTTTGCGATACAGCGCACGCCCGGTCGGGGTCAGCGACACGACGACGATACGTCCATCGTCGCGGCTTGCTTGGCGCTGCAGTAGCGCGCGCCGCATCAAGGCTTCCGCGGCGCGGCTTGCCTGGCTCTTGTCGAGATTGGCGTGCCGGGCCAGTTCCATGACCGAGAACGGCCCGAATGCGCCGACGGCTGCGATCACGCGCGCCTCGGCGATCGATATGCCGATTTTGCGCTGATAAAGCTCGCTGATGCCGCGCTCGGACAGCTTGTTGAGCACGTGTATGCGGTAGGTGAGGAACTGGGTCAGGCCGGATTGGTCGGCAGAAGTCATGGCGCTCCTGTTGAAGAGTCTAGCGTAGAGAGGGGAATTTGACGCACCGACGCTGCTCCGCGGTATCGTTGAGCAGCGTCGGTGCGTTGCGAATGGCCGAATCCAGCGACATGGGGCCCGGCACTGGCGAAAAGCAGCGGGCGAAATGCTCGCTTAGCCGCGCCAGCGCGTCGGAATCGAGTGCGCCGGACAGCAACGTGGTCGGCATGTCCGCGTGCAGCCTCCAGCAGCGTGGCATAACGGGTGCGCCATGCCGGGTCCCGGCATGGGGTGGCTGCACAGCCGTGGCGGCAGCCGGGCGAGCATCGGTGCGATGAGATGAAGAAGCAGGCATCGGAACAACCTGTCTCCTAGTGTCTTGGGGTTGACCGCTCGACAACGGGGTGAACCGAAGCTTACCAAACGCGGCGCGCGCTGCCATCCGTAGCGTAGGCACGACGCCGCGCGGTGCATGGGCAAAATCGTGCGCCAGACGGAGTAAAACCGCGATTTCCGACGTCACGAGTCAATAGTTTGCTAAACTATCTGGCTTTCCAGACCCGACTGGCTGTGCCACCGCGCGCGTTCCCTGGTATCGGGCCGCCGGTCGCCTGGCGCACGGAGAACCAGACGCTCGAACACTTTAGGACGGATTGAATTCATGGCTAACGTTGTAGAAAACCTCGGCAAACTCGAACGGCGCGTGACAATTTCGCTGCCGAAGGAGGTCGTTCAAAAGGAAATCGACGCGCGTATCCGCAAGCTGGCGAAGAATGTCCGCATGCCTGGTTTCCGTCCCGGCAAAGTGCCGCTGAAGATGGTCACGCAGCAGTACGCCGGCCAGGTTGAGGCGGAAGTGCTCAGCGACAAGATTGGCAAGGAGTTCTTCGACATTAGCCGCGCGGAGAACCTGCGCGTGGCGGGACAACCGAGCTTCGCGGCGAAGCAGGAACCGGCGCAGGACGACGCGTATGCGTTTGATGCGACGTTCGAGGTCTATCCGGAAGTGAAGCTTGGCGACATCTCGAGCGCGGAAATCGAGCGCAAGACGACGACGATCAGCGACGCAGAGATCGACCGTACCCTCGACATTCTGCGCAAGCAGCGGGTGCATTTCCACCCCCGCGGCGAGGCGGGCGAGCATGGCACAGGCGGCGACGAGGTCAGCGCGCAGAATGGCGATCGCGTGACAGTCGACTTCGTAGGCAAGATCGATGGCGAGGCGTTTGCCGGCGGCAGTGCCGAGGACTTCGCGTTCGTGCTCGGCGAAGGCCGGATGTTGCCGGAGTTCGAGCAGGCGGCGCTGGGCATGAAGGCGGGCGAGTCGCGAGAATTCGACCTGAAGTTCCCCGACGATTATCATGGCAAGGAAGTGGCGGGTAAGACCGCGCGTTTTACGATCACCGCCAAGAAGGTCGAATGGCCCCATCAGCCCGAAATCGACACGGAATTTGCGAAGTCGCTCGGTATCGCGGATGGCGATTTGACGAAGATGCGGGCGGAGATCAAAGATAATTTGGAACGCGAGGCGAAGCGCCGCACGCAGGCCATCCTGAAGAATCAGGTAATGGATGCGCTGTTGAAGCTCGCTGAGTTGGATGCGCCGAATGCGCTGATTGAGCAGGACCAGCAGCGCCTGGTCGAAATGGCCCGTCAGGATTTGGCGCAACGCGGCGTGCCCGATGCGGCGAAAGCCCCGATCCCGGCCGAGATGTTTAAGGAGCAGGCCGAGCGCCGCGTAAAGCTCGGGTTGATCCTGGCCGAGTTGGTCAAGGAGCATAAGCTGGAGGCGAAACCCGAGCAGATCCGGGCCGAGGTGGACGAATTCGCGAAGAGCTACGAGGACCCAAAGGAAGTCGTGCGCTGGTATTATTCGAACCAGCAGCGCCTTGCCGAGATGGAAGCGTACGTGGTCGAGAGCAACGTCGTTGACTTTGTGCTGAGCAAGGCGAAGGTGACCGATAAGGAAGTCGACTTCGAGGAACTGGCGAACGCCTCGCAGGCGGCTCAGGCGTAACGGCGGCGCAACAGGGCGGCGGGCGAAACGGTCGAATAGACGGTTTCGTACGCCGCTTACCATTTGTGCGCAGTTTTGGCATTCCGGTTATCGTTGTATCACCGAAGCATCGAACCACTCCAAACAGAAGGACAGACGCATGACGTTCCGCGCAGATTTGCTGAATCAACTCGCCACGCACGCGCCTCGGGATTTTGAGGCCCAGGCCCTGGGCCTTGTGCCGATGGTCGTCGAGACGAGCGGCCGGGGTGAGCGTGCCTACGATATCTATTCGCGCCTGCTCAAGGAGCGGCTGGTCTTTCTGGTGGGCGAAGTGAACGACCAGAGCGCGAATTTGGTCGTTGCTCAATTGCTGTTTCTCGAAAGCGAAAATCCGGACAAGGACATCAGCCTGTACATTAACAGCCCGGGCGGCTCGGTGTCGGCCGGCATGGCGATCTACGATACGATGCAGTTCATCAAGCCGGATGTGACCACGCTGTGCATGGGTCTGGCGGCCAGCATGGGCGCGTTCCTGCTCGCCGCTGGCGGGAAAGGCAAGCGCATTGCGCTGCCTAATGCGCGCGTGATGATTCACCAGCCGCTGGGCGGCGCGCGCGGCCAGGCGTCCGATATCGAAATCCAGGCGCGCGAGATCCTGTTTTTGAAGGAGCGCCTGAACAACCTACTCGCGCAGCATACTGGGCAACCGATCGAGCGGATCCAGCGGGATACCGATCGCGACAATTTCATGTCAGCCGAGGACGCGCAGGCCTATGGGTTAATCGACCAGGTGTTGCATAAGCGTCCGTGATGCGGCACTTGTTACAGGGGCCCGCTGTTGTGTTGGGCGGGATTTCACCGATAGGTGCCGCCAGAAAACCGCCGACAATGGACTGATGACCGGTTTCGCACTGCTGGGGGTGGTCAATCGGCGTATGATATGAAAGAAGTGTCCGGAGGCTTATATATTTATGGCGGACAAGAAAGGTTCGAATAGCGAGAAGCTGCTGTACTGCTCGTTTTGCGGAAAGAGTCAGCACGAGGTCAAGAAACTCATTGCGGGACCGTCGGTCTTTATTTGTGATGAATGCATTGACTTGTGCAACGAAATCATCCGTGACGAGGCAGCCGGCGCGTCCGGCGATGCGGGGATCACCCGGTCGGATCTGCCCAGCCCGCTGGAAATACGGGAGATTCTCGATCAATACGTGATCGGGCAGGAGCGCGCGAAGAAGATTCTCGCGGTGGCGGTGTACAACCACTACAAGCGTCTGAAGCATCTCGACAAGAAGGACGACGTCGAGTTGTCCAAGAGCAATATTCTGTTGATTGGGCCGACTGGGTCAGGCAAGACGCTGCTCGCACAAACGCTTGCAAGACTGCTGAACGTGCCGTTCGTGATCGCGGACGCGACCACGCTAACGGAGGCGGGGTACGTCGGCGAGGACGTCGAGAACATTATTCAGAAGCTGCTGCAAAATTGTAACTACGAGGTCGAAAAGGCGCAGCGCGGCATCGTTTACATCGATGAGATCGACAAGATCAGCCGCAAATCGGATAACCCGTCGATTACCCGTGACGTATCGGGTGAAGGTGTGCAGCAGGCGCTGCTCAAGCTGATCGAGGGCACGATGGCGTCGGTGCCACCGCAAGGTGGCCGCAAGCATCCGAACCAGGACTTTATCCAGGTCGATACGACCAACATCCTGTTCATTTGCGGGGGAGCGTTCGATGGCCTCGAAAAAGTGATCACGAACCGTACCGAGAAGACCGGTATTGGTTTTGGGGCCAGTGTGAAGAGTAAGCAGGACCGCGACGCAGGCGAGGTGCTGCGGGATGTCGAGCCGGAAGATTTGATTAAATTCGGCTTGATTCCCGAACTCATCGGCCGCCTGCCGGTTGTCGCGACGCTGGGCAAGCTCGACGAGGCCGCGCTGATGAAAATCCTAGTTGAGCCGAAGAACGCGTTGGTCAAGCAGTATCATAAGCTGTTCAACATGGAGCGGGTGGAGCTCGAGATTCGGCCCACGGCGCTGCAGGCGGTCGCGAAAAAGGCGATTCGCCGCAAGACCGGCGCGCGCGGCTTGCGCTCGATCTTGGAACAGGCATTGCTAGATGTAATGTACGAGCTGCCAACGCTTAAAGGGGTCAGCAAGATTATTATCGATGAGAACGTCATCGACGGTGATGGCAAGCCATTGCTGATCTATGAAGACACGCCAAAGGTAGCTGGGAGCAATTGATCGGCGACGCGCCTGCGTGGCGAGGGCCGTTCATGGCGACGTGGACGGCTTTTTTCGTTTAAAGTGGAGCGGTCCCAAACTTTTGCGCATCCTGCGACTCGGATTGGAAGTTTCTGCATCTGTCCGCGCCCCGAAGCTTGCAATACGGCGTTATTGCCTCAACTTTCGAACGAACTGATTCCACACTGGGGATAGAAATGTCAGGAAGCCAACTTCTCCCGACTGAACGCACCACTTTGCCGCTGCTTCCGCTGCGAGATGTGGTCGTGTTCCCGCACATGGTGATACCGCTGTTTGTTGGCCGCCCGAAATCGATTAAGGCCCTCGAAGCAGCAATGGAAGGCGGCAAGCATATTATGCTGGTCGCGCAAAAGGCTGCTGCGAAGGACGAACCAACTGAAAAGGACCTCTATGAGGTCGGATGCGTCGCCAATATCCTGCAAATGCTGAAGCTGCCGGACGGCACTGTGAAGGTGCTGGTCGAGGGGCTGCAGCGAGCCAAGACATTGTCGATCGAAGAGCAGGAGACGATGTTCTCGTGCGAATTGATGCCGCTGGAGCCGGACCGTGCCGACAGCGCGGAGACCGAGGCGCTGCGACGCGCAATCGTGTCGCAATTCGACCAGTATGTGAAGCTTAACAAGAAGATCCCCCCCGAGATTCTGACGTCACTGTCCGGCATCGACGAGGCTGGGCGCTTGGCCGATACGATCGCCGCGCATCTGCCGCTGAAGCTGGACCAGAAGCAAAACATCCTGGAGATGTTTCCTGTTGTTGAGCGCCTGGAGCACTTGCTTGCGCAACTCGAAGCCGAAATCGACATCCTGCAGGTCGAGAAGCGCATCCGTGGGCGCGTGAAGCGTCAGATGGAAAAGAGCCAGCGCGAGTATTATCTGAACGAGCAGGTCAAGGCGATCCAGAAGGAGCTCGGCGAGGGCGAGGATGGCGCCGACATTGAGGAACTCGAGAAGCGGATCACGGCTGCGCGTATGCCGAAGGAGGCGAAGAAAAAGGCGGATGCTGAACTCAAGAAGCTGAAGCTGATGTCGCCGATGTCCGCCGAAGCCACGGTGGTGCGCAACTACATCGAGACGTTAATCGGCCTACCGTGGCGCAAGAAGAGCAAGGTCAACAACGACTTGGCGAATGCCGAACGTGTGTTGGACGAAGACCATTTCGGTCTCGAAAAGGTGAAGGAGCGCATCCTCGAGTATTTGGCGGTTCAGCAACGCGTGGACAAAGTGAAGGCACCGATCCTGTGCCTGGTCGGGCCTCCCGGCGTGGGTAAGACCTCGCTTGGGCAGTCGATTGCGCGCGCAACGAACCGCAAGTTCGTGCGCATGGCGCTCGGTGGCGTGCATGACGAGAGCGAGATTCGCGGTCACCGTCGCACTTACATCGGATCGATGCCGGGCAAAATCCTGCAGAGTCTGACGAAGGTGGGCGTACGCAATCCGCTGTTTCTGCTCGACGAAGTTGATAAGATGGGGATGGATTATCGCGGCGACCCATCGTCCGCGTTGCTCGAGGTGCTGGATCCGGAACAGAACCACACGTTCGCAGATCACTACGTCGAGGTCGATTTCGATCTGTCGGACGTGATGTTCGTGGCGACGTCGAATTCGCTGAATATTCCGGCGCCATTGCTGGACCGGATGGAAGTGATCCGGCTGTCCGGCTACACCGAAGACGAAAAGGTCAACATCGCGCAGCGCTACCTGCTGCCTAAACAAAAGCGCAACAATGGGCTGAAGGAAGGCGAGATCGATGTGACCGAAGCGGCGATTCGCGACATTATCCGTTACTACACACGCGAGGCGGGGGTGCGCTCGCTTGAGCGCGAAGTATCGAAGATCTGCCGCAAGGTCGTGAAGATGCTGCTGCTGAAGAAGGCGGATGGCGCGATCACGGTCGATGGCGGCAACCTAGATACGTTCCTGGGCGTGCGCAAGTTCGACTTCGGGCTGGCGGCGAAGGAAAACCAGATTGGCCAGGTCACTGGGCTCGCATGGACGGAAGTCGGCGGCGACTTGCTGACGATTGAGGCGGCGCTGATGCCCGGCAAGGGCAACGTGATACGTACCGGCTCGCTCGGCGATGTGATGAAGGAGTCCGTCGAGGCCGCCCGCTCGGTCGTGCGTTCGCGCTCGCGTCGGCTGGGCATCACGGATGAGGGGTTCGAGAAGAGGGACATCCACATCCACGTGCCGGAAGGCGCGACGCCGAAGGACGGTCCTTCCGCGGGCATTGCGATGACGACCGCGCTGGTGTCGGTGTTGACCGGCATCCCGGTGCGCGCTGACGTCGCGATGACCGGCGAGATCACGCTGCGTGGTGAAGTACTGCCGATCGGTGGACTGAAGGAGAAATTGCTGGCTGCGCACCGCGGCGGCATCAAACTCGTGCTGGTTCCGGAAGAGAACGTGAAGGATCTCGCCGAGATTCCGGATACGGTGAAGAACAGCATCGAAATCGTGCCGGTGCGTTGGATCGACAAGGTGTTGGAACTGGCGCTCGAGCGGATGCCGGATGCGCTGCCGGAAGAGGACACCAAGCCTGCACCGGTTGCGGAGACAAAGAAGGAAGCGAGTAGCGAAGTCGTCAAGCACTGAAACCCGGGTAGCGCCGTGCGCTGGGCGCACTGGAGTGCGACACAGCGCAAAGAACTTGCAGCGAGCCGCTTGCCGTGGCTCAGTCGTGCTACCGAACACCCCGCATGCATAAGCCGCGGGGTGTTTTCTTTGGATTCAGGAATGCTCCGGGTACGCCTGTGAATCGCCTTGACACGACAGTTTGGGATGCTTTTAATGGCTCCGCGCGGCTTGCGGCCGGCGCATCGGGCGTACACCCAATGCACCTGCAACCCATGCTCAACTCATGCCAATTTTCTATCGCAAGGCATACCCAGGCGAATTTTTTGACTGGAGTTGACCCAGTAGCCCCGGACACGACCTCACGCTACGGTTGATGAATCCACGGTGCGTCGAAACTCGCGCGGTGAGCGATATTTCAGCGCGCTATGGGGATGCTTTTCGTTGTAATGCTCAAACGCAATGGCGAGATTGGGCACGGCCGTCGCCGCATCCGATTTTGGCATAAAGGCCACGTAATCGCGCTTCATCGTCTTCACGAAGCTCTCAGCCATGCCGTTACTCTGTGGACTGCACACCGGCGTCGTCTGCGACTTCAGGCCGATTTCAGTTGCGAAGCGGCGCGTTTCGTCGGCCGCCAGCATCACATCACGTGTGCGATTCACAGACATCGTTTCACTTTTTAGAGGGCCGTTTTCGTGACGTGTTGGAACTTGTATCTCCTATCTGAGCCACGAGTTCCAACACGCTCCGGTGATGTTTAGCAAGGGTCTTGTCGAGCCGCCATTCGCGGTGTTGAACGCGCTCTTTCAGTTCGTCGTAGGCACCAACTACCTCTTCCGAGAGGGGTGTCAGTTCGCCCAGTTCTGCTATGCAATCGACAGGCGTCTTGCCACCGAGTGATCCGTGCGGGCGGCGCCAGTTATAGTCGAACTGCCACTGTTCAATTTGCTCTTCGATCGTGCCTTCGGTCAGGCCATGACGGGGCCAGAATTCGTTCAAGTCAGTGAGTTGCGAACGCTCGACCTTGCCATTGAGGTGTGGCGAACGTGGTGGGATCGGTCGGAATTTGATGCACTCGCTCATCAGGCACCGCTGCACTGATTCGGCGAAGAACTCGCTGCCCCGATCCGTCTGGATACGTTGAATCGGAAACGGCATTTCCTCGATGACGCGATCAAGAAAAAGCAACGTATTACGTGCATTTCTGCGCGAATAGACGGCTAGTACACGCAAGCGAGAACAATCGTCGACGGCGGTGTACTGATAGACGCCCCGTGCGATCTTCATCGTGTCCATCTGGACGCAATCGCCCGGAACTGGACGGCTATAACGTTTGGGCTGCGCTGCTCGCCTGGGTCGAATCAATGGCGTCACACGCGCCTGGCACAAGATCTTGTGAATGGTCGCGAGGGATAGTTCTCTTTGCTCATGCAATCGCAGCTCATTTTGGATCCGCCGCGCGCCTTTGTGCTCGGCACGCAGTCGGAGGATCGTTGCTCGATCGCTCTCAGAAACCTTCTGGTTTGGACTTCGGTGTGGACGGCGGCTTTGGGATTGGAGACCGGCTTCGCCGGCTTGCTGATAGCGGCGTAGCCATTTGCGAAGTGTCGGTCGAGAGATGCCACACCGCGCACACACGAGGCCGGCAACGCCGGCCTCGTGATACATGTGCACCCAACGTAATCGCGCGGCAATCTCTCGGTCCATCGCCTCATTTTAGTTGAAACGATGTCTGTGAATCGCACATATTCGTGATGCTCGGGGTTGCCACAGTATTCGGTGCCACGATCCGTGAGCACGCGCAGCAGCGGGATGCCGAAACTGTCGAAGAATGGGACAACGCGATCATTGAGTAAGTCAGCCGCCGGCAGCGGTGTCTTGCGATCATAGAGCTTGGCCAATGCCACCTTCGAATAGGTGTCGACAAAG